>NZ_JAQZRK010000023.1:0-83405 GCF_028737495.1 Enterobacter cloacae complex sp. 2022EL-00981
TGATTACATCGAAATGTTTTATAACAGTAAGCGTCGGCATGGTTCTAGCGAACAGATGTCACCGACAGAATATGAAAACCAGTATTATCAACGGCTCGGAAGTGTCTAGATTATCCGTGGCGATTCACTCCCCATTGGTACTATCCCCGTCCTCTTGTAGCATGGACTCAATAAACTCTCGTTGCTCATGCGTCAGTGCAAGTTCTTCCAGCAAGCGCTCTAACTCTTCCTCAGGTGATTCATCTTGAATCTGTCTGTTCCCGATAGCCATGCTCACCCTTGAGTTATTAGGATTAATCGCAGAGTATTCAGGGTGCAGAAAATGCGCAACTAACAGATTTTGGACAATAAAGCCTTATTGCCCATTGATGGTATGACAATGGGTGGTGCAACAGCATCAGCGTTTTGCCTACTGGCAATGTGTGTCAAACCACTCACGTACCTCATCAGTAGTAGCGCTCTCTTTGTGTTTGGCTACTGCCCACACAGAAAAGTTATTCAGGTACTTTTCGTAAAAGCTACCAACTGGATATTCAATCCCCTTTTTAATGAAAGTTTTAACAAATCTTTTTTCTGCAATTTCCTTCTGGGAGTTCGTGAAATCTACCGAGTAGCGGGGCGCGTTAGCAATGAAATGGCAATAAATCCCGCTTAGTACATCTGTATCATTTAACAATGGGGGAGTCTGACAAGCCCAAATATCTTGAATGGAGGATGAAGTACCAGCATTCGTCTTATATAGAGTTGCTTCCTTCCCTTTGCTTTTGCAAAAGTCCCCAATCAGTGACATTACAATATCCGCGTTACTTACGTCTCTGTAACGAGCGGTTACAAGCCATCCTAAGCTCTGATCATAACTCTCCGAATAAGTAGGCACATCTAAGTGCTCTTGCCGCTGAGAACCCCCGCTACAACCGACGCAAATGGCACAGAAAAAAAGTGATAATCCTTTAATACACATGATCCACCGTCAACAGTTTGTTATTAAACATATTTAACCTCAGAGCAACTTGAGTGTTTTGTTTTTTCTCTTAACATTCCAAATCAGGCTAATGAGGGGTAAGCCATTATGGATTAAGGTTCAGATACAACTGAAATAATAGAGAATCCAGCAATCTTCGTCCCCCCTCTGCCAGAGTGAAATCTGGCGGAATCCCTTCTGACTGCGTCCTGGACTTCATCTTGTGTTGGCTCGTGGTCAGAGCGAAGTAACACCGTCTCCGCTCTGGTTTCTTTCCCGTCTCTGTGTTCGTATGTGATTTTATACGTGATGCTCATCATCTTCCTCCGCCTTATTGGATGTACTTTAGTTTAGACAATACCATCCACAAAGCCCCGTTAATGGTACAAGTAACAAGCTGAGCATAAGCGAGGTACTTGTAGTACCTGCATATTACAAGTACATGGGTACGGATGATCGCAGTGATTGCCACTCTGCACCTGTTTATGTTATGTAGCTCATAAAGCTACACACCGGACTTATAGACATGTGATCAATAAAATGGATTTATAAGAAGTCACACATAAAAACAGGGTATTACTGATAACACTGGAGCTCATGACCCAACAAACTCACGTAGAACTTATCACGCTAATCTTGATAGACTAACAGGAGACTGACAATACTAAGGCGTGTATTTACAGCAATACTATCTATGACGATCAGCCCGTTTGAACAATGCAAATGTATTAAGACGTCTGTAGAGTATTCAGAACACTGTGATTATTAAATCATCATTTCTGTTCATTCGCGGCAGTAAGTAAATCAATAAAAATCTCGGAGAAGAGAGCGTCTTTAAAAATATCAATCTTAAAGATCTTCTGATAACTACCAGAAGTTAACTGTGATTTTAATCTCATTCTAATGACATCATGATAATCTTTAGAAGCAGAGAAAACATAGAATATAGCGAATCCCTCCACAACGAAATACCATAGTACGCTGTCAGCCTCATCACTTTTTATAAAAGCAAAGTTACTAAGAATAGATTTAATAACGTGATCAGGAATATTATTCGTTGTATCGATCAATCTAAATACACAAATACGGATGAAGTTATCCACCTTCAAATGACTAAGTTTATTTATTCTCACCTGTTTATTTTTAATGCAATGCCTCATCAAGTCATCCAACTCAGGAACTCCATTAACAGTTGAATAATGCACACTTTTAGAGATAGAGGCTCTCCATAGTATACTTAGTAAGAAAAGATAAAATCGCTTATAATCGAAAGAGTTGATGATAATATGGTCAGAGTTTTTACGTATATTATGATGGTTTCTCAACAGTCTTGTTCCATACGATTCGTACTCATGGCTGATAAACTGCTCACATTCGAAGCATAGAAGTGGCTCTTTAGGATCAACATTTTCTCGTTTTGGTTTACTACCTTTTTGAAATATAATCAACTGCGAATCATTCTTCTTCAATCGTTTGAAATAGCTTCTTGGTATGCTATGAGATTCCAGTAGTTCTTTCTCTTCGAGACATAACTTACAGATACTTTTCATAAGTTTCCCATAATATAAAAATGTCGATATTTACATTCCCTGCTTAGCAAGATATTAAATAAGGTCTCATAGAATCCCCAAGATACTTACCCTATTCATACTGTCACAAGCATGTTCAGTTTATTTGTTAACTGGTACTAACTCCAAAACGCCATAATGCGCCTGTCTGTGACAGTTCGGGCACAATGCAATCGCATTTTCAACGGAATCCTCCCCACCATTCGAAAGCCACTCAATGTGATGAACCTCAAGAAATGGTGTGCCGTCTACTTTGAGAAAAGGAGCGTCACTCTTACAGCTTTGACACTTGCCATTAGCCCTTGAAAGAACTTCGGCTACTACATAGGGGCTTCGCTTATAAACTCGTGTTGTAACCTCGATTAGCTCAGGAGTTTTATTCTCAGCGTCTAAAATCTCTTTGCGTTCTGACGGGGGCAGTTCTGACGCATCATCAACAGCCTTTTCAAACTCAGATTTCACCTTACGGTAACACCATTTACCTTGCTGATCCTGATACAACTCCCAAATACCATGAATAGAGGGTTGATAGATTTCAAAGATCTTCCCTCGCTTGAACAATCGGTCATATTCATGATGCCGATGGGTTACATCATCAGTTCGCCTGGCTGTTTTGTTGAAACTCCAGTAGCTACGATTGCAGTTGACTGAGTTGACAATGAGATTCAAGTGGGTGTCGTCTTTATAATGCGGAAATCGCTCTTTCAGATAAGCATCCACTTGCTTCGCCGTTGCCGCCCCTCCGAACTGTTCCTCAATCACTTGAACAGTAGTGATTCTTATCGGTTGGTCGCCATACTTGTATGTTCGATTTGATTTTGAAGACATCAAAAAACCTCTTGCAATCTAAGATTTATCTTAGATTAACTATCGAGCATAACTTGTGCAACTCTCTGATTTTGGACAATAGAAGCCATAAAGCCCCGTTGGTGATACAGCAACAAGCGTAGCGACCTCATCAGACTGGCAGAGGGATCACACCTTATCAGGATAACCGTGTACCCTTGCGGGAACATGGTTGAAACGCTGATAGAGCCTACATATCGTTTGTAGGTACGTTATCACCATAAACCTGTTTACGTGGCTCATAAGGCCGCACATCGGGCTTAAATGCGTGTGATCAATCTGTTTTGGTATGGAGTTTTGAGACGGCGGCACGTCTTCCGGCTTCAAAGGAAAAGCGATACAAGGTTGAGCCTGGTAACTACTTGCCACTGCGTGCTAACATACCAAAGCCATTAACAATCACAGTGGCTTTTGTACTTGATAGGAAACTGACATTTCTTATATGCAAATGAGGCAGGTTTTTCACACTAACTCATTGTTTTTAAAGGAATTTAGTGACTTGGTGCCGAAGGCCGGACTCGAACCGGCACGTATTTCTACGGTTGATTTTGAATCAACTGCGTCTACCGATTTCGCCACTTCGGCACTGAAGGGGATGCGGAAACGTTGTGGATTATACCTGTCGCGCGCCGCCATGCAAGCGACGACGCGCTAAACCTGCGCTAAGTGCCCAAAAAACCAGCGCCCTTCGTCAGTCCAGCTCAGAGACCGCCAGCCGAATCACCCTCGCCGCCTTCTGCTCCGGCAGCGCCAGCACCTTCGCCCACATCTCCTGCACCATATCGCAGGAGAGCTTCTCTTTGCCCACCGCCTTCTCCGGCATCTGCAGCAGCTGGATGTCCTCACCGTACTTATCGGCAAGCGCCTTCATAATCGGCCGCACATCTTCGACTGCCGCCTCGCGCTCGGCCGGGGTCACGGTGTGGCTGTTTTTGCCGTAGGCCGCGCGCATCATGTCGGCGTCGGCCTGCATGCGCCGCGCCATCAGGTCTTTATCCAGCATGCGCATCGGGTTGATGCCGCCCTTCACCATCGGGTAGAGGAAGCGGAAGCAGGCGTCGTCGCTCACCTTCTGAATGGCGGCGGTCTGCTCCATGTTGATGGTCATGTAGTTCACCACGTTGGCGTCCGGGGCGTTTTGCAGGCGCGTCATCTGCAGATGCAGGATCTGCGGCTGGATGGTGTCGATAATCTGCTGCTCCGGCTCGCCCGCTTTTTGCAGGGCGGCCATCTGGTCGAGGATACGCTGATGCAGCGCGGGCTCCTGCTCCTTAATCACCTGCCAGGCGGGCATCGCGTTGAGGGCGTTATCCATCTGCCGTTCCGGGGCGCGCTGCCTGTCGAAAAACACCCAGAACGCCACGGCGGCAGCCGCAATGACGACAATCACAATACGGGTCCACGTTTTATTCATCTCGCATCCTTATCCTTGAGTTATGCCGGTTTACACCGGCACGCCGCTGTGGAAGCGAAACTCGTTGTCCGGTGTCGAGATAAGTGTGGCTTCAATTTCGCCAAAAAGCTTTATGCGCGGTGAGATATCGTCGTCGCTCACCTGCTGGGCCAGCGTCAGGTAGTCCTGATAATGGCGCGCTTCCGAGCGCAGCAGTGAGAGATAGAACTTCTGCAGGTCGTCGTCGAGGAACGGGGCCAGCGCGGCGAAGCGTTCGCAGGAGCGGGCTTCAATGTAGGCGCCGCAGATAAGCTTGTCGATCAGCGTCAGCGGTTCGTGGGTACGCACGTCCTTCAGCATCCCTTTGGCGTAGCGGCTGGCGGTGATTTTGACGTACGGAATGTCGCGGGCCAGCATCGCCTCGCGCACCTGCCAGAAGTGGTGCAGCTCCTCTTTAATCAGCAGCACCATGCTGTCGATGAGCCCCTGGCCCCACGGGTCGTCGGTTTTGGGCATCACGCTTTTGCCTATCTGCCTGTGCAGGGCGATGAAGTCCGGCTCCGGGCCGTCGCGGAAGGTGAACAGTTCGTAGGGTTTGAGCCAGTCGAGCAGCGCGTCAGCACCGCTTTCGTCGGCGACGTATTTACGCACGAGTAATAGCGCGGTCTGGGCGGCCTTGAGCTCGCACACCATGTGGTCGGTGAGCAGCAGCGGCAGGTTCGCCGGGTCGCGGGCTTTATCAATCCATGCTTGCGGGGTCGGGCACTGGAGGAAGTTAAGTACAGGGACGAGTATCTGTGGGTAATCCATGGTTCTGCCTTGAAAAAGCGGTGGCGCGTGCCACCGCCTGAAACGCTTAGTGACGCACGCCGTCGTCGTCTTCGTCGACGTAATCTTCGTCGTCGCCCTCTTCGCCGTCTTCACCGTTCGGATCTTCGAAGTAGGTTCCCCAGCCGTCGTACTCCACGTCAAACTTCTCGGCCAGGTTCATCAGCTGTTCTACCTGCGCGTCGATCAGCTCCGCCTTCAGCGCGCCTTCGCTCAGGATGTCGCAGCAGATGACGGTATCGCCCTCTTCCACTTCCAGCTCTTCCGGCTCGGTCACTTCGTAACCCAGTTTAAAAGCTTCCACCGCCATTTTTTCCAGCGCGTCGAAATCATCCGCAGAGAAATGGTGCTCGATGGTGTACAGCGCGTCCGGATCGCTACCGTCTTCCAGCAGCTCTTCAATAATCAGACGCGTCTCTTCGCGTTGTTCTTCCAGGTGTTCCGGGTTTGCCATGGCTCATTCCTCTTTAAAGTGCGGCAGATACTTCTATTTTCACACACGGACGTGTTTGCCTCCACCTTTGTAAGAAAGATTTGTTAAACGGGGTTGCAAATGAATAATTACACATATAAAGTGAATTTTAATTCAATAAGTGGCGTTCGCCATGTGAGGATAAAATGTCTGATCTGTACAAGAAACACTTTCTGAAATTGCTCGACTTTACCCCTGCACAGTTCACTTCTCTGCTGACTCTTGCCGCACAGCTCAAAGCCGATAAAAAAAATGGCAAGGAAGTACAAAAGCTTACTGGCAAAAACATCGCGCTCATCTTCGAAAAAGACTCAACCCGTACACGATGCTCTTTCGAAGTTGCCGCATTTGACCAGGGCGCGCGCGTTACCTATTTAGGGCCGAGCGGCAGCCAGATTGGGCATAAAGAGTCAATTAAGGACACCGCGCGCGTGCTGGGGCGGATGTACGACGGCATTCAGTATCGCGGCCACGGGCAGGAAGTGGTCGAAACGCTGGCGCAGTACGCGGGCGTGCCGGTGTGGAACGGGCTGACCAACGAGTTCCACCCAACGCAGCTGCTGGCGGACCTGCTGACCATGCAGGAGCACCTGCCGGGCAAGGCGTTTAACGAGATGACGCTGGTCTACGCGGGCGACGCGCGCAACAACATGGGCAACTCAATGCTGGAAGCGGCGGCGCTGACCGGGCTGGATCTGCGTCTGGTGGCTCCGAAGGCCTGCTGGCCGGAAGAGAGCCTGGTGGCGGAGTGCAGCGCGCTGGCGGAGAAGCACGGCGGCAAAATCACCCTGACGGAAGACGTGGCGGCGGGCGTGAAGGGTGCGGACTTTATCTATACCGATGTGTGGGTGTCGATGGGCGAAGCCAAAGAGAAGTGGGCGGAGCGGATTGCGCTGCTGCGCGGGTATCAGGTGAACGCGCAGATGATGGCGCTGACCGGCAACCCGAACGTGAAGTTCCTGCACTGTCTGCCGGCGTTCCATGACGACCAGACCACGCTCGGCAAGCAGATGGCGAAGGAGTTCGATCTGCACGGCGGGATGGAAGTGACGGACGAGGTGTTTGAGTCGGCGGCGAGCATCGTGTTTGACCAGGCGGAAAACCGGATGCATACGATTAAGGCGGTGATGGTGGCGACGCTTGGGGGTTGAGTCCTCTGCGGTCTGGTGCCCTCACCCCGGCCCTCTCCCACAGGGAGAGGGGGAGAACATCGGTGCCATTTCATTGATTTTTCACCCCGAAAAAGGTACGTTTTCGCCTTAATTCCAGCGTGGACATACCAGCATTATGCCGATTATTCAGTCTGTTGAACGTGCGTTGCAGATCCTCGACCTGTTCAACGAGCAGGCCACCGAGCTTAAGATCACCGACATCAGCAAACTGATGGGGCTGAGCAAGAGTACCCTCCACTCACTGCTGAAAACCCTGCAGCTTCATGGCTATATCGATCAGAACCCGGAGAACGGTAAATATCGCGTCGGCATGAAGCTGGTCGAGCGCGGTCATTTCGTTGTGGGCTCCATCGATATTCGTCAGAAGGCGAAAGGCTGGCTGACGGAGCTTTCTCGGCTGACCGGGCAGACCACCCATCTGGGGATCCTGGACGGGCGTGAAGGGGTTTATATCGAGAAGATTGAAGGCAAGCTGGCCGCCATCGCCTATTCGCGCATTGGCCGCCGTCTGCCGGTTCACGCCACCGCCATCGGCAAGGTGTTGATTGCCTGGCTGGGCGAGACCGAGCTGAACGCCCTGCTTGAGGGCTATCAGTACACCACCTATACCCCTTCCACCCTCGCCTCTCGCGAAGCATTAATGGCCGCCCTGGCGCAGACCCGCGAGCAGGGCTATGCCCTGGACAGCGAAGAGAACGAGCAGGGCGTGCGCTGCGTGGCGGTGCCGGTATGGAACCACGAGTCCCGCGTGATTGCCGCCCTGAGCCTGTCGACGCTGACCTCCCGCGTGGACGATGCCGGGCTGGCTAATTTCCGCGAGCAGCTTCAGCAGGCCGGGCTCCAGCTCTCACGCGCGCTGGGCTACCCGGCCTGAGCCGTTAAACCGGCTCGTAGGTGAAGTAGTCGAAGTCCGCGTGGCAGCCGTCGCCGCTGATGTCCTCGCAGTGCAGCCCCACAAACGCGCCGGTAAAGAAGCCGCGCCCGCCGATGTAATCGTCCGATAGCTTCCACGCCTCATACGTTATCGGCACGGTGTGCCACGTCTCGCCGTCGAACGAGTAGCTGTAGCGGTAGACCAGCGTATCTACATCCACCCGCAGCCAGATGCTCTCCGCACTCTCCGGCACCGGAATCGGCTGCTCGTGCAGCGGCCATAACGGCACGTTGTGGTCGAGCTGAATAACCTTGATGGTTCTCCCCTGCCCCTCCTCGTAGTCCACAAAGCAGTAGCTCCAGTTTTTGCTGTTGTAGTAGCAGGTCAGCCCCGCGCTTTGCTGGAAGTGAACCGGCGAGAACTGCATCCGCGTTTCTGAGCGGAAGACGAAGTGCTGCCAGCGGCGCGCTACGGTCGACTGGGTAAAGGTCGAGTTGAGCGAGTCGTTGCCGTAGAGCCGTAAATAGCCCGGGCGCGCGGTGAGCGAGCCGAGAGTGTCGTCGAACGGGATGCGCAGGGTCTGCAGTTCCGGGTCAAGCGTGCTGCCGTCGAAGTCCTCCCGCCAGTTGCCCTGAATGGATGCAGGCTGTTCCGCCACCTGTGGGCCTTTCACGGTCAACTGCGCGTGCTTGCCGCCTTCCACGTACGGCCAGCCGTCGCGCCATTCAATGCGGGCGATACCGGTCTCGCGGCCCAGCGGACAGTAGCCGCGCCCGCCGGAGGCCAGCAGCGGCACGCCGGGCAGGCGCAGCGGGCGACTGGTGAGGTAGGCCATGTACCATTCCCCGGTGTGGGTCTGCAGCAGCGAGCCGTGGCCGCTCTTCTGCAGCGGGTTCTCCGGCAGGTGCCAGCTGGTCATCATCGTCACCTCCGGGTGCAGCTCGTACGGCCCGTCGATGGTTTTTGAACGCAGCACCACAACCGCGTGCTCGTAGCTGGTGCCGCCTTCGGCGACCATCAGGTAGTACCATCCCGCGTGGCGGTACAGGTGCGCGCCTTCGGTGTAGCAGAGCGGCGTGCCGGTAAACAGGGTTTTGCGCTCCGGCGAGAGGGTGCCAGTCTGCGGATCGAATTCCTGCATCACAATGGTGTTGTGCGGGTTGCTGTGGTGGCGCGGCCCCCACGGACGGTAGAGGTAGTACTTACGGCCATCGTCGTCGTGGAACAAGGACGGGTCAAACCCGCCGTTGCCCATCGGTATCGGCTCGCTCCACGGCCCTTCGATGGACGGCGCAGTGACGAGGAAGTTACGGCCGTTTTTCCACGGCGAGTCGACAATCTTTACGTCGGTGTAGAGCAGCCAGAATTTGCCGTCGGCATAGCTCAGGCACGGCGCCCAGATGCCGCCGGAGTCCGGGTTGCCCTTCATGTCCAGCATCGACACGCGGTCCAGCGGGGTGCTGACCAGCGACCAGTTTTTCAGGTCACGGGAGTGATAGATGCGCACGCCCGGGAACCACTCGAAGGTCGAAGTGGCGATGTAGTAGTCCTCGCCCTGACGGCATAAAGACGGATCCGGGTTGAAGCCGGTGAGTATTGGGTTGGTGATTTCCATATTGCCTCCGTTAATGGGATGCGGCTGTCGCGGCGTCGGGAACGGCCTCGCCCTGCGCCGCGCGGTGCTTGATCAGCTGCTGGCTGATGGCCTCCACGCGGGCATCGGTGAGCTTATAGAACGACAGCATGATGAACATGCCCACGTAGAGCACCACCGGCACCACGCAGAACAGAATTTTGATGGTGGTCAGCACCTCCACCGGCTGCACGCTGCTGCTGGCGGAGTAGTTGACGTACGCCAGGATCCAGCCCACCACCGCCCCGCCAATCGCCAGGCCAATCTTCAGGCTGAACAGATAGGTGGAGAACACCAGCCCGTCGAGGCGTCGCCCGCTGCGGCTCTCCTCGTAGTCCACCACGTCAGAGGCCATCAGCCACTGCAGCGGCGTGGTGGTGTTAAAGACGAACAGGAACAGGATGTTGAGGGCGAAAATGAGCGCGATGTGCTCGGCCGGGGTGACGAAAATCAGCAGGCTGATCAGCGAGTAGGCGACGATGATCCACTTGAAGGCTTTTACCCGGTCGAAGCGGCCCAGCAGGCGGGAGGAGCAGAGCGAGCCAAACATGGTGGCGAGGCTGCCGTAGAGTAAAAACTGGGTCGCCATCTCCGGGTGATCCATCACGTATTTGACGAAGTAGAGCGTCGCCCCGCCGCGTACCACGTTAGAGCAGGTCGCCATCATCTTGAACGCGCACATGATGCGCCACTGGCCGTTGCCCAGCAGCAGCTTAAGGTCTTTCGCCACCGACGAGCCCGGCTGCACCTCAAAGGTGTAGCGCTCTTTGGTGGTAAAGAAGCAGACGTAGAGCAGCACCACGCCGGTCAGCCCCAGCACACACATGGCGCCGAAATAGCCCACCTGCTCGTCCCCTTTGCCGATGATGCTCACCAGCGGCAGCGCGATGCCGCTAATGGCAAGCGAGCCCGCCGCCGCCAAGAAGAAACGCCACGACTGCAGGGCGTGACGCTCTTTCGGGTCGGCGGTAATCACGCCCGGCATGGCGCAATACGGCACGTTAACGAAGGTGTAGACCAGGGTCAGCAGAATGTAGGTTACGCAGGCGTAGATGATTTTGCCCTGCGCGGAGAAATCCGGCGTGTAGAAGGTCAGCATGCAGACGATGCCAAACGGGATCGCCCCCCACAGCAGGAACGGGCGGAACTGGCCGTAGCGCGTGCGGGTGCGGTCCACCAGCAGCCCCATCAGCGGGTCGGTCACGGCGTCGAGCACGCGGGAGACCAAAAACAGCGTGCCCATAATGCCCGCCGACAGGCCAAACACGTCGGTATAAAAGTAGGCCAGCAGGAACATGGTGGCCTGCCAGACAAAGCCGCAGGCGGTGTCACCCAGCCCGTAGCCAATTTTATCTTTCATGGTTAATTGCATCATCATCGCACCTTTATTTTCGTATGCTGATTTCACAACATCGTGTTAATGGAGTGTAATGAGCTGTTCAATTAACCAGCAATGGTCATATCTTATTTCCGAATTACGATATTTTGCTTTTGTGACGCCACCGATATATCGCAAAGCATTGTTTAAATTGGTAAATTTAAGATACGCGAAAACCGTCCACGGGATATTTCCCGTAGACGGTATCGCTCAGAAAATAATTAAAGTCCGAGTGCTTTTTTACCGGCGTTAATTACCTCGATAATTTTATCGGTGTCATAAATACAGCCTTTCCAGGTGCCGCCGCTCACCGACTGCAATGCGGCCCACAGGCGGGTATCATCCGGCAAAAAGTCGTGAGCGTGCAGGTCCGGGTGCGTCTGTCTTACTGCCAGCTCGCGCGCGCCCTCTTCCGGCGTCAGCGGGTTTTCTGCGGTGCCGATAAAGTTGACGCTGCCCGTCAGGGTCAGACGATCCACGGCAATCTCGATGATGTCGTTGTCGCGCAGCTTGCCAATCGGCCCGCCCGCCAGCGCTTCCGGCGACACGTGGCCGAAGCAGGCGCCCGTCGACACCCCCGAGAAGCGCGCATCGGTGATTAACGACACCGTCTTGCCCCATGAGATATGCTTCAGCGCAGAGGTGAGCTGGTAGGTCTCTTCCATGCCGGTACCGGACGGCCCACCGCCGATCACCACCATGATATCGCCCTGTTTAATCTCTTCCTGCTTGATGGCTTTAATCGCCTGTGCTTCCGAGACAAACACCCTCGCCCGGCCCGTATGACGGTAAACGCCATCATCACCCACCACCGACGGGTCAATGGCCGTGGCCTTGATCACCGAGCCTTCCGGCGCGATGTTGCCCGTCGGGAAGCAGACCGTCGAGGTCAGCCCTCTCGCTTTTGCCTTCTCGGGCGGCAGGATCACGTCATCCGGATCCACGCCGTCCTGCTCGCGCAGGCACTGGCGGAAGCGTTTACGGCGCTCGGACGCTTGCCACCAGTCGAGGTTCTCGCCCACCGTCTGGCCGGTGACGGTCATGGCATCGAGGTGCAGCAGGCCGAGATCGCGCAGGTGGAGCATCACCTCCGGCACACCGCCCGCAAGGAAGGCGCGCACGGTCGGGTGATAGTCCGGGCCGTTGGGCAGCACGCTGACCAGGCGCGGCACCCTGCGGTTGACGCGTGTCCAGTGTTCTACGTCCGGGATCGTGCAGCCCGCCGCGTGGGCGATGGCCGGGATGTGCAGCAGTAAATTGGTGGAGCCGCCGAATGCCGCGTGGATCACCATGGCGTTTTCGATGGCTTTATCGGTGAGGATATCGCGCGTGGTGATGCCGCGGTTATCCAGCTCGCTCACCGCCCGCGCCGACTGGCGGGCAATTTCCAGCCACACCGCCTGCCCGGACGGCGCCAGCGCGGAGTGCGGCAGCGCCAGACCCAGCGCTTCGGCCACCACCTGCGAGGTGCCCGCCGTGCCGAGGAACTGACATCCGCCGCCCGGCGACGCGCAGGCGCGACAGCCCAGCTCGGCGGCCTCCTGCAGGGAGAGTTCATGGTTGGCGAAGCGCGCGCCGATGGTCTGCACCTTGCCCGCGTCTTCCCCCACGGTCGGCGGCAGCGTCGCCCCGCCCGGCACCAGAATGGTCGGCAGATTGTGCATCGAGGCCAGCGCAATCATGGTGGCAGGCAGCCCTTTATCGCAGGTCGCCACGCCAATGACCGCCCGGCGCGTCGGCAGGGAGCGAATCAGACGACGAAACACAATCGCCGCATCGTTGCGGTACGGCAGGGAGTCGAACATCCCGTGTGTGCCCTGCGAGCGCCCGTCGCACGGATCGCTGACGAAGGCCGCAAACGGGATCCCGCCGTTGCGGGTGATCTCCTTCGCCGCGGCCTGCATCTGCATGCCGATCTCCCAGTGCCCGGTGTGGTAGCCCAGCGCAACCGGCCGTCCGTCACCGGCGCGGATGCCGCCCTGAGTGCCAATAATCAGCACCTCTTTGCCGGTCAGCTTGTTGGCGTCCCAGCCCATCCCGGCGTTCTGGGTCATACCGAACAGATTGCCGCTGGGGGATTCCATCAGCATCTGCGGAGTCAGCGGCAGCGCGCCCTGCGGCCCCGCCGCATGGGTGATGACGGCATAAAACGCATCATCCTGCGGGGTGAAAATTTTCTCGATGGTCATGATTATCGTCCGGCTCAGCAGAGCTTGAGCTGTTGCAGCAGGGTTTTCAGCTGCGCCTTACGCGGCTCGTCCAGCGCAGAGGCGGGCGGCAGCACGTGGGTAGAAATCGGGCGGCCGCAGAGCACAATCGCCTCTTTAATGACATTCACAAACGGCGTATCCAGCTGATACATCTGCGGTATTTGCAGTAAGGTCTGATGATACTCAGCCGCTTTCGCCACGTCTTTATCCCGCCAGGCTTTCAGAAGATTCACCGACACCTGCGGAGCAAAGTTGCCGCTGGCCGAGATCGCCCCATCGCCGCCGAGCAGCAGGGTATTAAACAGATGATCGTCGTAGCCGCACAGCACGGTGAAGTGCGGATGGGCGGCTTTGACGGTGTGGATCATGCTGCGCAGATGGGCCACGGAGTCGATGGTGTCTTTAATGCCGACGATGTTGCTGCGCGAGTCGGCCAGGGTTTTCACCAGCGCCGGCGTCAGATCCTGCCCGGTCAGCGCCGGGAAGTTATAGAGGATCACCGGCAGCGTGACGCTGTCGGCCACCTGCTCGAAATAGCGGATCAGGTTCGCTTCAGACACCTTCCAGTAGTAGGGGTTGATCACCACGATACCGTCCGCCCCCGCCTGCTGGGCGTGCTGGCTCAGTTCAATGGTTTCCCGGGCGTTGGTGCCACCGGTGCCGATCAGCACCGGCACACGACGATCGACGTGATCGATAGCAAAGCGGGCAATGGTTTTACGCTCTTCGGCGCTGAGCTGGGAGAACTCACCGCCGCTGCCCAGGAAGAACAGGCCGTCAACGCCTGCCGCGATCAGATCGTCGATCAGCGCGGCGGTGCCCGGCTTATCAAGCTGGCCATCGGCGGTAAAAATGGTGGAGACAGGGGGAATGATTCCCGTGAACAACGCGGACTGCGGCATGAGATCTCCTTGCTGAATCATTTTGTTCTACATTATAGAACGGCGTTCATTAATTTAACAATCATACTATGACGCAGAAAAAGCGCAGGTAAATGCGAGATGAGGAGGGAGTGTGGGAAGTTTAAGCTGGATCACATTATGCGTGGGTGCGGTCTGGTGCCCTCACCCTAACCCTCTCCCTGTGGGAGAGGGTTAGGGTGAGGGCAAATTACCCCACCAACATCTTAACAACCACTTTTCTGACCTTAGCAGGCGCCCCCACCGCGCACAGCGGCTTATGCACTTCACCCGGCCAGAACACCACGAAATCCCCTTCGCTCAGCACCACGGTTTTCTCCTGCTCGCCTTCCGGCAGGAACGCGATGTCTTTATCCGCCAGCCAGTCGGTGTCCGGCGTGCCGTGTGGCAAGGTACTGAACGTCATCCCTTCCTGCCCTTTGAGCACAATCTGAATGTCCAGATAGCGCGCATGGTACTCCGCGCGGCGCTCGGCAAACGGCTGGGTCATGTCTTCGGAGACCAGATAAAACAGATTGTTGCCGTTGATGTCGTGTTTGCCCGGCAGGGTGGCGTCGGTGACGTGGGCTTTAACGTGCTCGATGGCCAGACGCAGGGGTTCCGGTAGCCAGGCTTGCAGATGGTGGATGTTGCCGATAATCATAATTAAACCCTCATAATAAAACACTGTTTCATTTTTATCTTTTATACGAGAATTCAAACTGCCATACCAGCCCTTTTTCGCGGAGAGTTGCGCGAACGCATGTTTATCGGGAAAGGTGTTAATCTGCTGTTAATCCCTCACAGGCATTTATGCAGTTGTTATGCATAACCTCAGCGCGTCGTGACGGTGCCGTGACGCTAACTCACTGATTATACTGCCTTCATCATAAAACTCGCGCCAGCTTCACACTTTATCATTTTGATTATTTGCTATTAAATTCCATAATTATTTATTGATTTTTCTTAAGTCAAAAATAGTTAATTGGCTATTCTGCATAGCCATTCCGCACAGGAAATAAAACCATTTAAAATCAATAGCATAACCAAATATATCAAAACATTAAATTCTACAAAATAATAACAACCTCAAATAATGCCAACGGATCCTGCTTAGCTATTCACCGGCTAATAATATCAAATTAATCATTATCTGATGCGAATCATGCAAATGAAAACAAACCACTCAATACCTAATTTCACGTGAGCAACGTCACAATACGGTTTATTTAATCGCCTACTATTGACCACGAAATCAATTGAGCTTAGCCGCCATATCATTACACGAATATGGCGCATGCCCTTTTTATTCTGAAAAACAGTTAAAGGAATAATTATGGAAAAGCATTATGTCGGTTCTGAAATTGGTCAATTGCGTAGCGTGATGCTGCACCGCCCTAATTTAAGTCTTAAGCGCTTAACGCCATCAAACTGTCAGGAGCTGTTATTTGATGATGTGCTCTCGGTTGAGCGGGCGGGTGAGGAGCATGACATTTTCGCAAACACGCTGCGCGAGCAGGGTGTGGAAGTCCTGCTGTTGACCGACCTTCTCACTCAAACGCTTGATATTACAGAGGCGAAAGCCTGGCTGCTGGAGACGCAAATCTCCGACTACCGTCTCGGGCCAACCTTTGCCAGCGACGTGCGCGGCTGGCTGGCAGATATGCCGCACCGGGAACTGGCGCGCAGACTGAGCGGCGGATTAACCTACGGTGAAATTCCGGCGGCGATTAAAAATATGGTGGTGGATACCCACACGGCGAATGATTTTATTATGAAGCCGCTGCCAAACCATTTATTTACCCGCGATACCTCGTGCTGGATTTATAACGGCGTCTCCATTAACCCGATGGCCAAACCGGCCCGCCAGCGTGAAACCAATAACCTGCGGGCCATATATCGCTGGCACCCGGCATTCGCCGATGGCGAATTTATTAAGTATTTCGGCGACGAGAATATTAATTATGACCACGCCACCCTGGAGGGCGGCGACGTATTAGTGATTGGCCGCGGCGCGGTATTAATTGGCATGTCTGAACGCACCACCCCGCAGGGCGTGGAGTTCCTCGCTAACAGCCTGTTTAAACATCGCCAGGCCGAGCGCGTGATTGCCGTTGAGCTGCCAAAACACCGCTCCTGCATGCACCTCGACACCGTCATGACCCACATCGACGTGGACACCTTCTCCGTCTACCCGGAAGTGGTGCGTAAAGACGCCCAGTGCTGGACGCTCACCCCGGACGGACGCGGCGGCCTGCTGCGCACCCAGGAAACCGACCTGCTGCACGCCATCGAGAAAGCGCTGGGTATTAATCAGGTACGCCTGATCACCACCGGCGGCGACGCCTTTGAAGCCGAGCGCGAGCAGTGGAACGACGCCAACAACGTGCTCACCATCCGCCCGGGCGTGGTGATCGGCTACGAGCGCAACGTCTGGACCAACGAGAAATACGACAAAGCGGGGATCACCGTGCTGCCTATCCCGGGCGACGAGCTTGGACGCGGTCGCGGCGGCGCGCGCTGCATGAGCTGCCCACTGGAACGCGACGGAATTTAAGGAGCCACTATGGAACGAAAACCCACTCTGGTTGTGGCCCTGGGCGGCAACGCATTGCTCAAACGCGGCGAACCGCTAGAAGCCGAGATCCAGCGTAAAAACATCGACCTCGCGGCCCGTACCATCACCGGGCTGACGGAGCAGTGGCGCGTGGTGCTGGTGCACGGCAACGGGCCGCAGGTCGGGCTGCTGGCGCTGCAGAACAGCGCCTACGACAAAGTCGCCCCCTACCCGCTGGACGTTCTCGGTGCCGAAAGCCAGGGGATGATCGGCTACATGCTCCAGCAGGCGCTGAAAAACAGCCTGCCCCAGCGCGAGGTGAGCGTCCTGCTCACCCAGGTGGAGGTGGACGCCGCCGACCCGGCCTTCAGCAACCCGACCAAATACATCGGCCCGGTCTACAGCGAAGCCCAGGCAAAAACGCTGCAAGCGGAGAAAGGCTGGGTGTTCAAGGCCGACGGCAGCTACTTCCGCCGCGTGGTGCCCTCTCCGCAGCCGAAACGCATCGTTGAGAGCGACGCCATCGCGGCGCTGATCCAGCGCGACCATCTGGTGATCTGCAACGGCGGTGGCGGCGTGCCGGTGGTGGAAAACGCCAATGGCTATCACGGCATTGAGGCGGTGATCGACAAAGACCTCTCCGCCGCCCTGCTGGCGCGCCAGATTGAGGCGGATGCCCTGCTGATCCTCACCGATGCCGACGCGGTGTACCTCGACTGGGGCAAACCAACCCAGCGTCCGCTGGCGCAGGTGACGCCGGAACTGCTCAAGGGCATGGCGTTCGACGCCGGTTCAATGGGGCCGAAAGTGGCCGCCTGCCGCGAGTTTGTTGAGGCCTGCAACGGGATTGCCGGGATCGGCGCGCTGGCCGACGGCGCGGAGATCCTCGCGGGCGAGAAAGGCACGTTGATTCGTAACTGAATAACTTCCCCCTCACCCGACTCTCCCTCTCCCCGTGGGTGTACGGGCCGGGGTGAGGGCATCAGACAGCTAACGATTTAAAAAGGATTTCCCACATGACCATCAACCTGAAAAACCGCAACTTCCTCAAACTGCTGGACTATACCCCGGCGGAGATCCAGTACCTGATCGACCTCGCCATCGAACTGAAGGCCGCCAAAAAAGCCGGACGTGAGAAGCAAACCCTGGTCGGGAAAAACATCGCCCTGATTTTTGAAAAAACCTCCACCCGTACCCGCTGCGCCTTTGAAGTGGGCGCATTTGACCAGGGCGCGCAGGTCACCTACCTCGGCCCAAGCGGCTCGCAGATTGGCCATAAAGAGTCGATGAAAGACACCGCCCGCGTGCTGGGCCGCATGTATGACGGCATCGAGTATCGCGGCTACGGCCAGGCCATCGTCGAAGAGCTGGGCGAGTACGCGGGCGTGCCGGTATGGAACGGCCTGACTGACGAGTTCCACCCCACCCAAATCCTCGCCGATCTGATGACCATGCTGGAGCACTCGCCGGGCAAAACCCTGCCGGAGCTGAGCTTTGCCTATCTGGGCGACGCGCGCAACAACATGGGCAACTCGCTGATGGTCGGTGCGGCCAAGATGGGGATGGATATCCGCCTGGTGGCACCAAAGTCCTTCTGGCCGGAAGCGGGGCTGGTTGAGCAGTGCCGCGCCATCGCCAAAGAAACGGGCGCACGCATCACCCTTACCGACGACGTAGAAGAAGGTGTACAGGGAGCCGATTTCCTCTACACCGACGTGTGGGTCTCCATGGGCGAGCCGAAGGAAGCCTGGGCCGAGCGCGTCAGCCTGATGAAGCCGTATCAAATCAATGCGCAGGTGATGAAGGCCACCGGCAACCCGAACGTCAAGTTTATGCACTGCCTGCCCGCGTTTCACAACGAACACACCAAAGTGGGCCGCGAAATTGAGATGGCCTACGGCCTGAAAGGGCTGGAGGTGACGGAAGAGGTCTTTGAATCACCAAACTCTATTGTCTTCGACGAAGCAGAAAACCGTATGCACACCATAAAAGCCGTCATGGTGGCGACACTCGGCGACTAATCACCGCCCGGCGCGCCACGGGGTGCGCCGGGGTTCAGGAGAACATCATGGGCAAGTTTAAGTTTCCCTCCGCTTACACCATTCTCTTTTTTCTGATTGCCGTCGTGGCCGTGCTGACGTGGATTATTCCGGCCGGACAGTACCATATGGCAATGAACGAGGCGCTCGGCAAGGACGTGCCGGTTGCCGGGACCTACGCGCACGTGGCGGCCCACCCGCAGGGGCTGGTTTCCGTACTGATGGCTCCCATTGCCGGGCTGTACGATCCGGAGTCCGGCCAGGCCGGGGCGATCGACGTGGCGCTGTTTATCCTGATCATCGGGGGATTTCTCGGGATCGTCACCAAAACCGGGGCGATCGACGCCGGGATCGAGCGCGTCACCACGCGATTACGCGGGCGTGAAGAGTGGATGATCCCGATCCTGATGGCGCTGTTCGCCGCAGGCGGCACCATCTACGGCATGGCCGAAGAGTCACTGCCGTTCTACACCCTGCTGGTGCCGGTAATGCTGGCCGCCCGTTTTGATCCGGTTGTCGCGGCCTCCACCGTGTTGCTCGGCGCGGGGATCGGCACGCTCGGCTCTACCATCAACCCCTTCGCCACGGTGATCGCCGCCAACGCCGCCGGGATCCCCTTCACCAACGGGATCGCCCTGCGCGTGGCGCTGCTGGTCATCGGCTGGATCATCTGCGTGGCGTGGGTAATGCGTTACGCCCGTAAGGTGCGCCAGGATCCGTCTCTTTCCATCGTCGCAGACAAACAGGAAGAGAACCGTGCCCATTTCCTCGGTAACAAAGACGCACAGACGCTGGAATTTACCCCGGTGCGCAAAATCATCCTGGTCATTTTCGCCCTCGCCTTCGCGGTGATGATTTACGGCGTGGCGGTGCTGGGCTGGTGGATGGCGGAGATCTCGGCGGTGTTTCTCGCCAGCGCTATTATCGTGGGGCTTATCGCCCGCATGAGCGAAGAGGATCTGACCTCAACGTTTATTAACGGCGCACGAGATTTGCTGGGCGTCGCGCTGATTATCGGCATCGCCCGCGGTATCGTAGTCATCATGGATAAGGGCATGATTACCCACACCATTTTGCACAGCGCGGAAGGGCTGGTCAGCGGGTTATCCACGGTGGCGTTTATCAACGTGATGTACTGGCTGGAAGTGGTGCTGTCGTTTCTTGTGCCTTCTTCATCCGGCCTGGCCGTTCTGACGATGCCGATCATGGCACCGCTTGCCGATTTCGCTAACGTCAACCGCGACCTGGTAGTCACGGCTTACCAGTCAGCCTCCGGTATCGTTAACCTGGTGACGCCCACCTCCGCGGTGGTTATGGGCGGGCTGGCTATCGCCCGCGTGCCCTATGTGCGCTACCTGAAATGGGTGGCGCCGCTGCTGGGGATACTCACGGTGGTGATCATGGTGGCGTTAAGCCTGGGGGCAGTATTGTGATGTTTTGACGTTGTAGGCCCGGTAAGCGTAGCGCCACCGGGCGTTTTGTTTCAGCCACTTACATGGGAAATAGTTATGACGGAATATGGTGATTACTCTCCAAAAGAACAGCTACAGCTGACGGTCTGTCAGCGCCTGATCGCAGAAAAGAGCTATCTCTCCCAGGAAGAGATTCGCCGCGATTTGCAGGAGCGTGGTTTTGAGACCATCAGCCAGTCCACCGTTTCACGTCTGCTCAAGTTGCTTGGTGTCATAAAAATTCGAAATGCCAAAGGGCTAAAGATTTATTCGTTGAATCCTCTTCTGCGCCCTGCCCCCGACGCCGCGCGTACTGTTTCCGAAATGGTGGTCAGCGTGGAGCATAATAGCGAATTTATCCTTATTCATACCGTGGCCGGATATGGCCGCGCGGTGGCGCGCATTCTGGATTATCACCAGTTACCGGAAATTTTAGGCGTGGTTGCCGGAAGCAGTATTGTCTGGGTCGCCCCCCGGGTGGTGAAGCGTACCGCGCTGGTGCATAAGCAAATTAATTATTTACTCAGAACGCATTAATATTCATAAAGAACCGTTTGCATTGAGTAAAGCGTGCATTAAATTGCTTGATCCGGACATCGGGGTGCGTATAATGCCCGACAATTTGCCGGGAGGAAGCATGGTCAAGCGTGTTCGACATAACGTCTTACCGCGTCTGAAATCAGACGCTGGCCTGCCGTTTTTCTTCCCGTTGCTAAACCTATTCCCAGAGCCCCTCATTTGAGGGGCTTTTTTTTGCCCGGCGTCAGGAGATAAACATGAATCCGCTTTATCAAAAACACATCATTTCCATAAACGACCTCAGCCGCGAAGAGCTGGAACTGGTTCTGGAAACCGCGGCAAAACTGAAGGCCAATCCGCAACCGGAGCTGCTGAAGCACAAGGTGATTGCGAGCTGCTTCTTTGAAGCGTCGACCCGCACCCGCCTCTCCTTTGAAACCTCCATGCACCGCCTGGGCGCGAGCGTGGTGGGCTTCTCAGACAGCAGTAACACGTCGCTGGGTAAAAAAGGCGAAACCCTGGCGGATACGATTTCAGTGATCAGCACCTACGTTGACGCGATTGTAATGCGTCACCCGCAGGAGGGCGCGGCCCGTCTGGCGACCGAGTTCTCCGGCGGTATTCCGGTGCTGAACGCCGGTGACGGTGCCAACCAGCACCCGACGCAAACCCTGCTGGATCTGTTCACCATTCAGGAGACCCAGGGCCGTCTGGAAAACCTGAACATCGCCATGGTAGGTGACCTGAAATATGGTCGCACGGTTCACTCCCTGACCCAGGCGCTGGCGAAATTCAACGGCAACCGCTTCTTCTTCATCGCCCCGGACGCGCTGGCGATGCCGCAGTACATTCTCGACATGCTGGATGAAAAAGGCATTCCGTGGAGCCTTCACGCCAGCATCGAAGAGGTGATGGGCAACGTGGATATTCTGTATATGACCCGCGTGCAGAAAGAGCGTCTGGATCCGTCCGAGTACGCCAACGTGAAGGCGCAGTTTGTGCTGCGCGCCAGCGACCTCGAGGGTGCGCGCGACAACATGAAGGTGCTGCACCCGCTGCCGCGCATCGATGAGATCACCACAGACGTGGATAAAACGCCGCACGCCTGGTACTTCCAGCAGGCCGGAAACGGCATCTTCGCCCGCCAGGCGTTACTGGCACTGGTTCTGAATCGCGAATTGGCTCTGTAAGGGGAAACGACAATGACACACGATAACAAACTCCAGGTTGAAGCCATCAAACGTGGCACCGTGATTGACCACATCCCTGCGCAGGTCGGCTTTAAGCTGCTGACGCTGTTCAAACTGACCGAAACCGACCAGCGCATCACCATCGGCCTGAACCTGCCGTCAGGCGAAATGGGCCGCAAGGACCTGATCAAGATCGAGAATACCTTCCTGACCGACGAGCAGGTTAACCAGCTGTCGCTGTACGCGCCGGACGCCACCGTTAACCGCATCGACAATTACGACGTGGTGGGCAAATCACGCCCAAGCCTGCCGGAGCGGATTGAGAGCGTGCTGGTTTGCCCGAACAGCAACTGCATCAGCCACGCGGAGCCGGTCTCCTCCAGCTTCGCAGTGAAAAAACGCGCCAATGACATCGCACTCAAATGCAAATACTGCGAAAAAGAGTTTTCTCATTATGTGGTGCTGGCCAACTAATTGAGGTTGGTAAAGGATCCCGGCCTCCCTATAATGGCCGGGACTCTTAAATCAGCTGTTATTCTGGAGAAATCATGACCAAAGTACTCGCGACGGAAAATGCACCAGCGGCTATCGGCCCATACGTTCAGGGCGTTGATCTGGGTAGCATGATTATTACCTCTGGCCAGATCCCGGTGAACCCGAAGACCGGTGAAGTGCCAGCCGACGTAGCGGCGCAGGCGCGTCAGTCGCTGGAAAACGTGCAGGCGATCGTGGAATCCGCAGGCCTGAAAGTGGGCGACATCGTGAAAACCACCGTTTTCGTGAAAGATCTGAACGATTTCGCCACCGTTAACGCCACTTATGAAGCGTTCTTCACCGAGCATAACGCCTCTTTCCCGGCGCGCTCCTGCGTGGAAGTGGCTCGTCTGCCAAAAGACGTGAAAATTGAAATCGAAGCGATTGCCGTACGTCGCTGATTGATAGCAGCAGAGAATGGGCGGCTTCGGCTGTCCATTTTTTTTGGTTATTTTTCCTCTCACCAAAGCATGACTGCCCCACCCGCCATTAATAACATCACCCTGCGTATTTATTATTAATGGACTAACAATGAAATTATCAAAAATTGCCCTTGCGATGGCGACCCTGACCGTTGCCTCATCCGCTTTAGCGCACGGATATATTGAGTCTCCTGCCAGCCGCGCTTATATGTGCAAGCTCGGTCAAAACATTGACTGTGGCTCCGTTCAGTATGAACCGCAGAGCGTGGAGAAAACCTCCGGCTTCCCGGGCGGTGCGATGCCGCCAGACGGCCAGCTTGCCAGCGCGGGGATTGCGAATTACTCCCAGCTGGATAAACAGAGCCTGAACGCGTGGACGAAAAGCCCCATGACCGCCGGCCCGCATGAGTTTGTCTGGTATCACACCGCGCCGCACAAAACCACTAACTGGCGTTACTACATCACCAAACAAAACTGGGATCCGAATAAACCGCTGACCCGCGATCAGTTTGAATTAACCCCGTTCTGTACCGTGAATGGAAATGGCCAGGCCCCCGCGATGCGCAAAGCCATGACCTGTAATGTACCTGCGCGAACGGGTTACCAGGTGATTTATGGCGTCTGGGAAATAGCGGATACCTCAAACAGTTTCTACCAGGCCATTGACGTTGATTTTGGTAACGGCGGCAATGTTACCCCGGATGACGGTGCCAGCATCGAATCAGAGTGGAGCAAAGTCCTCAGCGGCCAGATTGCGGGAAATAACCTGAACGTCGGCGATAAGGTCATTGCCCGCTTCTTCGACGCGCACGGTGAAGTGACGTCCCTGCGCACGGAAATGACGATCGCCACGGCCGCGCAGGGGGATGCCAACCAGTGGTCGTACGATCTGGCGCAGAAAATTAACACCGCGCACCAGGACATTCGCGTCGGCGTGAAGGATGAGGGCGGCGAGATTAGCCCGGTCCATGGCGCGAACAGCGTCTTCGTCAAAGAGGGCAGCGCCCTGCAGTCCGTTGCGATTTCATACGAAGAGCAGAAGGCAGAGGTCAATGAAACCATCGCCGTCAGCAATTTGCACTACAGCAAAATCGAGAACGGCAATGCGACCGTCACCTTCCATGTGAATACTCACGGTAACGTCGATTTCGAAGCCCACGTCATGAACCATCACGGGGCGGAAAAAGGGTACCTGAAGCAGGAGATGAATAACGCGAATCAGGACGTCACCCTGACGCTGACCGGCGTTGAGGCGGGTCACCACATGCTGAAGTACTACGCCACCAATAAAGACGGCACGCTGTTTGCGCAGGATGTGCTGAACCTGATGCTGGAAGAGGAAGCCGCGGCGGACAACAGCACCGGTCAGCATGACTACATCTTCCCGGATAACATCGCGTCGTACAAAGCAGGCACCGTGGTGCTGCAGCCAAAAGACGGTAAGACCTACCAGTGTAAGCCTTTCCCGTACAGCGGCTACTGCGTGCAGTGGAGCAAGTATGCGACCCAGTTTGAGCCGGGCACGGGTTCACACTGGAAAGAGGCGTGGGTGCTTAAGCACTAGTCCCCTCACCCTAACCCTCTCCCCAAAGGGGAGAGGGAACCGATCGAGCCCCTCGCCCCTTTGGGGAGAGGGGTTGGGGTGAGGGGGTTTTTCCTACTGATTCCGCGTCGCGCGCAGCAGCGTCTCCAGCGGGTACACCGCTGCAATCACCACTTCGTCCTGAACCTTCGCCGCGTTATCCAGCTCGCTCTGAATTGAGGCGATCTCTTTATCGTCCAGCGTGCCCTGACGCGCTACCAGATCGGTGAGCCTCAGGCCAATCGAGGCCAGCTTATCCACCTCCTGAATCACCGGCTTGATCGCCTTCAGCTGATAGCTGTTTTCACTCAGTGCCAGCGCGTCGCTGGTATTGCTCTGCCAGCGGTTAAACACATGGCGCAGCGCGTCGGCACTTTCGGTATCCTCGGCGTCGCTCACCAGACGGTCGGCCCATTTGTTCATCTGGCGCACGGTGGCGCTTTCAGCGTTCAGCGCATCCGCGAAGCGGTTGAGCGGCTCAAACTGATGGTAGTTTCCGGCCTGGAATTTGAGATGCTGACGAGTGTAATACTGCGCAGGCTCCACCGCCTGGGCGAGGATTTGCAGCGGCAGCGTATCGGCATTCCCGGCAAGGCGCGTGAACTGCACCTGCTGCTGGGTGTGCTGCTGCAGCCCGACCGAGACCGTCGACCAGCTGTCCATCGCCTGCAGGCGGGTGTACATGTTGTCGACATCGGTAACATCCTGCGCGGACCATAACCGCTCCGCCACCGCAAAGGTACGCGGCCACAGACGGATATCCAGCACCGGTGCTACCACGTTTTCCGCCCACAGCGCGGCTTCTCCGCCAAGCAGATTAACCTGATGAGCGATATCCGGCACCACCGGCGGAGTGCCTTTAGGGACCTCATCCAGACGCGTGCCGCTGATCGGGTAGCGGACATTCCCCACCAGGAAATAACCCGTGAGCTTATCGTTATCAACCGACACCACCGGGCGCGTTTCGCCCATCCAGGTATCAACGGTAAACGTCACCTGATTGTCATCGCGCCACGCAATGTTATCCACCGCGCGGCGGGACTTGCCGGCAAAATCAATAAATCCGCGCCAGCCGGACTCCCCTTTCACCAGCGTAAAGCTGCCTTCGACCGGCTTGCCTTTCAGACGCGGCATGGAGAAGGCCCAGCTCTGGGCGCTGTCGGTGTCGGCAATCACGTCCACGCCGTTTAAGGCCTGCGGCACGATCTCATTGCGGTAGTGGTAAGCGGTGGACTGCGGCTGATCGAGATAGAAGCCCGTCGAGAGGATCCCTTTGTAGCCGTTCTGCGCCACCTGTCCCAGCGCATCCTGCCCCTGCCAGGACTGGATCAGAATGCTTTTGGGCAGATCGGGATGGTAGATCTCATCCCAGCCCACCATCTGCCGGTGGTGTTTCTCAAGGATCGTTTCCAGCTTGCGGTTGAAATACGCCTGCAGCGCGTGGCTGTCCGCCAGCTTGTGGTCGCGCATAAACTGCTGAATGGCTGGGTTCGCTTTCCACTGGCTGTCGTCCACCTCATCGCCACCGATGTGCAGATAAGGATCGGGGAAGATCGCTGCCAGTTCGCTGACCATCGCGTCAGCAAAGGCGTAAGTGGCCTCTTTGGTCGGATCCAGCACCGGCTTTAAGACTCCCCAGTGGCGCTCCATTTCGTACGGCCCCGGCGCGCTCATCAGCGCCGGGTAGGCCACGGCAATGGCCGAGGCGTGGCCCGGCATATCGATCTCCGGCACCACGCGGATACCGCGATCGGCAGCATAGCGGACAATCTCGCGCATCTGCTCTGGCGTGTAGAACAGCCCGTCGCTGGCAAGCTGGGTCAGCTTAGGATAGCGCTTTGAGCTGAAGCGCCAGCCCTGATCGTCGGTTAAATGCCAGTGCAGCACGTTGAGTTTTGCCGCGGCCATACCGTCGAGCTGGCGTTTGATATCCGCCAGCGGGATAAAGTGGCGCGCCGAGTCCAGCAGCAGCCCGCGCCACGGGAAGCGCGGGGAATCTTCAATGGTCACCCACGGTACAGAGGTGTTTTCCGCGCTGTTTTGCACCAGCTGGAGCAGCGTTTCCATGGCACGCAGCGCGCCGAAACGGGTATTGGCGGCGATATCCACCCCGTTGGCATCCACCGTCAGCCTGTAGCTTTCGTCGCTGTCCGGCAGCGGCTGCGGCTTCACTTTTTTGGCGATGGCAATGCGAATGGTCGGTTTTTCGGGTTTGTCGGCCTGCGGCTGCAGCGTCCAGCCGGTTTGCAGGGCAATGCGCTGCCGCAGGCGGTTAACGGCGTAACCGAGATCGTCTCCGCTGACGCTTACGGAGAGTTGATTATTGAGCACCAGCGCGCCCTGAGTGGTCGGGCGTTCAACCTTCGCAGGCCAGGGCATCAGGGGAAGATCGCCTGCCGGGGCGGCAAACGCTGACGCGCCGAGCAGCAGCCCGGCGGTTAAGAGGCTGTACCGTAACATGAATGTTCCTTATCTGACGGGCCAAATATCCCCGTCATACTTCAAGTTGCCTGTGCGTTGGCTGCACTCGTTCACCCCGGTCACTTACTTATGTAAGCTCCCGGGGATTCACTCCCTTGCCGCCTTCATGCAACTCGAATTATTTAGGGTATACAGGCAAAACATTCTGGTAACATGCGCTCAATTTGTCGTCAAGCGAATGCGCCGACGGAGATCACAGGTTGTTGAATTTGGGAGAAAAGCCAGTCCCCTCACCCCGGCCCTCTCCCTTCCAGGGAGAGGGTTAGGGTGAGGGTATGTTTTTACTGCCACCCATACCGACGCGCATAAAACCCTTTCACCATCTGCGTCAGCACCATATAGCCCGCGAGGATCGCCACCAGCCACGGGAAGTAGCTCAGCGGCAGCGCCTGCAGCTGCAGGTAGCTGGCCAACGGTGAGAACGGCAGCGCGATGCCGAGCGCCATCACAATCCCCGTCATCACAATCAGCGGCCAGGCGGCACGGCTCTGGATGAACGGAATACGACGGGTGCGGATCATATGCACAATCAGCGTTTGCGACAGCAGCCCCACCACGAACCAGCCGGACTGGAACAGGGTCTGATGTTCCGGCGTATTGGCGTGGAACACAAACCACATCAGGCAGAAAGTCAGGATGTCAAAGATGGAACTGATCGGGCCAAAGAAGAGCATAAAACGCCCCAGATCCGCCGGGTTCCAGCGCTGCGGCTTCTGGATCTGCTCGTCGTCGACGTTATCAAACGGGATCGCCACCTGAGAGACATCGTACATCAGGTTCTGGATCAGCAGATGCAGCGGCAGCATCGGCAGGAACGGCAGAAACGCGCTCGCTACCAGCACGCTGAAGACGTTACCGAAGTTGGAGCTGGCGGTCATTTTGATGTATTTCAGCATGTTGGCAAAAGTCCGACGCCCTTCGATCACACCCTCTTCCAGCACCATCAGGCTCTTTTCCAGCAGGATGATGTCTGCCGCTTCGCGGGCGATGTCCACCGCCCCGTCCACGGAGATGCCAATATCCGCCGCACGCAGCGCGGGCGCGTCGTTGATACCGTCGCCCATAAAGCCCACCACGTGCCCTTCTCGACGCAGCAGGGTGACGATACGCTCTTTATGCATCGGCGTCAGGCGGGCAAACAGCGTGGTGTGCCGGGCAAGCTGAGCCAGCTCGTCGTCACTGAGGTGTTCAATATCGCTGCCTACCACCACGTCACCCGCGTCCAGCCCCACTTCGTGGCATACTTTGGCGGCCACCAGCTCGCTGTCGCCGGTAAGGATTTTCACGGTGATCCCGCTGGCCTTCAGCGCTTTCAGCGCCGGAGCGGTGGTCTCTTTCGGCGGATCGAGGAATGCGATATAACCCTCTAGGATCAGATCGGATTCGTCGATACGCTGATAGTCCCCCTCGCGCGCAGGCAGGAATTTGCTCGCCACCGCCACCACCCGCAGCCCCTGACGGTTCAGGTTATCCGTGACGCGTTTGATGCGGCGCAGCATGGTGTCGTCCAGCGGCACGATGTCGCCGTTGTAGCGCACCTGGGTGGAAACATTGAGGATCTCCTGCAACGCGCCTTTGCAGATCAGCTGGTGCACATCCGGCTGCTCGCTGACCACCACCGACATCCGGCGGCGCTCAAAATCGAACGGGATCTCATCCACCTTCTGCCAGCGGCCAGAGAGTGAGCGGGCAGACTCTTCATCCACCCCTTCCAGCACCGCGACATCGAGCAGGTTTTTCAGCCCGGTCTGGTAGTGGCTGTTCAGCCAGGCGCTGTGCAGCACGCGTTCGCTGGTTTTACCGGCGATGTCGGTGTGGTTCTCCAGCACGATTTTATCCTGCGTCAGCGTGCCGGTTTTGTCGGTGCAGAGAATGTCCATCGCGCCAAAGTTCTGAATAGCGTCGAGGTGTTTAACGATCACCTTCTGTTTTGACAACTTCACCGCCCCGCGCGCCAGGGTGGAGGTGACAATCATCGGCAGCATTTCCGGCGTTAAGCCAACCGCCACGGAGAGCGCAAACAGCGCGGCTTCCCACCAGTCGCCTTTGGTGTAGCCGTTGATCAGCAGCACAATCGGCGCCATCACCATCATAAAGCGGATCAGCAGCATGCTGACACGGCCAATCCCTTTCTGGAACGCATTCGGCTCGCTCTCCTGCTCTGTCACACGTCCGGCAAGCTGACCAAACCAGGTATTGCCGCCGGTGGCGGTGACAATCGCCTGCGCCGTGCCGCTGACCACCGTGGTGCCCATAAAGCACAGGGTGTCGCACTCAAGCGGGTTCATCTGCTGCGGATCGCGGCTCCGCGCCACCTTTTCCACCGGCAGGGACTCCCCGGTGAGCGAGGCCTGGGCCACGAACAGATCGCGCGCCTGGATGATGCGTAAATCCGCCGGGATCATATCCCCGGCGGCGAGCTTCACCAGATCGCCCGGCACCAGCTGGTCGATGGGCAGTTCGACCCAGGCGTTTTCACCCAGATCGTTAATGACTCGCGACACGGTCGCGGTGTTGCTGACCATCGCCTTCAGGGCATCCGCCGCTTTGGTGGAGCGCGCTTCCTGGATAAAGTTCAGCAGCGTGGAGATCCCCACCATCAGGGCGATAACGCCTGCGGCAAACAGATCTTCAGTGGCATAAGAGATAATGCCCAGCACCGTCAGCAGCAGGTTGAAGGGGTTGCGGTAGCAGATCCACAGATGCACCCACCACGGCGCCGGTTTTTGCGCCGGGATAAGGTTATCACCATGCACGGCCCGGATTTTTTGCACTTCAGCCGCATTCAGCCCTTCCGGGTGTCCGTTAAAGGCGCGCCAGACTTCGTTCTCATCCATCGCCGCCACGTTAAGGCAACGCTCGGTCAGGCTGGCGGGAATAGTGGCGCCGGAGAAATTTTTGCCGTTTGGCAGTGGATCGCGCTGAACCAGACGGTGTGGCAGGTGGCGGCTCAGCAGCGCCTGCAGCTGCCGGGTGATATTTTTAAACATAGTCATTCCCCCGCATCCGCCAGGGCGGACGCAGTCATTCCTGCAGGCGTGGCAAAGCCGTACCTGACAGGCACTTAAATTTTCAAGCAGGAACGTTCAGAACGTTGCTGCCTCACATCACCGGTGAGACAGCACAAGGCTGGCTTACCGGAAAGAAGGGGTTCTCCTGGTCAGGAGAGGTGTGGGATCGGGATCCATGTCGCCTCCGGTAAGTAAAAATAAGGGGTACGCCGCGCAGTATAAGGATTTAACCGTACCCTAAGCGGCGCGTCGGGCGGTATTATACCCACCCTCAAATAAACCGAACGTAAACCAGACTTTGCCCATAGCGAATTAGCGCTATAGCATTAGGCTCATTTGACACCGTTATCGTTGTTACAGGGAATACAGCATGCAAAACCGCCTTACGATTAAAGACATTGCGCGTTTAAGCGGCGTGGGGAAATCCACCGTGTCGCGTGTGCTGAACAACGAGAGCGGTGTCAGCGAACGCACGCGCGAGCGCGTCGAGGCGGTGATGAATCAGCACGGGTTTTCCCCTTCCCGTTCCGCACGCGCCATGCGCGGACAGAGCGATAAAGTGGTCGCCATTATTGTCTCGCGTCTGGATTCCCTCTCTGAAAACCTCGCCGTACAGACTATGCTGCCCGCCTTCTATGAGCAGGGTTACGATCCAATCATGATGGAGAGCCAGTTCTCACCACAGCTGGTGGAAGAGCATCTGGGGATGCTGGCGCGACGCAACATCGACGGGGTGGTCCTGTTTGGTTTTACCGGCATTAAAGAGGAGATGCTCAAACCCTGGCAACCCTCGCTGGTCTTGCTGGCACGCGATGCCCACGGATTTGCGTCCGTCTGCTATGACGATGAAGGGGCGATTATTACCCTGATGCAGCGCCTGTACGAAAAAGGCCATCGTCATATCAGCTATCTTGGCGTACCGCACGCGGACGTCACCACCGGCAAACGCCGTCATGAAGCCTATCTGGCGTTTTGCAAAAAGCACAACCTCTCTGCCGTGGCTTCCCTGCCCGGGCTTGGCATGAAGCAGGGCTATGAACAGGTCGCCAGCGTGCTGACCCCGCAGACCACCGCGCTGGTGTGCGCGACCGATACCCTAGCGCTGGGTGCGAGCAAATATTTACAGGAACAGCGCATCGACGAGCTGCAGGTTGCCAGCGTAGGCAGTACCCCGCTGATGAAGTTCCTGCACCCGGAGATCATCACCGTCGATCCGGGCTACGCTGAGTCCGGCCGTCAGGCCGCCGCACAGCTGATTGAGCAGATCAACGGGCGCGCAGAACCCCGCCAAATCGTCATTCCCGTCCATCTTTCATAACCGCCATAAATCGGTTTATTGTGATCTTCGCCCGATTTCGGGAACGTTCCCATTTTCGCCGTCCCGCTGAAGGAGTAGGCTTGCGCTCAGGTCATTACACCCCTCCCATCTGTCATGAGGTTTCATGATGAGTAAAGTCAAACAAGCAGATATCGATCAGCTGATCGTCCTGGTGGGCGGTCGCGAAAACATCGCGACGGTCAGCCATTGCATTACCCGCCTGCGCTTCGTGCTGAACGATCCGGCCAAAGCCAATCCGAAAGCGATAGAAGAGCTTTCGATGGTGAAAGGCTGCTTCACCAACGCCGGGCAGTTCCAGGTGGTTATTGGTACCGAAGTGGGCGATTACTATCAGGCTCTGCTCGCCACTACCGGGCACAACGCGGCAGATAAAGAGCAGGCCAAAAAGGCCGCGCGCCAGAATATGAAATGGCACGAGCAGCTTATCTCCCACTTCGCAGAGATCTTCTTCCCACTGCTGCCGGCGCTGATCAGCGGGGGCTTAATTTTAGGCTTCCGTAACGTCATCGGTGATGTGCCGATGAGCGACGGCAAAACCCTGGCGCAGATGTACCCGGCGCTGAAAACCATTTACGACTTCCTGTGGCTGATTGGCGAAGCGATCTTCTTCTATCTGCCGGTGGGGATTTGCTGGTCCGCCGTGCGTAAAATGGGCGGTACCCCGATTCTGGGTATCGTACTCGGCGTAACGCTGGTCTCTCCGCAGTTAATGAACGCTTACTTACTTGGCCAGCAGGCGCCGGAAGTATGGAACTTTGGCCTGTTCACCATCGCCAAAGTGGGTTATCAGGCGCAGGTTATCCCGGCATTGCTGGCGGGTCTGGCGCTGGGCTTTATTGAGACGCGCCTGAAACGCATCGTGCCAGATTACCTCTATCTGGTGGTGGTGCCGGTCTGCTCGCTGATCCTGGCGGTGTTCCTGGCGCACGCCTTTATCGGTCCGTTTGGCCGCATGATCGGCGACGGTGTGGCCTTTGCCGTCCGTCACCTGATGACCGGCAGCTTCGCGCCGATTGGTGCCGCGCTGTTCGGCTTCCTGTACGCCCCGCTGGTGATCACCGGCGTACACCAGACCACGCTGGCGATTGATATGCAGATGATCCAGAGCCTTGGCGGCACGCCGGTCTGGCCGATTATCGCGCTGTCTAACATCGCTCAGGCATCTGCCGTAACGGGCATTATTCTGGTCAGCCGTAAGCATAACGAGCGTGAAATTTCCGTTCCGGCCGCCATCTCCGCGTATCTCGGGGTCACCGAACCGGCGATGTACGGTATCAACCTGAAATACCGCTTCCCGATGCTCTGCGCCATGATCGGCTCGGGTCTGGCGGGTCTGGTGTGTGGTCTCAACGGCGTGATGGCGAACGGCATCGGCGTTGGTGGCCTGCCGGGTATTCTCTCCATTCAGCCCGCCTTCTGGCAGGTGTTTGCCCTGGCGATGGCCATCGCGATCATCGTCCCTATGGCGCTCACCACCATGGTTTACCAGCGTAAGTTCCGTCAGGGCGCGCTGCAGATTGTTTAACTTCATCTTTCGGGGCGCAGTTGCGCCCCTTCGCATTTGCAGGAACGCATTATGAATACCCTTCCTCACTGGTGGCAGAACGGAGTCATCTATCAGATTTACCCAAAAAGTTTTCAGGACACGACCGGCAGCGGCACCGGCGATTTGTGCGGCGTGACGCAGCGGCTGGACTACCTGAAAACCCTCGGTATTGACGCCATCTGGCTGACGCCGTTTTACATCTCCCCGCAGGTGGATAACGGCTACGACGTGGCGAATTACACCGCCATCGACCCGGCGTACGGCACGCTGGATGACTTTGACGAGCTGGTCGCCCAGGCGCATGAACGCGGCATTCGCATCGTGCTGGATATGGTGTTTAACCACACGTCAACCCAGCACGCCTGGTTCCGTGAATCACTGAATAAAGCCAGCCCGTACCGCCAGTTTTATATCTGGCGCGACGGCACGCCGGAGCAGCTTCCCAACAACTGGCGCTCCAAATTCGGCGGCAACGCCTGGCGCTGGCACGCCGAGAGCGAGCAGTATTATCTGCACCTCTTCGCCCCGGAGCAGGCGGATCTCAACTGGGAGAATCCGGCCGTGCGCGCTGAACTGAAAAAGGTGTGCGAGTTCTGGGCCGATCGCGGCGTGGACGGCCTGCGTCTGGATGTGATTAATCTGATTTCGAAAGAGCAGGCTTTCCCGAATGACGATATTGGCGACGGTCGCCGCTTCTACACCGATGGGCCGCGCATTCATGAATATCTCCAGGAGATGAGCCGCGACGTCTTTACGCCGCGTAATCTGATGACGGTGGGCGAGATGTCCTCCACCTCGCTGGAGAACTGCCAGCAGTATGCGTCTCTCGACGGGCGCGAGCTGTCGATGACCTTTAACTTCCATCATCTGAAGGTGGATTACCCCGGCGGCGAAAAATGGACGCTGGCAAAACCGGATTTCGTGGCGCTGAAAACCCTCTTCAACCACTGGCAGCAGGGGATGCATAACAAAGCGTGGAACGCGCTGTTCTGGTGTAACCACGATCAGCCGCGCATTGTGTCGCGCTTTGGCGATGAAGGCGAATACCGCGTACCGGCGGCGAAGATGCTGGGCATGGTGCTGCACGGGATGCAGGGCACGCCGTATATCTATCAGGGTGAAGAGCTTGGCATGACCAACCCGCACTTCAGCCGCATCACCGATTACCGCGACGTGGAAAGCCTGAACATGTTCGCCGAACTGCGGGCTAACGGCCGCGATCCGAACGAACTCCTGGCGATTCTGGCGAGTAAGTCGCGCGATAACGGGCGCACGCCGATGCAGTGGGATGCCTCGCACAATGCGGGTTTTACCGAAGGTGAGCCGTGGATTGGCGTCTGCGACAACTACGAGACGGTCAACGCCCGCGCGGTGCTGGACGATCCCGATTCGGTGTTTTATACCTACCAGTCGCTGATTCGCCTGCGCAAAACCCTGCCGGTGCTGACGTGGGGCGATTATCAGGATCTGCTGCCGGAACATCCGTTCCTGTGGTGTTATCGCCGCCAGTGGCAGGGGCAAACCCTGGTGGTGGTGGCTAACCTCAGCCATCAGTCTCATGAATGGGAATCAGGCGTTCTCAGCGGTGAGTGGCAGTCCGTCATGAGTAATTACCCGGCCCCACATACCGCCACGCTACGTCCGTTTGAAGCCGTCTGGTGGCTACAGGCGTAATCTCCCGCCGGGCGTAACAGCAGCGCCCGGCTTACTTTACTGTTTTTGTTGAATAATTAATCAGATTTTTCCTTTGCGGATTTACATTCGCTCCAGCGCCCGCCGTTTGTACTCTCGTCTTTTTACTTTGTTCTGAATCAAAAAAATCGCAAACATGTTTGATGCAAATCACTATATGTAGCACTTAAAATGCTGGCCGACCCAACATCTTGTATTTATCGTCTACTATTCCAACAACAACACGGCGACTCCGCTCTCCGGGATTGTGGATAACAAGGGTCGGGAACGCGGGAAGTCATTGGGCTGGCTGATAATCCACCCGGTGCATACTTCCCCACCTCTGTGGATAACCTGTTTTTAAAATGGAGTGATCATGACACCGCATGTGATGAAACGTGATGGCTGTAAAGTGCCGTTTAAATCAGAGCGCATTCAGGAAGCCATTCTGCGTGCAGCTAAAGCAGCGGGAGTCGATGACGCAGATTACTGCGCCACCGTCGCAGACGTCGTTAGCCGCCAGATGAACGAACGCAGCCAGGTGGATATCAGCGAGATCCAGACTGCGGTTGAGAACCAGCTGATGTCTGGTCCTTACAAGCAGTTAGCGCGCGCTTATATTGAGTACCGCCACGACCGCGACGTCCAGCGTGAAAAGCGCGGCCGCCTGAATCAGGAAATCCGGGGTCTGGTCGAGCAGACCAACTCCGCCCTGCTCAATGAAAACGCCAATAAAGACAGCAAGGTGATCCCGACCCAGCGCGATCTGCTGGCCGGTATCGTGGCTAAACACTACGCCCGTCAGCATCTGTTGCCGCGCGACGTGGTGTCGGCGCACGAGCGCGGTGAGATCCACTACCACGATCTCGACTACTCGCCGTTCTTCCCGATGTTTAACTGCATGCTGATCGACCTCAAAGGCATGCTGACCCACGGTTTTAAAATGGGTAACGCCGAGATTGAACCGCCGAAGTCTATCTCCACGGCGACGGCCGTCACGGCGCAGATTATCGCCCAGGTCGCGAGCCACATTTATGGCGGCACCACCATTAACCGCATTGATGAAGTGCTGGCCCCGTTTGTCACTGCCAGCTTTAAGAAGCACCGTAAAACGGCGGAAGAGTGGCAGATCCCCGATGCTGACGGCTACGCCCATTCCCGCACCGAGAAAGAGTGCTATGACGCGTTCCAGTCGCTGGAGTACGAGGTGAACACGCTGCATACCGCGAATGGTCAGACGCCATTTGTCACGTTCGGCTTTGGTCTGGGAACCAGCTGGGAGTCGCGTCTGATTCAGCAGTCCATTCTGCGTAACCGTATCTCCGGTCTTGGCAAAAACCGCAAAACGGCGGTGTTCCCGAAACTGGTGTTCGCCATCCGCGACGGCCTGAACCATAAGTTTGGTGACCCGAACTACGACATTAAACAGCTGGCGCTGGAGTGCGCGAGCAAGCGCATGTATCCGGACATTCTGAACTACGACCAGGTGGTGAAAGTCACCGGTTCGTTTAAAACCCCGATGGGCTGTCGCAGCTTCCTCGGCGTGTATGAGGACGAAAACGGTGAGCAGGTGCATGACGGCCGCAACAACCTGGGCGTGATCAGCCTGAACCTGCCGCGCATCGCGCTGGAAGCCAAAGGTAATGAAGACACCTTCTGGGCGCTGCTGGATGAGCGTTTACAGCTGGCACGTAAAGCGCTGATGACCCGCATCGCCCGCCTGGAAGGGGTGAAAGCCCGTGTCGCGCCAATCCTCTATATGGAAGGGGCCTGCGGCGTACGTCTGAAAGCGGACGACGACGTGTCTGAGATCTTCAAAAACGGTCGTGCGTCGATCTCGCTGGGCTATATCGGCATTCACGAAACCATCAACGCCCTGTTTGGCAACACGCATATGTATGACAGCGACGCGCTGCGCGAGAAAGGCATCGCCATTGTTCAGCGCCTGCGCGATGCCGTTGACCAGTGGAAAGAAGAGACCGGCTACGGCTTTAGCCTGTACAGTACGCCGAGCGAAAACCTGTGTGACCGTTTCTGCCGTCTGGACACCGCCGAGTTCGGTATTGTGGAAGGGGTGACTGATAAAGGTTACTACACCAACAGCTTCCACCTGGACGTGGAGAAAAAGGTTAACCCGTACGACAAGATTGACTTTGAAGCGGCCTATCCCCCTATCGCCAACGGCGGCTTTATCTGCTACGGCGAATACCCGAACATCCAGCACAACCTTAAAGCGCTGGAAGACGTGTGGGATTACAGCTATCAGCACGTGCCGTATTACGGCACCAACACGCCTATCGACGAGTGCTACGAGTGCGGCTTTACCGGCGAGTTTGAGTGTACCAGTAAAGGCTTTACCTGCCCGAAATGCGGCAACCACGATGCGGCCCGCGTATCGGTAACCCGCCGCGTGTGCGGCTATCTTGGCAGCCCGGATGCGCGTCCGTTCAACGCCGGTAAGCAGGAAGAGGTGAAACGCCGCGTGAAGCATTTAGGGAATGGGCAGATCGGTTAAGTTCCGTGTTCTCCCCCTCACCCTAGCCCTCTCCCTCAAGGGAGAGGGAACTCTTCCCCCTCTCCCCGTGGGAGAGGGCCGGGGTGAGGGCATCAGCGCGCATACATTCTCTGGACATTTCTATGCGATATCACCAGTACTACCCCGTCGACATCGTTAACGGCCCCGGCACCCGCTGCACTCTTTTTGTCTCAGGCTGCGTGCACGAATGCCCTGGCTGCTACAACAAAAGCACCTGGCGGCTCAATTCCGGCATGCCGTTTACCGCCGGGATGGAAGACCGGATCATTAACGACCTCAACGACACCCGCATCAAACGTCAGGGGATTTCGCTCTCCGGCGGCGATCCGCTGCACCCGCAAAACGTGCCGGAGATCCTGAAGCTGGTGAAACGCATTCGCCGCGAGTGCGCAGGAAAAGATATCTGGGTATGGACGGGCTATAAGCTGGACGAGCTGAACGCGCAGCAAAGGGAAGTGGTGGATCTGATTAACGTGCTGGTCGACGGCAAATTTGTACAGGATTTAAAAGACCCGGCGCTTATCTGGCGCGGCAGCAGTAACCAGGTTGTGCATCATTTGCGGTGAGCATTAGAGCCGTTTGTTTGCATCATGATAAACGGCTGCTTTCTCTTTTTTCACTATCATTCCCTTTAACGCCCTCGGGTCAAATGCCAGTTCATAAGTCATCCAGACTAACCTTAATTCCCTTTTGCGGATTAGCCAGTCGCTCCCGGACTGTCTGTATCAGCGCATCTTCGCTGTCGCTAATCGTGACCGTTTTCACCGGCATGCGTCCCGTCTCCGCAACGTACTGAAAAAGGAGTCGCACGGCTTCTGTTGGGGTGATATTGAGTTTTTCCAGCACGGCATAAGCCTCGTTTTTGAGTTTGTCATCCAGACGGACGTTAAGCGTAGCCATTATGCCTCCAGGAGAATCGAATGTGTAATGCAGTTTAGCATTACATTCGCATTACATCGAATTCTGGATAACGCCTCTCAAAACCGGCTCAAACTCTCCATCGCCACCGCCTTAAACTCGGCAAAATTTCCGCAGTTACACAGCCGTGACATCGCACGTTCGCGCAGGAAGGTGACGAAAATATCGTAGATCGCCATCGCCTCTTCGTATTCGCTTTTGCTGATGGCGAGCAGGAAGATAACGTGGGCGGTTTCGTCGCCCCACTGGACGCCGTGCGGGGCGAGCACGGTATAGACCACCGTTTTCTGCGCCAGCAGGCCAAGGGAGTGCGGCAGCGCGATGCCGTCGCCGAGCATGGTGCTGACGATGGCTTCACGTTCAACGACCGAGTCGAGGAACTCAGCCCCCACAAAGCCCTCCTCTTCAAGCTGGACGCAGAGCTCGCGGAACAGCGTTTGCTGGTCCACAGGGGCATTGAGAATACGGAAATGCGCAGCGTCGAAGTATTTGTCCAGCATCCACGGACGGGTTCTGTCCACCAGCACCAGCTTGCCAATCTGCTCCAGCTGGTAGTCCGTCGGGAACGGGGCGATCATCACCACCGGCTTAGACTTTTCACTGACGCGGGCAGTTGAGATCACAAAGTCTTCGCTAATGGATTCCGTCTGCTCGTACTCGCGAAGCGTAAGCGTGCGTGTGACCTCAATCTGCGGGTATTTGCGCTGCAGCACCGCCTCAATCATGCGCACCATGGCATTACCGGCATCGCACACCAGCAGCACGCGCGGCTGGCGCTGGTAGCCAATGTTATAGTGGCGCTCCAGCCCGACGCCAATATGCAGCACCAGGAAGCCAATCTCGTTTTCGCTGATCACATACGGCGTGTATTTGCCCCAGCTTGAGACTGCCGCCAGCGTCATATCCCACGCCATCGGATAGTGCTGCTTAATGTTATCCAGCAGCGGATTCGGGATCATGATTTGATACCGCACGCGGGTGATCATGGTTTTGATATGGGTAAGCAGATCCGCATGCAGCTGCTCGTCGCTGAGCAGGTTGTAGTTATAGTGGGTGTTGATATAGCGCAGGATGTAGTTGACCAGCGCTTCGTCGTCATCCGCATTGATGGCGCTCGGCGCGATATCCTGGATTTGCCGCGCGGCGATATGCACGCACAGCCAGCTCTCTTCCGAAGGGGAAAGCGCTTTGCCCGCCAGCTGCTGAATGGTCACCGCGATATCTTTCGCCGCGTCACGCACGTTCTCTTCCACATCTTCGGCGTGGAATTCCGGCAGCGGGTAACCTTCACTGATGCGGCGCACCGACACCGCGCAGTAGAGTCGCAGAAACAGCTCGCCTTCGTCGGTCAGGCGAATGTGATGCCGCGTCAGCGCCTCGTGCAGCACCGGCACCATCTGCTCTGCTACTCCGGCATTGAGCGCCACGTCGGTCACCAGCGGGTTCAGGCTGTCCTGCTGGGCCAGCTCCCAGAGCAGATCGGTCAGACAGGCGCGGGTCGCCATCTCACTGCCAAACAGCTTCATGCCGTGGCGTGGACGCGTTTCCAGCGTCAGGTTGTAGCGGTGGAACCACTCCCGCACCTCTACCATGTCGCTCTGCAGCGTGGCGCGGCTGACGAACCACTCATCGGCCAGGTCTTCCAGCTTGAGTGAAAACGCCGAGGTGAGAAAACGTACCACCAGATAATGCACGCGCTCCGGCCCGGTGCGGGGGATACGCAGCGCGCGCGGGTGGGAGGCCTGCAGCTCTTGGTACCGCGCCGCATCGTCAATTTTGAGCTGGTAGCCATTGCCGCGGCTCAGGATAAACTGCGCGCCGTGGCTTGCCAGCAGCGCGTTCAGGGCGGAAATATCCGCCCGGACAGTTCGCGTGGAGACCGACAGCCGCTGCGCCAGCTCGTCCTGCGGCAGCGTCTCGTTTTGCAACAGATCGAAAAGTTGCGCTAAACGTTGGTTCGGAAATCGCACGTCGTTGTCCTCTTACTGCTCAGGGTGAAATGACCATCTGGGATGGGCTGCCGACCGGGGTATAGTCTGACTCAAAGCTTAGCTTGCCGTCCTGACCGACGCGGAAACGGGTAATGTTGTCGCTGCGCTGGTTCATGACGTACAGCCAGCGCCCCTGCTTATCGAGCGTCAGGGTGCGCGGGTAGTCGCCACGCGTCCAGACATCGTCCTGATGCGTCAGCGTGCCCTCCGCTGTTACGGTAAAGTGCCCGATGCTGTTATGCAAACGGTTAGCCACATACAGCTGTTTACCATCTGAGCTCAGCACCAGCCCGGCCGCAAAACAGGTGCCTTTGTAACCTTCTGGCAGCGCGGAGAGCGTTTTGCCCTCTTTCAGCCTGCCGTTGCTGTCCAGCGTATAATGGGTGAGCGTTGACGCCTCTTCATTAATCAGCCACAGCGCATCCCCCTTCGGCGTAAAGACAAAGTGCCGCGGCCCGGCCCCTTTTGAGGAGGCGCTGATAAACGGCGGATCGTTCGGCGTCAGCTTGCCGGCTCGATCGTCAAAGCGGTACTGATAGATGCGATCCAGCCCCAGATCGGTGGAAAACACATATTTCCCGCTCGGATCGGCGGCGATCATGTGCGCATGGGGGCCATTATGATCGCTGATGGCAAAACTGCCTTCTGCTGCCGCCTCCGGTTTCGCAGCGCCTGGCTCACCCTGATCCTGGTGCCGATCCGTGGCGTCACCCAGGCTGCCATCGGCTTTGATCGGCAGCACTGCGATCGATCCGCTTACGTAGTTCGCCACCAGCAGATGCTGACCGTTCGGCGTGAGCGAAAGATAGACCGGCCCCGCACCGCCGGAGGAGACCTGATTCAGCTCGTTCAGCTCGCCGTTATCATCTATCCGCAGCGCCTGCACCACGCCCTGCTCCACTTCGCTTGCCAGATACAGCGTTTTGCCATCGTGAGAGACGGCCAGCTGCGCGGCGTTCGGCAGCTGACTCACCAGCGTTTTATCGCCGAGCGCACCGGTGTTCGGGTCGACGGTAAAGCGGTACAGCCCTTCCCCGTTGGGGTTATAGGTGCCGACCCACGCGTACTGCGGCTGGGCGATAGCGGCGTTAGCCAGTAAAGAGAGTGAAGCAACAAGCAGGGTACGGGTGTGCATGGTGGCTCCTTCAGGTTTGTGCGGTGTGTTTCCCCCTCACCCTAACCCTCTCCCCTTTGGGGAGAGGGGACGATTACACCCTCTCCCCTTTGGGGAGAGGGCTGGGGTGAGGGGCAGTTTTTACTTCACCAGCTTCTTTGTCATCGCAAGCAGCGTACGCACATCTTCCGGACGCGTATCGCCGCTGGCTTTATCGATAATCGAACTATAAATATGCGGAATGATTTTGCTCACGCCCGCGTCCAGGGCGATCTGCAGGATCGCCTCGTAGTTATCCAGATCGATTCCCCCGGTCGGCTCCAGCCAGAAGTCGTGACGGGCGCAGGCTTCCGCCACGGCCTGATATTCGTCACGGCACTTCAGGCCGCCCATCGGGAAGTATTTGACTGAACTGCCGCCAAAGTCTTTCAGCAGGGCGATCGCCGTTTCAACCGGCACAATGCCGTCCGGTGCCGCGCTGCTCAGCGGGCCGGTGGAGATTTTTACCATCCCGACGGTACCGGTCGGGGAGACCAGACCGTTGACCACCGATTCATTCTGCCCCAGCAGCGCACGGCTGGTGGCTACACCGGTGAAAATCTGGTTAACGTGCTGCGGCTGCACCTGACGGGAGATTTCGCTCACCATCGCCGACTGGTTCGGGTCACCCGCCCCCAGGCCTACCGAGAGCGCGTTATCAATCAGCGCCGCGTACTCGCGCATATCAGCAACCGCACTGGCCACGTCCGGGTAATTTTTGGAGAGCACGCCCACCAGCACATGACCTTCCGCCGCCTCGTAAATGGCGCTGGCGTTCGCTTTTGAGCCTGCCAGCACGTTCAGGCAGACGCGGTCACGGTAAAAATTGGGGGTCAGTTTCATGCCTTTTTCTCCTGTCCTAACACTTCGCTTATGCGGCGGTACACAATGTTCAGCTGGTCAGCGTTCACGCTGCGCACGTCCGCTTCGATAATCCCTTCGTTGGCCTTGTAGCCGCGGAAATAAATGGCGTATTCGCCCTGCTTCAGGGCATTCACCAGCTCGCCGGTGCCGATGCCGGTTACGGCTTCGTCAAACTTAATCTCGGTACGCGCGATATCGCGACCGGCACTGTCCCAGACCACGCGCGCGGTGACGCCGTTAAGGGTGTTGAGCGCATCGATAAACGGCGTCATCTTCGCCACCATCTCCGCCCCGCTCTCTTTGGTCGCCGTCAGATAGTGTTCGATGGCGCAGGTCAGGCCGAGGATCCCCTCTTTACCCACCTTCATGGCGCGGCCAATGCCCGCCGTCTGGCGCTTCACCCATTCAACGTACTGGGTCTTGCCGATCACCAGCCCGCTGGTTGGCCCTTCAATTGCCTTCGCGCCGCTGTAGATCACCAGGTCGGCACCGGAGCGGTAATAGGTATGCAGATCTTCTTCCGCTGCGGCATCGACGATCAGGGGCAAATCGTGTTTGCGCGCCACAACCGCTGCCTGCTCAACGCTGAGCATGCTTTTCTGCACGCAGTGGTGTGATTTGATATAGAGGATCGCCGCCGTGCGCGGGGTGATCGCCGCCGCCAGCTGATCGGCTGAGCATTCGTTGGCGTAACCCGCTTCCACCAGCTTGCCGCCGCCCAGCGCCACCATGGTGCCCACGGGCGCGCCAAAGTTAACGTTGTGGCCTTTCGGCAGCACGATCTCGTTGTTCTCAATCGGGGTGACGTGCAGGTTTTCCAGCAGCCAGTCGCTGTCTTTTACCAGCACCGCCGCCACGGACTGGGCAATGCCCGCCGACGCACAGGAGACCACCGTTGCCCCTTCCACCTCCAGCAGCTTCGCGATGTATTCCCCGGTTTTGTTGACCAGATCCTTCATCTCGAAATAGTGATTCATGCCGTCCATCGCCGCCTGCACCACTTCCGGGCGTGGCGTGGAGACACCCAGCGCCGTCATGCGGCCAGAGGTGTTGATGACTTGCTTTAAGTGGTACTTCTCATAAATCGAAGGCATGTTCCGTGCTCCCTTGTTCGGTCATGTAGCCCTTGCCCGCGCGGATCGCGGCAAGCGGCACCAGAATGTGTTCAGCCTGCAGGCTGTCGTTTTCGGCATCCACCAGCACCGTCGGCTGACGTTTAAGGGTGAACAGCGTCAGGTCGGCGTCGAGGCCGGGTTCGATACGCCCTTTGCGCGACAGGCGCAGGCCGTCGGCGGCGTTGGCGGTGACGCAATCAATCACCTGCGGCAATGACATGCCGATGGCGAGGAATTTCGACATCACGCTTGCCAGCGAGCCCACCGGGCCGTTGATGCGGTTGCGGCAGTAGATATCCGAGCTGATGGTGTGCGGCAGAATGCCCATCGCGATAGCGCGTTTCGCCACTTCAAAGCTGAAGCTCGCCGTACCGTGGCCTACGTCCAGCCGCACACCGCGTTTCAGGGCAGAGGTAATGGAGGCGCGCAGCTCGCCGGAGGGCGTCAGAATGCGGTTTGGTTTGCCGTTGTAGCAGTGGGTAATGATGTCGCCCGAGCTCAGCAGCTCGGCAATTTCGTCGAGGTTAGGCGGGTTATTGCCGATGTGCACCATCAGCGGCAGGTCGCAGTTCTCTTTCTGAATGGCTTTCGCACGCTCCAGCGGCGTAATACCGTTTTCACCCACCACGCTGCTGCTCATGCGCGCTTTCAGCCCGACGATAAAGTCAGGATGGCGTTTCACCGCCTGCTTCACGGCATCGGCATCAATATTCGCCATATTGGCCAGCTCGTTCTGGGCAATCAGCCCCACGCGGGAGATATTCAGCAGAGCAAAGACCTCGGTTGAGGCTTTGCGGGTGATTTCGTAGAAATCGTCCACGTCGTCGGCACCGGTACTGCCCGCATCCACCACGGTGGTGACGCCAGTGGCAATACCCACGCTGTCCGGTTCGTCGTGGTAAATAGGGGAGTTCGGGTAGCAGTGGACGTGGGAGTCGATCCAGCCTGCGCTGACGAACACGTCACCGTTCAGCTCCACCGTTTTGCGGGCGGGAGCGTCTATGTCGCCTGTTGCGGCAATTTTCCCGTCCTGAATGGCGATATCGGTCAGGGTATCGTCGCTAAGGCGCGCACGGCGCAGGAGTAAATCAAACATGGGGTTCTCCTGATAAGGCGGGCGCCAGCGCGCCCGCAGGTATTAAAGGGCGACCGGGAACAACCAGCCTAAAATCATGGCGCCAAGGATGGCACCGCCGGTGATCGGCTTCTGCCAGATGTAGAACAGCAGCGCGCCCAGCAGGGAACCGACGCCAATCGGAATGGAAGCGGTCATGGCGCTGAGGATAATCAACGGCCCCAGAAAACGACCGGAGGCATTGCCCGCGCCCATCATCACGTCCGCCCCGTAGGTGGAGTTGCTCTGGTTGATGGTGAACTTACGCGCCAGGATGATGACGTAGCCGATCGCCAGACCAATCACCAGGCCGGTAATCAGCGAGGCAATGAAGTTGGTCACCGGGAACATGATCCCCGCGCCCAGCAGCAGTGCTGGCACACCCAGACCCACGCCGGTCTGGATCGCCCCGCCGATGTCGAGGATCCCTACCAGCGATCCTTCGATAATACGGGCGAACAGGAAGCTTGCGCCGAACGCCGCCACTGCGCCGTATACACCGGTATCAATTCCCGCCTTCAGCATCGCCACGAAGGCCACTTCGTTAAACGCGCCGATGCCGTAGAGGTAGTACATGTGCGTCCCGGCAAACACGCCGGAGGAGAGCAGGCCAACGAAGATCGGGAACGACCAGTCGGCATACCAAAAACCTTTATTCTGTTCCATGTAGAGGCTCCTGTTATTTACCGCTGAGCGAGTTGTGGATCATGTCGAGCCAGTTCGGCACGGTCAGATGGAAGGATTCAATCATCTTCATGTCGAAGCCGCGGAAGAAGCCGCTCAGCACGAAGAGCAGAACGATGGCCGCCATCATCACTTTGGTGACGTGGTTCCAGCCGCTCTCTTCCACGCCTTTACCGATCAGGATCCCCAGTACCAGGCCCGGTACGGCGTTACCCATAATCAGTTGCGCTGCGCCGCCGAAGATGGTCGCCCAGAAGCCGGATTTTTTACCCGCGTCGATGGCCGCCAGCCAGAAGATCACCGGCATCACGGTGTTCACCAGCAGGTTTGCCGCCGGTACCAGCACCTTCACGGCGGTGACCTGCAGTGCGGCCGGAACAGACGAGGCAGTCAGGTTAAGGAAGGTGACGACAATCATGCCGATGATGCCGCAGGCAATCGCCATTTTGCGGGGATCGTGCAGCGTTTCGCCGACGTTACGGTTTTTGATCATCAAGGCTGCAGCACCCCAGTTTGGGATGATGCGGTGGTCTACGTCCTGTGTGAAGGCACCTGCGGCCACGGAAGAGGCCCAGGCGTTAAAGAAGAAGCCTAACCCAAAGGAGAAGTGAGAAGCCGGATCCCCTTCGCAGGAGTTCAGTTCCCCCAACGTACGAAACGCGCCCATACCCTGAGTGGTAGGCGCATGAAACATGCGTGCAGCCCCGGCTCCAACACCGACGCCTACCAGGCCGCCAATGATGAGCGATTTTATTAATATAATTAAGAACATCTGTCTGCCCTTTTATGAATAATCAGCGTTGCGTGACGAAATCCACCTGGTCGAGATTGATGGCGGTCACGTTGACGGTCACATCCAGCTCCACGCTGTAGGTGCGTCTTTCCCGGCGCAAAAAGAAGAACAGAAACGCTTCTTTACGCACCGCTTCTTGCGCCTGAACGACCTGCACATCCTGTGGCTCAATACGCAGTAAGATATGCGGTGAGGCTTTCATCACCGCGGCCTGAACGTGGTTGAGTGCGTCGGCAAAGGCGCGCGCTTTGGCGTCGCCCTTCCCCTTCACTCTCACCGTGGTTGTGAACTGTTCTTTCATGCTTATGCGCCGTGCTTCTTCTGCCACGCCTGCACCAGACGCTCGCCCAGCTCTTCTTTATCCATAAAGCCAAAGCCCAGCACGTTGCAGCCTTCGTTGATGGCGGTCACCCCCTCATCCACGGAGCGCATGCCGTATTTCGCTTTGTAGCCATATTTGGTTTGCGCCGTGATGGCACCCGCGCCGCCGCTGCCGCAGAAGGAGATGCCGAAGGTGGCGTTTTCCGCTTTCATGACGTCGCCGAGTTTCATATCTGCCGCCATACCCGGCACGACAACCGCACGTCCACCCGCTTTTTCCACACCGGCAGCCACTTTCTGGCCTTTACCCAGGCGATCGCCAATCACGACTGTAATCTGTTCCATGTGTTGCTCCTTAAAGGTTGTCTTTCGCGACTTCAAAGTGAACGGAGAGCAGCCAGGCTTCTTCATCAGGAAGGTTGCCAAACTGCGCTACCACTTCACGGGCGAGCCGCATTGAATCCGGTGAAATTTCGTCGAACAGCTCTGCCTCCACTTCCGGCAGCGGCTCGCCGGTCACGGACCGGTGCGCCATCGCGCGGACATGGGAGGTGAGCATCTGTTCCTGTACTGCATTGGGGATGATGTTGTGCCGGGCCAGCAGGGCATAAACCTGCTGCAGCATGGTGTTCGCGAGCTTTTCTGTTTGCTCCGCCTGATCCCCAACGTCGTTCATTACCGCTCCGTTACTCACTGGTCTTACCCCGTTAATGGCTCTGGAATAAAACTAACGTTGGCGATGGCGGGTTTGTAGCGAGTTGTTTTCCACTTCGAAGTGGAAAGGCGAGCCGCAGCAGTGATCTGTGCCACATAAATAGGCTGAATCTGGATAAATCGCTGTATTTGCGTGATGAATATCACGTTATCTGACGGCAAATATGGGAAGAGCGAAGCGGAAAAGATTACGAGCCGACTCGTAGAAATGTGACGTGGATAAGGTTTTCTTATGGGGATTCGCTAGAGTGGCGGCGGGTGCTTGAGACTGACCGTCTCAGGCATGGGACGGAAAGTGGAAAGCCCCGCCTGATAAAAAATCAGGGCGGGGGCTCGAAACGACACGTCGGACCGTGGAGTTCGCTACCTCGCCCGCTTTAAAGCAAGGAGGCATCCATGAAACGCCAATCCCCAATTATCCGGGTTTTGATGATTATTGCTTTGACAATAATCATCTTAACGCTGGTGACGAGGAAAACACTGTGCGAGATCCGTTTTCGAAACGGCTCGCTTGAAGTGACAGCGCGGATGGAGTGTCGCTCCGGCCAGTAGGGAGCAAAGATGCGGGGGCGCTAACTGCGCCCCCGCATACGGGAAAGGACGTACAGCTCAGGCACCCAATTAACGATACTTTTTGTGATACGTGTTACGCGTCGCGACAAACTGGTCGGCTGCCGCCTGGGCTTCCTTCACTTTGCCTTCGTTAGCGAGTTTCAGCGCGCCGTCAATCTGACCGACCAGCACGTCAAAGCCGTGGCGATAGTCCTTCATCTCTGCGCTGTCTGCCGCTTTGCTTTCCAGCTTTGGCGGCGTCGCTTTTTGCGCGTCCAGCGCCGCTTCACGCATTTTGGTCAATGCGCTTTTCATTTCTGCCGCATTGTCCGTTTTCTGAACGACCTTCAGGTTTTGACTGAGGATGTCCATGTTGTCTTCGAGATCGGCAGCAAACGCAGAAGAGCCAAGAACCAGCGTTGAAGCCGCGACGATCGCTAACAGGTGTTTACGCATTGCTCACTTCCTTTTTTATTATTAAAACGCTTTTCGGGTATTACTGGCCGGCAATTTTCATTTCCGGCAGTAATACAGAACCACACTGTATATTGCTACGTGTTTCAATATCGTTACCGACCGTAACGATATTGCGCCACATGTCCTTCAGGTTGCCGGCGATGGTAATTTCGCTCACCGGATACTGAATCTCGCCGTTTTCGACCCAGAAGCCTGCCGCACCGCGAGAGTAGTCTCCGGTAATGCCGCTCACGCCCTGGCCCATCAGTTCTGTCACCACCAGGCCGGTGCCCATCTCTTTCAGCAACTGCTCGAAGTTCAGGCCCTGTCCGGCAATGCGCCAGTTATGGATGCCCCCCGCGTGTCCGGTGCTTTTCAGCCCCAGCTTGCGCGCGGAGTAGTTGGTCAGCAGCCACTGGGTCAGAATGCCGTCCTTAACGATATCGCGGCGTTCCGTGCGCACGCCTTCGCTGTCGAACGGCGTGGAGGCCAGCCCTTTCAGCAGGTGCGGGTGCTCTTCAATGGTCAGCCATTCCGGCAGGATCTGTTTGCCCAGTGAGTCGAGCAGGAAGGTCGATTTACGGTAAACTGAGCCGCCCGCGATAGCGCCCACCAGATGGCCAAACAGGCCGGTCGCCACTTCATTGGCAAAAATGACCGGGGCTTTCATGGTGGAGAGCTTACGCGGTGACAGGCGAGACAGCGTGCGTTCAGCACACGCTTTGCCCACCCACTCAGGGGACTGTAAATCCCCCAGCGCGCGGCCGATGGTGTAAGCGTAATCCCGCTCCATATCGCCGTTTTCTTCGGCGATCACGCAGCTTGAGAGCGAGTGACGGGTGGAGCAATAGCCCTGCAGCATGCCATGCGAGTTGCCGAAGACTTTGATGCCGTAGTGGCTGTTGAAGCTGCCGCCTTCGGTATTGGTGATGCGTTTATCCGCCTGCAAAGACGCCTGTTCGGCACGTGCGGCCAGCTCAATGGCTTCGTCCGGGGTGACTTCCGCCGGGTGGAAAAGATCGAGATCCGGGGCATCAAAGGCCAGCAGATCTTTATCCGCAACGCCGGCATAAGGATCCGGTGAGGTGTAACGCGCAATATCCAGCGCCGCCTGCACGGTACGGGCAATGGCATCGGGGCTGAGATCGGTAGACGACGCGCTGCCTTTGCGGTTCTGGTGATACACCGTGATCCCCAGCGCGCCATCGCTGTTGAATTCTACATTCTCCACTTCGCCATAGCGGGTGCTCACGCTAATGCCGGTGGTTTTGCTGACCGCCACTTCGGCGCCATCTGATTTACCTGAAGCGAGCGTCAGCGCGGTGGAGACGGCTTCTTCCAGAATCTTACGCTGCGCTTCAACTTGTGAGGTTACTTTCATCGCAAATGCCATACTGTAAGAGAGAGTTAACTGAAGTCTAACAGAGAACCGTTTTTCAGTGCGCGTCTTAACTGGTAACATTAGCCTCTTTTTTTAAGGAGCCTGACATGACTAAGCAGCCCGAAGACTGGCTCGACGACGTTCCCGGTGATGACATCGAAGACGAAGATGATGAGATCATCTGGGTCAGTAAAAGTGAAATTAAACGCGACGCCGAAGAGTTAAAACAGCTTGGCGCAGAAATGGTGGAACTGGGTAAAAACGCGCTGGATAAGATCCCGCTCGACCAGGATCTGCGTGATGCCATTGAACTGGCACAGAAAATCAAAAAAGAAGGCCGTCGTCGCCAGCTTCAGCTTATCGGTAAAATGCTGCGTCAGCGCGACGTCGATCCGATCCGCCAGGCGCTGGATAAACTGAAAAACCGCCACAACCAGCAGGTTGCGCTGTTCCACAAGCTGGAGCAGATCCGCGACCGTCTGATTGAACAGGGTGATGATGCGGTACCGGAAGTATTGAACCTGTGGCCGGATGCCGACCGCCAGCAGCTGCGTTCATTGATCCGCAACGCGAAGAAAGAGAAAGAAGGGAATAAGCCGCCGAAGTCCGCGCGTCTGATTTTCCAGTATCTGCGCGAGCTGTCTGAGAACGAAGAGTAATATCGAACCGCCTGTTCCCCCCTCACCCCAGCCCTCTCCCCATAGGGGAGAGGGAGAAGAGTAATGTAGGCCCGGTAAGCGCTAGCGCCACCGGGCTTTTTTTTACTCTGCGGCCTCAGCCTTTTTCGCCAGACCGTCCAGCAGCTTCTGATGGATCCCACCAAAACCGCCGTTACTCATCACCAGAATATGGTCACCCGGCTGAGCGGCTTTCACCACCATATCCGCCAGAGCATCAACATCCGCACTCCAGTGCGCAGGCTGAATGCAGGCATCGGCCACTTCAGCTACCTGCCACGGAATATGCTGTGGCTGCAGCAGGAAGACTTCGTCGGCACGTCCTAAGGATGGCGCGAGATCGTCTTTGCAGATGCCCATTTTCATGGTGTTAGAGCGTGGCTCCAGCACCGCCAGAATGCGCGCGGTACCGCCGACCTTGCCGCGTAACGCTGCAAGCGTCGCCAGAATAGCGGTTGGGTGGTGCGCGAAATCGTCATACACCGTCACGCCGTGGGCTTCACCGCGCAGCTCCAGACGGCGACGGGCATTGATAAATGAACCCAGTGCATTCGCTGCGTCCGCAGGCTGAACACCCACATGGCGTGCGGCAGCGATTGCCATCAGGCCGTTGTGCATGTTGTGTTCGCCAACCAGGCCCCATTTCACCTCACCCACTTTCTCGCCGTCGAGCCACACTTCCCACTCCGAGGCATCCACGTTGAGTTTTTTCGCCTGCCAGTGGCCCTGCTCACCCACCAGCTCCTGCTCGCTCCAGCAGCCCATCGCCATGGTCTGCTTAAGATTGATGTCGTTCTCCGGCAGGATGATACGGCCCTGACCCGGAACGATGCGCACCAGGTGGTGGAACTGTTTCTGAATGGCTTTCAGATCGTCAAAGATATCCGCATGATCGAACTCAAGATTGTTGAGGATCAGCGTGCGCGGGCAGTAGTGTACAAACTTGGAGCGCTTGTCGAAGAACGCACAGTCGTACTCATCGGCTTCGATCACAAAGAACGGGCTCTCCCCCAGACGCGCAGACACGTCGAAATTGCCCGGAACGCCGCCAATGACAAAGCCCGGCTTGTAACCACAGGCTTCAAGGATCCAGGTCGCCATACCAGCGGTGGTGGTTTTACCGTGCGTACCGGCCACGGCAACAACCCAACGGTCGCGCAGGACGAAATCATGCAGCCACTGTGGGCCAGACATGAACGGAATATTGCGTTCCAGTACCGCCTCAACGCACGGATTACCTCGCGTCATGGCGTTGCCAATGATCACCAGATCCGGCGCGGGATCCAGCTGGCTGGCATCATAACCCTGAATCAGAGAGATGCCCTGCTTCTCCAGGAGCGTGCTCATCGGCGGATACACATTGGCGTCCGAACCTGTCACTTCATGGCCCAGCGAGCGCGCCAGCATTGCCAGTCCGCCCATGAAAGTGCCACAAATCCCCAATATATGAATGCGCATACGTCACTATCCTTCTTCAATGTGGCGCACATTTTACTCACATGTTAGCGGGTGTGAAACGCATTTCAGGTAAATCCGTATATTGCTGGCGCGATTCACCTCTGCGCTACTATTTGAATATTTGTTAAGATTGTTGGGCATTAGTCGTTTTAGTGAACATACAATCGCTCTACTCACAAAGATGCAGGGAAAGTGTTATGAAAACGTTAGGTGAATTTATTGTCGAAAAGCAGCACGAGTTCTCTCATGCTACCGGTGAACTCACTGCTTTGCTGTCGGCAATAAAGCTGGGCGCTAAGATCATCCACCGTGATATCAACAAGGCCGGTCTGGTCGATATCCTGGGTGCCAGCGGTGCCGAGAACGTTCAGGGCGAGGTTCAGCAGAAACTCGATCTGTTCGCAAATGAAAAACTGAAAGCTGCACTGCGCGCGCGCGACATCGTTGCGGGTATCGCCTCTGAAGAAGAAGATGAAATTGTCGTATTCGAAGGGTGTGAACACGCGAAATACGTTGTTCTGATGGATCCGCTGGACGGCTCCTCCAACATCGACGTTAACGTTTCTGTCGGTACCATTTTCTCCATCTACCGCCGCGTCACGCCTGTTGGCACGCCGGTGACAGAAGAAGATTTCCTGCAGCCTGGCAGTCAGCAGGTTGCTGCCGGTTATGTCGTGTATGGCTCCTCCACCATGCTGGTCTACACCACCGGCTGTGGCGTGCATGCCTTTACTTACGATCCGTCGCTGGGCGTGTTCTGCCTGTGTCAGGAACGTATGCGCTTCCCGGAGAAGGGCAACACCTACTCCATCAACGAAGGTAACTACATCAAGTTCCCGACTGGCGTGAAGAAGTACATCAAATTCTGCCAGGAAGAAGATAAAGCGACGCAGCGCCCTTATACCTCCCGCTATATCGGTTCCCTGGTTGCGGATTTCCACCGTAACCTGCTGAAAGGCGGCATTTACCTCTACCCAAGCACCGCCAGCCACCCGGACGGGAAGCTGCGTCTGCTGTATGAATGCAACCCGATGGCGTTCCTGGCGGAACAGGCGGGCGGCAAGGCGAGCGATGGTAAAGAGCGTATTCTGGACATCGTGCCAGAAAGTCTACACCAGCGTCGTTCCTTCTTCGTCGGCAACAACCATATGGTTGAAGACGTTGAACGTTTTATCCGTGAGTATCCGGACGCGTAATCCCTCTCCCGGGGAGTCGCTCTGGCTCCCCAATACATTTATATAATTTACCGTATAAGTGTTTATAAAAAACGCGCTTTAATATTCAGATTCGCTCCTGCATTATTTCCATAACAGTTTGACAGATATTTCCTGGAGCGTACCCGTGACGAAAAACTATTCCCGTGCCAATACCGGCATCGATTTAAATCTTATTCCTGTCTTTATTGAAGTGGTCCGCTGCGACAGCATGGCGAAGGCCTCTGTCCGGCTGGAGATGTCACGCCCGGCCGTGAGCCTGGCGTTGAAGCGCTTTAGCCAGCTTTTTGCTGAACCGCTATTTATCCGTAAAGGGTTATATCTTGAACCGACGGAAAAAGCGTTAACCTTAACTCACCAGCTGGAAATATTACTCGGTAATATTCACGATAATATTAGCGCGATTAATTTGTCCGAGAATAATACCCTGGTACAGAATGTACCAGGGTCGGGGAATATTATGCGACACTCTGCGTCGTCAGTTTAAATGATGACATGGCTTCCATCAGCTGGCGTGACTGCTCTTCCAGCGAGCGCGTCGCGGCAGAGGATTGCTGTACCAGCGCCGCATTCTGCTGCGCGGTTTCATCCATCTGATTTACCGCAATATTCACCTGTTCAATGCCGCGGCTCTGTTCCTGAGACGCGGTGGCAATTTCGCGCATCAGTTTGGTCATGCGCAGCACTTCGGTTGCAATCTCATCCATCGTTTCGCCCGCCTGCTGCGCCAGCTCGCTGCCCTCATTAACGTGGGTCTGCGAGTCGCTGATAAGTGAACGGATCTCTTTTGCCGCATCGGCGCTGCGGCTGGCAAGATTGCGTACCTCGCCCGCAACGACGGCAAAACCGCGCCCCTGCTCGCCCGCACGCGCCGCTTCCACGGAGGCGTTCAGCGCCAGAATATTGGTCTGGAAGGCAATGCCGTCAATAACGCTCAGAATGTCGGCAATCCGCGCCGAACTGCCGGAGATATCGCGCATTTTCTCAATCACATAGCAGACCATTTCGCTGCCGTGATCGGCAGTATCCGAGACAGATTTCGCCAGCTGGTGCGCCTGCTCGGCGTTATCCGCGTTGAGTTTCACCGTGGCGGTGATCTCTTCCATGCTAGCGGCGGTCTGCTCCAGCGAGGTCGCGGTGGACTCCGTGCGCTCGGCAAGATCCCTGTTTCCCGCCGTCAGCTCGCGGCTGCCGGTATCAATTTGCGAGCTGGCATCGCGGACCCGCAGCACCGAGTGCATCAGCGACTGGCGCATGCCCTCGATGGCAGCGTTCAGACGGTTGAACTCCTGGCTCGCCGGGGCATTCAGCGTGTTGGTTAAATCCCCCGCGGCGACGTTTTCCAGCTGCGCAATCGACGCCGAGAGCGGCTTGAGCAGCATGTGGCGCAGCACCAGCCAGGCCAGCACAATGATGCCTGCCGTCAGCAGCGCCGCGACAACGATCAGGACCAGAACCCGCGTTTTGCTCGACTGCACGGCGCTGACTTCCGCTTTCCCGCGCGCGTCGCTCCACATCTGGAACGCCTGCATATCGTTATCAAACTGCTTTGCTACCGGAATGAGCTTACTCTCCAGCAGATCGTAATAGCTGTCTGCGCTCTGTTCGTTCAGCGCTTTCAGCATTGGGTTGATCCCCTGTTGGTTATAGGCCGCCAGACTGGCCGCCACCTTATCCAGCAACTGCTGTCCCTGGGGATCGGCCACGCCTGCGTCGATCACGCCTTTCAGCGTTTTTTGCGCCAGGGCGATCTCCTGATTAATGCTTTTCACCGATTTCGCGGCATCGTCCAGCAGACCAATTTCCATCATTCTGACAGCCTGGCCCGCCTCGTTGCGCGCACGAAGGATCAGCGTATAGCCAGAATTGAGCTGCACCATCTGCTCACCCTGAAGGTGGTTGATGCGCTGAAGTGACGAAGAACTCTGTGTGAGGGCATAAATGCCAATGCCGCTGACAATCAGCAGCAGAAGGGTCATAACGGCCAGTAAAGAGAGCAAGCCGGTACGAATCGATAGCGTTTTAAGCATGATGTTATTTCCGGTAGCGAGATATTTCTGGGCATAAACAAAAAGTATCGGCCGCTACCGGAAAATGTTTATACACGTCATCCTTCAAGCTGCCTCTGCGTTGGCTGCGTCAGCTCACCCCAGTCACTTACTTGAGTAAGCTCCCGGGGATTCGCAGACTTGCCGCCTTGATGCAACTTGAATAATTTAGTGTATAGACTTTAAGCAAATTCAGCATATTATCGCTCTGTTACTGATGTGTTCACGCGGGTAACAGGCGAGCTCTGGCGGTTCTCCCAGAGCACCGTCAGACCGCGCTGCAGGGCAATAAAAATAAACAGTAAAATGCCGATGGCGATTTTCGTCCACCAGGAGCTGAGCGTGCCGTCAAAGTTGATATAGGTCTGGATCAGCCCCTGGATTGCCACGCCAAACAGTGTTCCCAGCACCGTTCCCACCCCGCCGCTGAGCAGCGTGCCGCCAATCACCACAGAGGCAATCGCATCCAGTTCAACGCCAACCCCGGCCAGCGCGTAACCCGCCTGGGTGTAAATGGAGAAGACAATTCCCGCCAGCGTCGCCAGCCCGGTGGAGAGCATATAGATGCGGATGGTGGTGCTGCGGGTGGAGATCCCCATCAGATTGGCCGAGGTCGCGTTGCCGCCAATAGCGTAGACCTGATTACCAAACCGGGTGCGATGGGCAAGGAAGATACCAATGACCACCACGCCCAGCATCAGCAGCCCCATCGCGCTCAGGCGGCCCCCGCCGGGGATTTTCCACGCCAGGCTGGAGAGCGTGTCGTACACCGGATGGTTGATCGGGATCGACTCCTCAGACACCAGATAACTCACGCCGCGCAGGAAGAACATCCCGGCAAGCGTAATGATAAAGGCCGGGATCTTGAGCGCGTCAATCAGAAGCCCCATAAAGGCACCAAACGCACAGCCCATCACCAGCACCAGCGGAAACGCCACCAGCGGCGAGATGCCCCAGAAACCGATCGCTTTGGCAAGGAACACGCCGGTAAAGGCGATCACCGATCCGACGGAGAGATCAATCCCCCCGGAGAGGATCACAAAGGTCATGCCGACCGCGATGATGCCTAAAAAGGCGTTGTCCGTCAGTATGTTACAAATCACACGCGTCGAGGCGAACCCCGGGAACTGGGTCAGGCAGTAGAGATAGCCCAGCACAAACACGCCCAGCGTGATCATTAACGGTAAATTACGTTTTATCATGGCCACGGATCCCCTTAATGATGCTGACAAAGCGCGGTGACTGGACGATCAGCACGCAGAGTACGACCACCGCTTTCACCACCTGGTTGAGTTCCGGCTGGAACCCGGAAAGCAGGATCCCGGTGTTCATCCCCTGAATAATCAGCGCGCCAATTACCGAGAGCAGCAGGTTAAAGCGCCCGCCCATCAGCGATCCGCCGCCAATGACCACCGCCAGGATCGCATCCAGCTCTAGCCATAATCCGGCGTTGTTGGCATCAGCCCCACGAATATCTGCCGCGACGATCACCCCGGCGATGGCGGCACACACGCCGCTCAATACGTACGTGAGCATCACCATCAGCCGCGTATTGACCCCGGCGTTGCGTGCCGCACGAATGTTGATCCCGACCGCTTCAATGAACATGCCCAGCGCCGTTTTGCGGGTAAAGATCCAGAACACCACCAGCGTCACCAGCGCAATGATCACCGGCGTGGGGAAGAAGAGCAGCTTGCCGCTCCCGAGCCACGCCAGGTTCGGCGAGTTGAAGGTAACAATCTGCCCCGAGGTGATGAGCTGCGCGACACCGCGCCCGGCCACCATCAATATCAGCGTGGCAACAAACGGCTGGATTTTGAGCACCGCCACCAGAATGCCGTTCCACAGTCCGGCCAGCACGCCGGTGCCCAACGCCGCCAGCAGCACCACTGGCAGGCTGTGCCCGGCCACGGTCATTGAGGCTGCCGTCGCCCCGGCAATGGCCATCACCGCGCCAACAGAAAGGTCGATCCCGCCGGTGGCGATCACCAGCGTCATACCAATGGCGAGCAGCGCCACCGGCGCGGCACGGTTTAAAATATCGATCGGGCTGCCGAACAGGCGGCCATCCTGCACGATTATCTGGAAGAAATGCGGTGCGACCAGGCTATCGACCAGCAACACCACCAGCAGCGCGGCGATTTGCGGCGTGCCGGTCGGCCAGTTGAAGCGGCGTTTTGTTTCGCCAGTTTGCGAAAGCGAACGAGACATCACGATTCACTCCTTACGCCGCGATGGCATTCATGATTGCCGGAACGGACAGTTTATCCAGCGGGATCTCTGCCACCTGCTTGCGATCGCGCATGATGATGACGCGATCGGCATAGCCCACCAGCTCCTCCAGTTCAGACGAGATGACCAGCAGCGCCAGCCCGTCCGCGCACAGGGTTTCAATAAGGCGGATAATTTCGGCGTGCGCCCCCACGTCAATGCCGCGGGTCGGTTCATCGAGGATCAGGAACTGAGGTTTGGTCAGTAGCCAGCGGGAAAGCAGTACCTTCTGCTGGTTGCCCCCGGAGAGGAATTCTATCGGCTGTTCTGCGCTCGGGGTACGGATACCGAGCTGGCGAATAAAGCGCTCGGCAATGGCGTTTTGCTCTTTCCGTGGGATCGGCCGCAGCCAGCCGCGCTGCGCCTGTAAGGCCAGAATGATATTTTCCCGCACCGAGGCGGCGGCAATAATGCCATCCGTTTTTCTGTCTTCCGGGCAGAAACCCACACCCAGACAGGAGGCCTGATGCGGCGAGCGCAGGGTTTGCGGTTTACCTTTGATCTGCGCGGTGCCGCTGTCTGCAGGCTTGATCCCGAAGATCACCTCGGCGGTTTCGGTACGGCCCGAGCCTAACAGGCCCGCCAGACCGACAATTTCACCGGGGCGCACCTCCAGGTTAAACGGCGAGATCACCCCTTTCTTGCCGAAATCACTGAACGCGGCGACCGGTTTCTCACTCAGCAGCGTACGGCCGGCACGCTGGAGCGCATTGGATTCCAGCTCGCGGCCGAGCATCATTTTGACCAGTTCAATCTGCGGCAGCTCGCGGGTGTCGCGGCAACCGACAAAACTGCCGTTGCGCAGCACCGTAATGCGATCGCTCACCTCATACACCTGATCGAGGAAATGGGTGACGAAGATCAGGCTCACGCCCTGATTGCGCAGCTGGCGCATCAGGGTAAAGAGCATCTCCACTTCCTGGGTATCGAGGCTGGCGGTGGGCTCATCAAGGATCAGCACTTTTGCCGAGAGGTCGATAGCGCGACAAATGGCGACAATCTGCTGCATGGCGACGGAAAAACGGTTCAGCGGCTCGCGTACATCGAGAGAGAAGCCGTAAGACGCCATCAGTTTTGTCGCCCGCGCTTCCATCTCCTTGCGGCGCAGCAGGCCAAAGCGTCGTGGCTCCCGGCCAATAAACAGGTTATCCGCGACCGACATATTCGGCAGCAGGTTCACCTCCTGGTACACCGTACCGATCCCCAGCTGCTGCGCATGGGCGGTATTTTTGGGTGATATGGCGTTACCTTCCAGCCAGATGGTGCCGCGATCGGCGTGATAAACACCGGTCAGGGCTTTAATCAGCGTCGATTTCCCCGCACCGTTCTCGCCCAGCAACGCCATGATCTCGCCGAGTCGCAGGCTAAAATCAACGTTATCCAGCGCTTTTACGCCGGGGAAGAATTTACTCAAGCCCTCTGTGCGGAGGATTTCCTGGTGTTGTTCAGTGGTCATGGTTTTCCCCCTGCATCAAGCCGGATGGCGCTACGCTTATCCGGCCTACAAAAGAGCGTATCGTAGGCCGGGTAAGCGCAGCGTCACCCGGCATGTTCAGACAAGCTTAGTAGCCCATATTTTTCTTCTTCTCTAACTCTTCTTTCGCGGTATCCGGCAGGTAGAGAGTGGATTTGGTGACCGTCACCTTCTCAGACATCGTGCCGTCCTTCTTGAATTTCTCCAGCGCATCGAATGCCGGACCGGCCATGTTTGGCGTGAGCTCCACGCTGGCGTTGGCTTCGCCGTCGATCATCGCTTTGTAGATGTCCGGCACGCCGTCGATAGAGCCGGTGAGGATATCTTTGCCCGGTTTCAGGCCCGCTTCTTTAATGGCCTGAATCGCCCCGATCACCATGTCATCGTTGTGGGCGTAAACCATGCAGATGTTCTTGCCGTTGTTTTCAGCCTTGATAAAGCTCTCCATGACCTCTTTACCTTTACTGCGGGTAAAGTCGCCGGACTGAGAACGGATAATTTTAATGTTTGGCGCTTTGGCGATGGCCTCAGCAAACCCCTTCTTACGGTCGATGGCCACGCTCGCGCCGACCGTACCTTGCAGCTCAACGACGTTACACGGCTTGCCATCCACCTGTTTCACCAGCCAGTCACCAATTAATTGCCCTTCAAGAACGTTGTTGGCGGTCACGGTGGTCATATAGAGAGATTTGTCTTTTACATCGATGGAACGATCGAGCAGGAAGACCGGGATCTCAGCATCTTTCGCTTCCTTCAGGACAGGCTCCCAGCCGGTCGCCACAACGGGTGCAATAAAGATGGCATCCACACCCTGCGCAATAAACGAACGCACGGCTTTAATCTGGTTTTCCTGTTTTTGCTGGCCATCGGCGATCTTCAGCGTGATGCCGCGTTTCTGGGCCTCGCTTTTCGCCACGTTGGTTTCTGCCGCACGCCAGCCTGATTCAGAGCCGACCTGCGAAAATCCTACGGTTAAAGGTGCGGCCATCGCCATAGACGACATGGCTGCCGAAACTGCTGTGACAAGAAGTAAGCGCTTCCACATATGAACGTCCTCGTAGGGTGAGTTATTGTTGGTTAAAAGATGTTCTGCGAAATGACTATAGCCAATGAAATATGTAACGAATTGCGTTACATCACACTTCAGAAAAGTGAATAAAACGTTAATCACAAGTTTGTAATCGCTTTCATTTCTCCATGAAAAATGCGGCTGAGTTTATGGATTTTTCTGTCATGGAATCGGTCTGAAAAGTGAGACGAACGCGGTGAGAAGACGAAAACAGGCGGAGACATTCAGCGCCAGTTGGCTATAATACCTGCCACTTGTTTACCATCCATTTTAAAGGACACAGACATGAGCTTACTCAACGTCCCTGCGGGTAAAGAACTGCCAGAAGACATCTACGTTGTTATCGAAATCCCGGCTAACGCAGATCCTATCAAATACGAAGTGGACAAAGAGAGCGGTGCGCTGTTTGTAGACCGTTTCATGTCTACCGCGATGTTCTATCCATGCAACTACGGTTACATCAACCACACCCTGTCTCTGGACGGTGACCCGGTTGACGTGCTGGTTCCAACGCCATACCCACTGCAGCCAGGCGCAGTCATTCGCTGCCGCCCAGTTGGCGTGCTGAAAATGACCGACGAATCCGGTGAAGATGCGAAACTGGTTGCGGTACCGCACACCAAGCTGAGCAAAGAGTACGATCACATCAAAGATGTGAACGACCTGCCAGAACTGCTGAAAGCGCAGATCACTCACTTCTTCGAGCACTACAAAGACCTCGAAAAAGGCAAGTGGGTTAAAGTTGACGGCTGGGACAACGCAGAAGCGGCGAAAGCAGAAATCATCGCCTCTTTCGAACGCGCTGCTAAGAAGTAATTCTTACCGCACATCGATAAAGCCCCGCTGGTCGGGGCTTTTTTGTACCTGGCTAACGCATCACAAGCGGATATTTAAGAAGAATCTCATTCCTTTTCATACCTATAATAAAACCATAAACGATGCACTATCATTTATGGTGGGGATAGTTGAATAGACTGGTCATTAACAACATACTGTCACGATGAACATTAATCCCCATTCATTATAGGATTCACATGTCATCCATTAACATTGATGTTGCCCGCCCAACTGGAATTTATTTTATCATTGAACGCCTGTATTCTCGCGATGGCCTGATGCCTTCTTTTGGGGAAATAAGTCCCTCTTTGACACAGGTACACCGTACTGTCATTCAGCTCAAACGCAAGCAAGATATGTTTATGGATGGTGTTAAGGTTATCCCCAAAGACATTACTCTTTGGCAACAGATAAAATATATTACGGGTTCAAAAGTCACGACCAAAGATACAGATACGTTAGTGTATACGACCGATTTTATCGGCTCCCTTGTTGCCACAACACCGTTAGGTAATATTGAACTTGAAAATATTCCTCGGTTCCTCACGACAGAGTCTATCCACTCGCTGCCACAGGCGGTGAGTTATGGCCGTGATCCCATTCCACAAGTTCTTCTGTATGGCCGTAAGGATATTGTTTTCTTTATGGACAATGGTGGAAAAGGCACGCCAACCGCTATTGCAAAATATAACCATAACACGCGCGATCTTGCCATAATCAAAGATCAGCTAGAAGCCAGTAAAACAATGAAAGAACTGCTCTCAAAAGGAGCAAAATTATGAATAAAAAAACTCATATCGTGAGTCTTTTCATCCTTATTATTGCCGCCTTTATCTTTGGCAGAAGCACATATACTGAATACCTGGCATGGTACTATGGGAGCAATAATTTAATATTTAGCGAAGTGAACAGCGCCTTATTATCCAGTTTATTCAACGGGTTCTTCTTCGTTCTTTCAGCATGTATTATTTATGCCTCGCTCACTCTATTAAAAAGAATCCCCAGAAATATCGTTGTTTCATGTCTGCTTCAGTTCTGTATTAATATCGGTCTCTATACGCTTTTCATTGCCGTAGAGAGAGGATATAGTAAATTGCATACTTTAGGCCCGGGTGCTACTGACATTACCTACGGCTATTTTTTAGGGGCGTTGCTCACGAGCACCCTCCTGACCGTCGCGATCGTGAGCGTTATACATGCTAAGTTTCTTTCTTCAAAGCATAAAGATGGGCTACATAAAGGCGTTTGACTGTTACGGCAAAGACAGTAAATGGCAGTATCTCTGCATCCTGGCATTCCAGCTTGCCTGGTTTTTGGGGTACTTATGGATCCCTTGTCGAAGTGATTATGCGATTCTGCTGTTTTTACTGTTTTTCCTGCCCGTCATTTCAAGCAATACGCGGTGCATAAACTACTATGGCCGTTCACGCGCCCTGTGCCTGTTATGGCTTATTGCCCCGTACATCATGCTGTTTGTTCCTCTGTTTTTAACCCGTCGCCGGGATACAGAAGAGAGTTGAAGGCACAAAAAACAACGCCACCTCACGGTGGCGTTGTTTTTTCAGTACTGGTCTCTGTCTAACCAGTTACCGCTTACAATCCGCGTTAACCCTTCGACCGGACGCTGGTAGACGTACATCCACGCACTTCCGTACGGCGTCTGGATCAACTGGCGCGCGTATTCACCGCCCCTGGTGCGCAAGGCATCAAGTTCGGCAAGTGTCGCGTTATCAATACGATAAACTTCACCGTGTACTGTTCCTTCGCCGGGAACCGCGCCTGGATAGTGGCCCAGGCTGTACAACTGGTAGTTTTCGATATTGTAATTCCCAAGCAACAGGGCATTGGTCATCCAGTGACTGTTGCCTTGCTTGGTTCGTAAACTGCCGTAGACAAATATTCGCATTGCTAAAACTCAAACTGATAGAGCAGATCAAGTGCCTGGTCTACGCCGGACACTGCTTCCAGATATAGCTTAGGCATCAGGCGATAGCGTAACGTGAGAGTTGCCAGCGAGTCAAAGATCCCCACGCCATATTTTACCTGCAGACCCGGCAGTACATAGCCGCTGACCACCACCTGCGAGGAGTCACCCACGCCCTGGGTGTCCAGCGCCAGATTGCTTACGCCGAACGTCTCACCGATTTTACCCACAACCTGACCACTTTGTGCAACCCCCAGACCCACTAACATTGAGGTCATCGCTGCACTGTCGCTTTGGCCGCTATCCAGGCCCTGACCACGCAGCAGGTAAGAGAGTGCTTCCTGCTGGGACATCGCCGGGTCGGAGAAGATCTCCGCCTTCGGTTCGTCGGCCGAACCGGTGACGCGCACGCCCGCAATCACGTCGTTTTCTGTCGCTTCCGGGTTACGAATCGCTTCAATGTTGAGCAGCGGCTGATCCGGCGGACCGGAGAACAGCAGTTCACCTTTACGCACTATCAAATCCTGACCATAAGCATGGAAGCGCCCTTCAGGAATGTTGATCTGCCCGTTCAGGCCAAGCCCCTGTCTGTCCTGCGCCACTTTCAGGTCACCCGTCAGGCGTGCCTTCAGCCCAAACGCGTTCAGACGAACGTTATTCCCCACATGCACGGTAAGATTGCTGTTGATCGGAATGCCCGCGCTTTGCTGATTAATCGGCTTGAGGTTATCGTCGAGCATCACTTCATCACTGGAGACGCCCACCGCGCTTTCCGGCACCTCGTGAACCACGATGCGCGCCCACGGCACGTCCACGTTCCCGTCGAGGGTAAAGAGGCTCGGCGTTGCTTCAAAGACGATATCCGGCGAGACATCCAGACGTACCATCGGCGGTACGGTGATCCTCACCTTGCTGCCTTTCGCGGCGATACGGGCGCGCCAGTTATCAAGCTGGCTCCAGTCGGCGTCACCGCTGAGGTTGATTTGCCCCTGCTGGGTCAGCACCGAGCCGTTCAGCGTTGAGCTCATCCCGTTGAAGTTCATCGTAATCTGGCTTGGCTGCATATCGAACGGCATAAAGTTGCCGTCGATATCCACACCGTTTAGCTGCATCTGACCGAACAGCTGCGGGCTTTGCGCGTTGCCCGCCAGCCGCAGGTTCGCGTTGAGCATCCCCGCCGCTTTTTCACCGCGCGAGAAAATCGGGTTAACCATCGCCAGGTTGAAGTTGCGAATAGAGACGTTCCCGCCCAGATTACGTCGCCCTTGTGGGTCAGTAATCTGCACCTTACCGTCGAACTGGCCATTATTGGTCAGGCGGATAAGCCACCCCAGCTCGGCGCGGTTGTTGTGCAGATCCGCGCTCAGGTTCAGGGTATCAAACGCCACCGGCAGCGGCGCGTTGTTGACATCCTGTGTCACCTTCACGTTGCGGCCAGAAAGCGTCACGCTGCCCTGTGGCAGCCCCTCTTTGGTGGTGTCCCAGGCCACATCAGCCTTCCCGCTAAAGACGCCGCTCGCCTGAGTGGTATCCGGCATGAACGGTTTTAACATCGCCAGATCAAAACGATTGAGGGTGATCTGCGCGCGCCCTTCCGCTCCCGCGTCGATGGTCTGCGGCACACACAGCTCCGCATTCGGGTTGGTCCAGCAGTGTGGGCCAATGCTGATCTTTTGTTCGGCATTGCGGTAGTCCAGGGCAATAGCGCGTGACAGCACCAATGGCCCTACCGGGGTGTTGAAACGGGTATTGTCGAGCGTCCCTTTCCAGCGCTCCGCCTTGCGGTCGAAGCTCCCCGTCAGGTGAAGCTGCCCGGAAACCGGCTCGCCCTGCACGCGCAGCTGGAGGTCGTGCTGCTTCTCGTTGCCTTTGGCGTCCAGGGTCACCAGATTAATGTTCACGTCCGGCTGAGAAATGCGTTCCACGCGCAGGTTCAGGTTACCGCCGATCTGATCGGTGGATTTCACATCCCCGTCAACGCGAACGCGGGCGATGGACAGCTCCTGCCAGCGCAGGTTACTGGCCGTGATATCCGCCAGCAACTGCGGTGCATCCACCGTGCCGCGCACCTTAAGCAGCCCCTTCGCCGTGCCGCCAAGCCCCGGAAGGGCGTTATCCAGATTCGGCGCATCGATAGTGGCGTCGAGGTTCAGATCTTTCACCCCCAGTTCACCTTTGATATCCGCCGTGTTGCGCCCCAGCGCCACGTGCAGACCCGGGATCACCCACTGCAGGTAGCTGTTGCCTTTGAGCGAACCTTCTACGTTAACCTTGTTCTGCTTCACGTTACCGGTGAGCTTGATTTCCGGGACATCCATCTGCCACGTGCCGCCGTACAGGCTGCCGCGGGTTTTGATAAGACCGTCCAGTTTTGACGGCCAGTCCGGCACCTCTTTCGCCGTGTTAATCCCCGAGAGCTTCAGCTCACCGCGCCAGCTGATCGCCTGCTGCCAGTCGAGCAGCGCGGTCAGCTCGGTTTTGCCTTCCAGCGCCGCAACGGTCAGTTTGTCGAGATTAACCTGCTGTTCATTCCCTTTTGCATCCAGCGTGATCGTGGCGGGTGGCACGTCCTGGCCCTTCACGGCGGTACGGAACGACAGCGTGTAATCGGTCATCTTGCCGCTCAGCTTCAGCTTCAGGTCATCGGCCTGGAACTGTTTTTCGCCGGTGAACGGCCAGTACAGCTGCTTGCTGACCACCTCAAGGTTAAGTGGCAGTCCGGCTTCCGCCAGCTGGGTTTGCGCGCGCAGGACCATGTCCACCGGGCCGGAGAGATTCACCCCGACATCCAGCTTGTCGCGTAGCGCGCCGCCCACCTTGACCTTCACTTTTTCGCCTTTCAGCGGATCGATGTTGAGCGCGCTGTTCAGGGTAATATCCACCGGCCAGTTGTCACGCAGCAGGGCATGACCCGAGGCATTGACAGAGCCCTGGTTGGTGTCGATATCCAGCGCGTCGAGCTTCATGTTGCCGTCGATGCTGCTGACCTTCAGCAACATGTTATAGACCGTGAGATCGGTGTCGCCAGTCAGACGCAACTGCTCGCCCTTGAACGCTTCGATATTCAGGTTCAGCGGCAGGTGCACGTCCGTCATCTCCGGCAGGACGGGCTTCGAGAACAGATCTTTCAGCGTTTCACCCAGCGGTTTCTCTTCCGGCTGTGGGTTCTGGATCTTCGGCTCGACGATCTCCTCTTGCGCCACGTCCGCCACCTTCGGCAGCGCGATCAGCAATCCCTGCAGGGTGGTTGGCGTCAGGGTGAGGTTTTTCTCCTGCCAGCGCAGGCCGGAGGTGAAATCCATCACCGATACGGTGGTGTCATCGATTTTGACATTGACGTTGTCCAGCGCCACCCGATAAAGCGCAATCGGGTACGGTGTCGAGAGATTCAGCGGGCCGCTGTCCTCTTCTTCAACCGGCGCTGATTTCGGCATTTTCTCCGAATCAATCGCCACGTTCACATCTTTTAGCGACAGGTCGTTGACGCAGAGCTTACTGTCCCGCAGGCAACCCAGCCTGACGGCAAGGTGAAACTCGCCCGCGTTGACCGCAACGCCAGGCTGCTCGTAGCGAATATTCTTCAGACGTAGATCGCGCCAGCCGCCCGTCACCTGGCCGATTTCCAGCCCGGGTACCCAGCGGTTCGCCGCGTTAAACAGCAGATGCAGGCCGGTTGTCGTGCCCACCAGAAACGCCACCGTACCGAGCAGCAGCACGATAAAAATCAGTACTCCGAGGCTTATCTTCTTCCATAAACTCATAATTCAGGCCCCAGACCGATGTAAAACTGTAAACCGTGTTCTTCTTTGTCACCCACCGGCACAGCGAAGTCGAGCTTGATGGGCCCGACGGGCGACTGCCAGCGCACGCCCACGCCCGCGCCGGTTTTGAAATCACTGCGGCGGATATCGCTCACCGCTTCGCCGCCGTCCACAAACATGGCGCCCCACCATTTTCCGCTGACGTTGTACTGGTACTCCAGCGAGCCGGTCGCCAGCTTGGAGGCCCCGATCAGCTTGCCGTCATCATCTTTAGGCGCGATGGATTTGTATTTGTAGCCGCGGATACTGCGGTCGCCCCCGGCGAAGAAGCGCAGGTCGGGCGGGACTTTGTCGAAGTCGCCGGTTTCAATCCAGCCGAGGTTCCCGCGCATCACAAAGCGGTGTTTGTCATACAGCGTGCGGATCCAGACGTTTTGCGCCTGAATCACCGAGAAATCCACATCGGAACCCCACATGGTGTTGGAGTAATCGATAGAGTAACGCTGGGAATCGCCCCAGGTCGGCATCAGGCCGCCGCGTGAGCGGGTACGGCTGATCATCACCCCCGGATAGAGCAGCATGGTGGTGTTGGTGACGTTGGCCTGGGTAAAGTGGTCAAGACTCCAGCGCAGGTTAATGGCGCGCTGCCAGCCGCTGGAGAGATCCCAGAATCGGGATACGGCAAGCGTGGTGGAATCCGACTCGGTATCGTTCAGATCGGTACGCTTAAAGCCCCCCTGGACCAGGTAATACTGCTCAAGCGGGTTCTTCAGCAGCGGGATTTTGTAGCTGAAGTCGAGCTGTTGCTCCGGGGCTGAGATACTGGCACTGGTGGTCAGGCTATGGCCGTACGAGTTCATCCACGGCTTTTTCCAGGTCGCCCTCACGCGCGGCCCCACGTCCGTTGAATAGCCAGCCCCGGTCTCAATGGTGTTTTCGGTGCGTGGCGACACCACACCGTGCAGTGGTAATACCTTGGTTTTGCGGGCCTTTTCAAACTCCGGCGCAACAACCACCGAATTAAACCACCCGGTTGCCGACAGGCGGCGGTTCAGCTCGGCCAGATCGCGTGAATGGTAGTAGTCACCCTTTTTGAACGGCACGAGGTTTTGCAGGTACTCTTCACGAATTTGCGAGCCTTCGAACGTCACGTCGCCAAAGCGGTAGCGTTCGCCGCTGTCGTAGTCAATATCCCAGAAGGCCTGGCGTCTGCCCAGCGCAATGCCCAGCTGGCTTTTATTGAACTGGCTGTCGAAGTAGCCCTTGCGTAAGGAGACGCTCGTCAGCGATTTTTTGAAACTGTCGTAATCACCGTGATTCAGTACGGTACCAATTTTAGGCCGCGTACTGAGCAGATCCAGATAATCGCGATCGGTACGCGCGCCGCCGCGTAACACCACATTGGTGCCGCCTATCAGCACCGGCTCACCCGGCGAGACGCGGGCAATAAGCACCTGCCGCCCCTTTTTTGGCGGTGGGCGGAGATCGAAATCGATGGTGGGTTCGTAATATCCCAGGGCTTTTAGCCCTTCGCGTATCGCGTCATCCACGCGTGCACGAAAACGCCGGTCCGGCGTCACTTCGTCACTTTCAATCGTCGACAGCTGTGCACGCACGTTTTTTTCCAGCGCCCCGGATAACCCCTCAACCTGCAAACGGACATTCGCCGCGCTGGCAACCCCGCTTGTCAGCAAGACACTGACCAAACATAACTGGCGGATTTTTGTCACGTTCTCTCCTGAATATCCCTGTTTCCACCCTGGAAGCAAATGAAGTGCCGCTCCGCGGCAAAATACGGCCTGTTGGCCAAAAAACCCAATTCTCGGGTTGAAAAAGGGTGTAACACCCAAATATTTCTTATGATTAAATCTAGACTCATTCAGCGCATTTATTGTGTTCAATTAAACGCTTCGTGACAACCTTAACCGAAACATCGCACCCCGGGAGGCCCCATCGTGAGTTTATTCGACAAAAAGCATCTGGTTTCACAAGCAGATGCATTACCGGGACGCAACACCCCTATGCCAGTCGCAACCTTACACGCCGTGAATGGCCATTCCATGACCAACGTACCTGAAGGCATGGAAATCGCCCTGTTTGCCATGGGCTGCTTCTGGGGCGTGGAACGCCTCTACTGGCAGTTGCCTGGCGTCTACAGCACCGCGGCGGGCTACACGGGCGGATATACGCCAAACCCCACCTACCGCGAAGTCTGCTCCGGCGAGACCGGCCATGCTGAAGCCGTACGCGTGGTATACGACCCGTCCGTCATCAGCTATGAACAGCTGCTGCAGGTATTCTGGGAAAACCACGACCCGGCGCAGGGTATGCGTCAGGGTAATGACCATGGCACCCAGTATCGTTCGGCGATTTATCCGCTCACGCCTGAGCAGGAAGCCGCCGCACTCGCCAGTAAGGAGCGTTTCCAGCAGGCCATGCGCGACGCAGGTGATACGCGCGAGGTGACAACGGAAATCACCACCGCGAAACCGTTCTACTATGCCGAGGACGACCACCAGCAGTATCTGCACAAAAATCCGTACGGCTACTGCGGAATTGGTGGCATCGGCGTGTGCCTGCCGCCGCAGCTTGCCTGATTACTGATCCAGCGCCACGCGAGCCGCGTGGCGCGTGGCATTACTGACTGAGCCGTAATCCATGACTTTGCCCTGCAACAGCAGGTTATAGACCGGCGCCTGAGGTCGGTTGAGCCGCGTTTGCAGCAGGTGTACGGCCTCAATCCCCAGCTCACGGCAGGGCACCGTGACGCCTGTGATCGGTTTTTCCAGACGGTGCGCTAAATTCCATGCAAAATCGGTCGTAATGAGCGAAATGTCTTCCGGAATGCGCAGCCCGTGGCGCGTTAACGCCCTGATCACCCCCTCCGTCATGCTGGTACTGTTCGGGAAAATCACCTCTGGCCACTGCGATCTGTCATGACTTAACAGCCATGCATCCAGCGCCCGCTCGGCCTCCTCTGCCGTAAACCACTCCGTCACCAGCAAATCACGCTGGGGATCAAAGGCCACGTGAAAATGGCGGTACGCCTCTTTAATGCCGTCCAGACGCGCATACAGCGTCTCACGCCGCAGGCAGGTGAGCGTGAGCACTCGGCGGTGCCCCTGCTCAAAAAGGTACTGCATGGCGGTGAAACCAATCGCCCGGTGATCGGGTGATACGGCGTCCAGCACCCGATCCCGATCAACGGAGTTAATCAATACGCAGGGCTTATTCAGCGTGCTCGCCAGTTTAAAGATGGTGGAATCATCAGTCCCAATAATTATTATTGCGTTGATATTCTTATGGCTGGCCTTTTCCATAAACAATTTCACGTCGGCGTGCTGCTCTTCTAATCCGCAGCAACTGACCCACACGTTATGCGGGGCGCACGCTTCAGCAATGCCTTTGGTCACTTCCAGATAAAAAATGTCTCCACGCCCCTGAAAAGTTCTTTCCGGGGCAAAGACAGCGATACCGTTAATTAACAGCCTTCCGCTTGCCATTGCCTCCAGAACACCTAATTCGCGCGCGGTGCGAACGATCGCGTCACGGGCTTTATCGCTGGCATAAGACTTGCCGCTTAATACCCGCGAAACCGTGCTGACGGAATACCCCGTCAGGGTCGCAATCTCCTCCATTTTTAACCTGCCCGGCATAGTGTGACCTCGCTCTCAATCAGTTTTTGCAAATATTTGCAGAAACAGCGCTTTGATTTTAAAACCAAATTTCAGAGACCCTGGAGATTACTTAAACAGCTTGCGAGTATTCTCACAAAAACACATTGTCGCTGCGGCTCCCCTTTCCTATTTTCCGGTCATCCCTCATTTCAACTGAAATTAAGGTGTGACATGGAGAAGGTACGTTTTGGCATTATCGGAATAGGTAATATCGGTACGGTCCACGCCCGTTATTTACTGGCGGGTACGGTCAGTGACGCATGCCTGGCGGCAGTTTGTGATAATGCACCGGAAAAGCATCCGGCCATTCGCCAGCTGGTCGGCTCCCTCCCCCTTTTCAGCGACGCGCAGGAGATGCTTCAGAGCGGGCTTATCGACGCGGTGATTGTCGCAACACCGCACTACGAGCATCCGCGTCTGTCGATGCTGGCAATGCGCCACGGCATCCACACGCTCTGCGAAAAACCGGCCGGCGTGTATACGGCGCAGGTGCAGGAGATGAACGCCTGTGCCCAGACCTGCGATGTGGTGTTCGGCATCATGTACAACCAGCGCCCGAACCCGCTCTACCAGAAGGTGAAAGATCTGATCGACAGCGGCGAGCTGGGTGAGATCCGCCGCTCCAACTGGATCATTACCAACTGGTATCGCTCGCAGAGCTACTACAACTCCGGCGGCTGGCGCGCCACCTGGAAAGGAGAAGGCGGTGGCGTACTGCTCAATCAGGACCCGCATCAGCTTGATCTCTGGCAGTGGCTGGTTGGTATGCCGATCCGTCTGCGCGCGTTTTGCCAGTTTGGTAAGCATCGCGACATTGAAGTGGAAGATGAGGTCACCGCCTACGCCGAATACGCCAACGGTGCGACGGGCGTATTTATCACGACCGTGGCTGAAACGCCGGGGACCAACCGGCTGGAGATCGTCGGCGATCGCGGCAAGGTGGTCGTCGAAGAAGGGAAACTGCGCTACTGGCGGCTGCGGGAATCTGAAACCGCCTTCAACGCCCGCTGGCAAAACGGCTTTGGTGAACCGGAATGCTGGGAGGTCACGCTTCCCGTCGGCCCGGAATGCAGCGAACACCACGTCATTACCGCCAATTTCTGCGGCGCCATCCTGCGCGGCGAGCCACTCATTGCCCCGGGGCTGGAAGGGATCCACGGATTAACACTCTCCAACGCCATGCACCTCTCCACCTGGACCGACGACTGGGTCGACCTCCCGCTCAACGAGAAACAGTATCTGCGCTTGCTTCAACAGCGTATCAGCACCTCAGTGGCTAAAGAGACCGCCAGCGTCACGCTGGATGCCTCCGGCACCTGGTAACTCAGGAGAAGAAACGATGTTAAATGTCGCTATCGTGGGAACAGGAAATATCTCGCATAACCATATTCAGGGTTATTTGCAGTTTGGCCAACGCTGCCGGATCGTCGCGCTGGTCGATATCTACCCGGAAAAAGCCCACGAGAAAAAAGCACGCTACAACCTGACGGACGCACGCGTGTATGAAAGCCACGAGCAGATGCTGGCGTCAGAGCCAGATATCGATATCGTCGACGTCTGCACGCCGCCCTACGTTCATGCAGAGATAAGCATTAATGCCCTCAATGCGGGTTGCCATGTGCTGTGCGAAAAACCGATGGCCGCCTCGCTGGAGGAGTGCGACGCCATGATCGCCGCGCAACAGGCCAGCGGTAAATTGCTCGCCATCATCGCTCAAAACCGCTTTACCGATGCCTTCTGGCGTTTAAAAGCGGCGCTGGATTCGGGCCTTGCTGGCAAGGTGTGCCATGCCCAGGTGGACTCGTTCTGGTGGCGCGGACACTGCTACTACGACCTGTGGTGGCGCGGCACCTGGGAAAAAGAGGGCGGCGGCTGCACCCTTAACCACGCTGTTCACCACATCGACGCCATTCAGTGGATGCAGGGCTTCCCGTCTGAAGTGGTGGCTATGATGACCAACGTGGCGCACGACAACGCTGAAGTCGAAGATCTCAGCGCGGCAATATTTAAATACCCCAGCGGCGCACTCACTCAGCTAACCGCCTCGGTCGTGCACCATGGCGAAGATCAGAAAATCATTATCCAGGGTGAAAAGGCGCGCATCTCCGCACCGTGGCAGGCCTTTGCCAGCGTCAGCGCTGATAACGGCTTCCCCCAGGAGGATCGGGACCGGCAACGGGAAGCGCAGCTTAACGCCGTTTTTCACGAGACGCCGAAGCTCGAATGGACGCTGCACACCGGGCAGATTAATGACCTGCTGTATGCCATCGAGCACGGCACGGCGCCGTTAGTGGATGGCCTGCAGGGCAAACGCTCGCTGGAGCTGATAACCGCGATTTATAAATCCGCCATCACCCGCTGCGTGGTTTCGCTGCCGATTCAACGCGACGATCCGTTTTACCGTACCGGCGGGACCAACGCCCTCGCCCCCCGTTTTTATGAAAAATCCGCAAGCGTCGCCAACTTCAGCGAAGTCGGTGCGATTCCCCTGGGCAAAGATCTGGATGAAGGAGTGACATCATGAACAAAAATGACGGCATGAACTACGCGCCAGTGGGTAAACCTCAGCCCGTTGTCAGGGAAGGAGAGTTTGTCTTTGCCGCTGCCGCGCTCGACCACGGCCATATCTACGGCATGAGTAACGGCCTGATTGAAGCGGGCGCCACGCTGAAATGGGTCTACGACCCCGATCCGGCAAAAGTGGACAAATTCATTCAGCAGTATCCGCAGGCCAGGGTTGCAGACTCCCTGGATGTCATACTCGCCGACGATGAGGTGCGTCTGGTAGCTGGCGCCGCCATTCCCGCCGAGCGCTGCGCGCTGGGGCTAAAAGCGATGGCCGCAGGCAAAGATTACTTCACCGATAAAGCCCCCCTTACCACCCTTGAACAACTGGCGGATGCCAAAGCCATGGTGGAAAAAACGGGCCGGAAATACGCAGTGTATTACAGCGAACGCCTGCATGTTGAGAGCGCGGTCTTTGCCGGACAGCTGGTGCAGCAAGGGGCCATTGGCCGCGTCGTACAAACGCTGGGGACGGGCCCGCACCGGGAAGGGACCGGCCGCCCGGACTGGTTCTACGATCGGCGCTATTTCGGCGGCATTCTATGCGATATCGGCAGCCATCAGATTGAGCAGTTCCTGTTTTATACCGGCAACAGTGACGCCATCGTGGTGGCAAGCCAGGTACGGAACGTTAAACACCCCCAGTACCCCGCCTTCGAAGATTTTGGCGATGCCATGCTGAAAGGGGAAAACGGCGCCAGCGGCTATTTCCGCTGCGACTGGTTTACCCCTGACGGGCTCTCGACCTGGGGCGATGGCCGCCTGACGCTGCTGGGCACCGAAGGCTATATCGAGATCCGCAAATATGTCGATCTCACCCGTGGTGAACAGGACGTAGTGTATCTCGTCAATAACGAGGGGGAGTTCCGTTATCCGGTCGCCGGCCAGGTCGGATTCCCGTTCTTTGGCGAACTGATCCTCGACTGTTTGCATCGTACTGAACATGCCATGACCCAGGCTCACGCCTTTAAGGCGGCGGAGCTCTGCGTGAAGGCACAGATGCTGGCCAACGCAACAGCATAACGGGAGGCGACAATGAAGCTCCTGAACACGGCGGTGATCGGCGCCGGAGCGATTCACGGTTGCCACGTGAATGCGCTGCGCCAGCTCCCCAACGTTGCGCTGCGCGCGCTGGCAGATATCGACAGCGTCAAAGGGCTGAAGCTGGCATTGGGCTATCAGTGCCGCTTCTATCAGGATTACCGGGAGATGCTGCTGGATGATGCCATCGATGTGATCCATATCTGCACGCCGCACTTTGAGCATAAAAGCATGATTCTGGCGGCCCTCGCCGCCGGAAAGCATGTTTTCTGCGAAAAACCGGTGGGCATGAACAGCAGCGAACTGGTGGATATCACCCGCGCCGCTGACAAGGCGTCGGGTCTGCTCGGCGTGTGTTATCAGAACCGGCTCAACCCCACCAGCCTGCGCATTCGCCAGGCGCTGGACGAAGGCGAGCTGGGGAAAATGCTCAGCATCAAAGCGGTGCTGACGTGGTCACGCTCGGGCGCGTACTACACCCAAAGTCCGTGGCGTGGGCGACTGGCTACGGAAGGAGGCAGCCTGCTGATCAACCAGGCCATTCATACCCTCGACCTGATGCAGTGGTTCGCCGGCGGCGTGACGCGTGTGAAAGGTGTGGTGGATAGCGGTGAGCTGGCGGACGTGACGGAAGGCGAAGACAGCGCGATGGCCACGCTGCACTTTGCTAACGGCGCGCGCGGCCTGTTTTACGCCAGCAACTGCAATACCACCGATTCCCCGCTTCTGATGGAGATCCACTGCGAGCAGGGCTCGCTGCTGCTGAACAACAACACGCTCTGGCGCGTGACGCCGGGCGAGCGCGTCAGGCTCACCTGCGACGACTCCCCGGACGGTTCGGTCAAAAGCTACTGGGGGCTGGGCCACCAGCAGGCGATCCGCCGTTTTTATCAGGCTATCACTCACCCCGGTTACACGGATTACACCGATATCCGTGAAGCCGGGAAATCACTCACCCTTGTGGAGGCTATTTATCGATCATCTCAATTAAGGCAATGGATAGAAATCAATTAATAGAACGTAATTTGTATTCCAGCAGTAAATAAAAAACGACCCGACAGATCGGGTTAATCATTACCCTACACTGGATATTATTATGGTCAAACCAACTGAACGTAGAGTGGGTTATGGCGTGGCGCTCGGCTACGGTATAACCGATCTGTTTGGCGGAGGCGCTTTCGCCATTATCGGCACCTGGCTTTTATTTTTTTACACCACCTATTGCGGGCTCTCTGTCGTCGAAGCGGGTTCGATATTTGCTATTGCCCGCGTCATTGATGCGTTATTAAGCCCGATTATGGGTTATATTACTGATAATTTCGGTGATACCTGGCTCGGGCGTAAATTTGGCCGTCGCCGCTTCTTTTTATTACTCAGTTCGCCCTTAATGTTTCTGTATGCCCTGCTGTGGCTTACGGACATGGGTTACTGGTATTACCTTGGCACTTACCTCTCTATTGAGCTATTGTCGGCGATGGTGCTGGTGCCCTGGGAAACCCTGGCCGCTGAGATGACTAACCGGTATGAAGAGCGTAGCCGTCTCTCCGGCGTGCGTATGATCTGCTCTCAGCTCGGCGGCTTTCTTGCGGTTTCCGTTCCCGGCGTCATTATGCAGTTCACGGGGAAAGATAATCCGTTTACCTATACTCTTACCGCGCTGATATTCTCCTGCGTATTCTGTATTGCGGTATTTATTACCTGGTACACCACCTGGGAAGCGAAAGATGTGCAACAGCCATCCACGTTTAAAGTGGATAAACAGCGCAGCAGCGGATTAATTAATCACCTGAAATATCTGGTGCTGGATCTCTTTTCCTCTTTCCGTATTCGCGCGTTCCGCCTGCATATTATTATTTATATCTTTTCATTTACGGCGATGGACGTATTCGGTTCGGTCTTTACCTATTATGTCGTGTATTGTCTGAGCCAGGACGCGGCAGCCGTCTCCGGCTGGCTGAGCATTGCGGCTTTCGCCTCGGTACCTGGCACATATGGATTTATGCTGTTGCTGAACAGGCTGAATGTCTCCCCTTCTGCCGCCTTGCGCCTCTCTTATGGCGGGATATTCTTCGTGCTGGTGTTCCTGTTTACGGTCTACCTGACCAAAACCCAGGTGCCCACGCTGCTGTTCACGGCGGTCTTTATCCTGCTGGGCGCCACCCGCGCGGGCCTCTATTACATACCGTGGAATATCTACAGCTTCATTCCTGATATTGACGAGATGGTGACGCAGCAGCGCCGCGAAGGGATTTTTGCCGGGGTAATGGTCCTGACCCGCAAAAGCACCGTGGCGATCGCCATCATGATTATTGGCCTGGTCCTGCAGGAGTCCGGCTTTGTGAAGGGCGGCGGCGCACAGCCTGAAAGCGCGCTGGGGGCGATTATAGGCCTGATGATCTTCGCGACGGCAGCCCTGCTGGCGGTGAGCTTCTTCACTACCTATAAATTCAAGCTCACCCGCGACACGCATAAGCTGCTTCTCAAGGAGATTGCCCGCCGTAAGCTGGGCGGTGATTACCGCGACTGCGATGCCAATACCCGCGTGGTGATAAAACAGCTCACAGGCTATGAGTACGATCAGGTGTGGGGAGGCGATGCTGCCCGTCGTGCAGTGAACAACGTCGGGTTATCGGCCGCAAAATAGCGCGTCTCGCCGGGCCGGTTCCCCACCTGCCCGGCCTCTTACTAGCTGTAATGTCAGACCTCTAAGTGGATTTAGATTCACTGAAATAATTTTTATTTTACAGAGTCAACTATTTCACTTAAAAAGTCATTGAAATTATCAAAGGAACCATATATCGACTCTGTAGAGGCATTGTCACGAATTTCAAATAAATTCATTTTTGTATCATAAGTAAACAATGACATTCCATCCTCCCCAATAACCAATCGTTCTTGTAATTCGGGATCTAAATAATCATTATTACGATAAAACTCATTCATAATGAACAAATTTTTAACTATTGGTTCTGGAATTGATAAACTAAACATTGTCAGCCCATTATACTCAAATCCATCCATTGTTTTGATGAATGTAGTATAATCAGGTTGATTAGCTAAAAGAAGACAAATTTCATTTCCAATTTGATCCAGTATTGGTGATGCAGTATTTCTATGTCCTTTTGTTAGACTGTCAAGAAATGATGTGTTAATAGGTTGCTGTACTGGGTATTCTAAATCTGTCATCATCTTTCTTAATTCTATTAGTAGATCTGTTACATTTGATTTCATTTTCATACCCATCAAATTATTTAAGCGGATAAATCGAACCATTAGGCATAACCCATGGAATTACTTTGCTGTCTCCCGGTAGCATACCTCTTGTCGATGTTCGCTGCATATTTGTTAACACCTTATGAAACGGTTCTTTTTCAATCAATGATAAGTTATCAAAGGCATTTGTGCCACCATCATCCAATGGTAGTTTATGATGAACTTCCCAGCCATCTGGTACTGTACCCTTACTCATTTTGAACAAATCTGAAGGTTCGAAGACGTTAGCTGCATCTGAAGAACTGGATAATTGATTAAGAAATTTCTTCCTCACTGTATTATTAAATTCTTTCCTCAGTAACATAGTTTCAGAAGGATCACGTTTTATATAATTTATTTCTTTCACTTCTATATTGTTTAATAGTTTTGTCTCTCCTCTTACTTTACCTAAGTAGTTATACACTTCTCCAAAAGACTCGCTATTAGGTCGTTTCGCTAACAGAATTGAAGCCGCCGCAATAGCTGTACCAGCCGTTTGTTCATTCAGAACCTGATCATACCCCTTTACAGCATCTCCACCTAACTGCTCAGCTGTTTTCCTGAATCCCTCAATGTTACCATTGTAGACACCGCCAGCCGCCAGTAGACGTCCTGCAGCCTTGCTGTTAATTGTCTGGTATGTCGGCTCAGAAGCAGGTGCTGATATTCCGCCTGAGAAAGATAAAGCAAACGAAGTTGGGCGGGGCTTTCCTGAACGGTAGTGCCTGCATCCGACAGAATTCCTGTACTCTCTCAGGATCCGTTCAGCCCCGTTCATTTCAAACACATGGTAATTCCTGCAGATAAGCTGGCCTTCTTCATCAATATAGAAAAGTTCTCCAGGGGAACCGTAACGGTTTAACATCACAACTTCACCTCTGAAGACAAGGTATCTCAGCCGCCTTTCTGTGTTGAATCCATTTGAATGATTGTTCTGATAAGCGTAGCTACGTGAACAGGATGGTCGTGGCCTGAGCCCTTCGACATGATAATGATCACGATACCTGTCATCGAATTCATACTCCTGTCTGATGTAATCCCATGTGACAGAAGGGCGAGTAATCAACTCATACTTCTCTGGTTCAAGGTTATCCCTGGACAGGTAAAACAAGTTAAATCCCGGTAAGCTAAAACTCATACCAACTCCTTTTGGTAACGATCTGTGCATTTTATAACCGCATCGCCTTGAAAACAAAACGATTGTTTTGACCTGCTCCACGCGGATTTCCCATTAGTACACAAAAATGTGACCTCTGGCAGGTTTACATCTCTTTACGCTATACTACCCGCTGAAATAATCAGCTCAACGCTACGAGCTGACGTTCAATGTGTTTCCACACAAATGGTATCAACTTCCCTTCCGAGGATCTGGCGAGAAGCCGGATAAACTATGTTAAACAGTATTTTAGTAATACTTTGTCTGATAGCCGTCAGCGCATTTTTCTCGATATCCGAGATCTCGCTGGCCGCGTCCCGTAAAATCAAACTTAAGCTGCTTGCCGACGAAGGCAACATCAATGCTTCCCGTATCCTGAAGATGCAGGAAAATCCTGGAACGTTCTTCACCGTGGTACAAATTGGCCTGAACGCGGTCGCTATTCTCGGCGGTATCGTGGGGGATGCAGCGTTTTCTCCGGCCTTTTACAGCCTGTTCGTCCAGTACATGTCCGCCGAACTTGCCGAGCAGATGAGCTTTATTCTCTCCTTCTCGCTGGTCACCGGGATGTTCATCCTGTTCGCTGACCTGACCCCGAAACGCATCGGTATGATTGCGCCAGAAGCTGTGGCTTTGCGTATCATCAACCCGATGCGCTTCTGCCTGTTCGTGTTCCGTCCGCTGGTGTGGTTCTTCAACGGCCTGGCGAACGTCATCTTCCGCATCTTTAAACTGCCGATGGTGCGTAAAGATGACATCACCTCCGACGACATCTACGCCGTGGTAGAAGCCGGTGCGCTGGCCGGGGTGCTGCGTAAGCAAGAGCATGAGCTGATCGAAAATGTGTTCGAGCTGGAATCCCGTACCGTGCCCTCTTCCATGACGGGCCGTGAAAGCGTGATTTGGTTCGATCTGCATGAAGACGAGCAGAGCCTGAAGAATAAAGTCGCGGAGCACCCGCACTCTAAATTCCTGGTCTGTAATGAAGATATCGACCACATCATCGGCTATGTGGACTCCAAAGATCTGCTGAACCGCGTGCTGGCGAACCAAAGCCTGGCGCTTAACAGCGGCGTGCAGATCCGCAATACCCTGATTGTACCGGACACGTTGACGCTCTCTGAAGCGCTGGAAAGTTTCAAAACCGCCGGTGAAGACTTCGCCGTTATCATGAACGAATACGCGCTGGTGGTGGGTATCATTACCCTCAACGACGTCATGACCACGCTGATGGGTGACCTGGTCGGCCAGGGTCTGGAAGAGCAGATTGTGGCGCGTGATGAGAACTCATGGCTGATTGACGGCGCAACGCCAATCGACGACGTGATGCGCGTGCTGGATATCGACGAGTTCCCGCAGTCAGGCAACTACGAGACCATCGGCGGCTTTATGATGTTTATGCTGCGTAAAATCCCGAAGCGCACCGACTCGGTGAAGTTCTCCGGCTACAAGTTTGAAGTGGTGGATATTGATAACTACCGCATCGACCAGCTGCTGGTGACGCGTATTGATAACAAACCGACCGTGCTGGTGCCGAAGCTGCCGGATGCGGAAGAGAAGGTGTCGGCGTAAGGTTCCTGCCCCCACAAACATCAACGGCTCCCATCGGGAGCCGTTTTTTTAACTACTGCATAGCACGTTGGTTAAGCCATCTCAGTTTGCAGACGCATAACCTGACGGTTGACTTCGGACATCACAGACAAGTGCTGTTTGTCCTTCACTTTTGGGACAAGGATCTTGCCCTTATCAAACTCAAAAGCGCCAACATCCTTGATATACAACCGTCCACGGAACAGGATCTTCACGTACTTCGCCACCTGAAGCGGGTTGTAGCGTTGGAAAATTTTCATTCTTGTATCTCCTGCGAATCATACGCTCTTGCGGCGCCACAATCGGCCCGACTGTTCTGAGCGCAAATTTTGTTGCCCAATGACTATAGACCAGAACTACGTAGTTACCCAGTGTGCATAAGTTTATTTACCGTTTGATTACAATTATTCAGAATAATCTTTTCAAACTGTGACTACAGGCAGTATAAGCCGTCGTTTTTTTATGGATATGTGCGTTCGCCCGCAAACTGGCATCGGGATTGCGGGAAAAGCCCATTGATCGCACTTATGATTAAAAGCGTAAGACCAAGTGGTCGGATCACCTGCATACAATAAGGAAACACCATGACCCTACGTAACATTCTTGCAGCCGCATGCCTGCTCCTGCCCCTGTGGGCGAGTGCCCACAACATTGAAAAAGGACAACGCGTACCGCCAGTCGGCATTGCTGACCGGGGAGAATTGATTCTCGACAATGATAAGTTTAGCTACAAACCGTGGAATAGCGCGCAGCTCGCGGGCAAAGTGAGAGTTGTACAACATATTGCCGGTCGTACATCTGCAAAAGAGAAAAACGCAAACCTGGTGGAAGCGATCAAGGCCGCAAAATTCCCGCATGACCGCTATCAGACCACCACCATTGTGAACACCGACGATGCCATCCCTGGCTCCGGGATGTTTGTGCGCTCAAGCCTTGAGAGCAACAAAAAGCTCTACCCATGGTCGCAGTTTATTGTCGACAGCAACGGCGTGACGCGCAAAGCCTGGCAGCTTGAGGAAGAGAGTTCCGCGATTATCGTGCTGGATAAAAACGGCCAGGTGCAGTGGGTAAAAGACGGGGCGTTAACCCAGGAAGAGGTGCAGCAGGTGGTTGATCTGCTGCACAAGCTGCTGGCTCAGTAAAGAGAGACCCGGAAGCCTGGATTGAGGAATGATTCGCGCGGGGTGTAGTCCAGCGGCTTGCCCTGCCAGTCATGAACATGCGCACCCGCGGCCGCGGCTACCGCGTGGCCGGCTGCCGTGTCCCAGATGTTCGTCGGCCCGAAACGGGGATAGAGCTGCGCCTGCCCCTCCGCCACCAGACAGAATTTCAGCGAGGAGCCAATCGAGGTCGTCTGATGTTCACCCAACTGTTGCAGGTACTCTTCCAACTCGCTGTCGCTGTGCGAGCGGCTGATGACCACCAGCGGAGGGCGCGCATCGCGCACCTGGATCGGCTTGCGGACACCACACTCTTCCTTCCAGGCCTTGCCTTCCGCGGCGCTGTACATCACTTTCATCACCGGCGCGTAAACCACCCCAAGCACCGCCTTGCCCTTGTCGATCAGGGCGATATTCACGGTGAATTCACCGTTACGCTTGATAAACTCTTTGGTGCCGTCCAGAGGATCGACCAGCCAGTAACGCTGCCAGTGCTGACGCTCATCCCAGCTCTGCGGCGCTTCTTCTGAAAGCACGGGGATCTCTGGCGTGAGTGCCTGTAGCCCTTTCATGATCACGCCATGCGCCGCGATATCCGCCGCCGTGACCGGGGAATCATCCGCCTTGCTGACAACGTTCATCGGTTGTGCGCCGTCATACACCTGCATGATGGCATCGCCCGCATCCCGTGCGAGCTGACAAATTTTATCTAACATTCTCCACCTCTTCGTTAACGCAGTGGGTATAACTCTTTGTTTTATTTATATCGTAATGTGAACAATTCCGCTATCTGTGAAGCAATTCCGGTTTCATCGCCCTTTTTTCTGGCAGGATTCACACTTCTGTAAGCAACAAACGATAGATACATATTCTTTTGTGGCCTGGATCGAAAAAAGGACTCCTCTGATGATTAAGTTTAGCGCAACGCTCCTGGCGACGCTGATTGCAGCGAGCGTACAGGCGGCGACGGTCGATCTCCGTATTCTGGAAACCACCGACCTGCACAGCAATATGATGGACTTCGATTACTACAAAGATACCCCTACGGAAAAATTCGGACTGGTACGCACGGCAAGTTTGATCAATGCCGCCCGCAATGAAGTAAAAAATAGCGTGCTGGTCGACAACGGTGATTTGATTCAGGGGAGTCCGCTGGGTGACTACATGGCGGCAAAGGGGCTGAAAAAAGGCGAGATCCACCCGGTGTATAAAGCGATGAACCCCCTGGATTATACCGTCGGCAACCTCGGTAACCACGAATTCAACTATGGTCTTAAATACCTGCACGATGCGCTGGCAGGCGCAAAATTCCCGTACGTTAACGCCAATATCATCGACGTTAAGACCAAAAAGCCGCTTTTCACCCCTTATCTGATTAAAGAGACCGAGGTTGTTGATCAGGACGGTAAAAAGCAGACGCTGAAAATTGGCTACATCGGCTTTGTACCGCCCCAGATCATGACCTGGGATAAAGCCAATCTCACCGGCAAAGTTACCGTTAACGACATCACCGAAACGGCGCGTAAATACGTACCGGAGATGCGTGAAAAAGGGGCGGATGTTGTGGTCGTTGTCGCCCACTCGGGCCTCTCTGCCGATCCGTATCAGGTGATGGCGGAAAACTCGGTTTACTACCTGAGCGAAGTGCCGGGCGTGGACGCGATCCTCTTCGGCCACGCTCATGCGGTCTTCCCGGGTAAGGATTTTGCCAGCATCAAAGGGGCAGATATCGACAAAGGAACGCTCAACGGCGTGCCGGCGGTAATGCCCGGCATGTGGGGCGACCATCTTGGCGTGGTGGATCTGGTACTCAATAACGACAGCGGCAGCTGGAAGGTGACCGGATCCAAAGCCGAAGCGCGCCCCATCTACGATGCTGCCGCCAAAAAATCACTGGCGGCTGAAGACCAAAAACTCCTCGACGTGCTCAAACATGACCACGACGCCACCCGCGAATTCGTTAGCAAGCCGATCGGCAAATCCGCCGACAACATGTACAGCTATCTGGCGCTGATACAGGATGACCCAACCGTTCAGGTGGTCAACATGGCGCAGAAAGCCTATGCCGAACATTTTGTTCAGGGCGATCCGGACTTAGCCAACCTGCCGGTGCTTTCCGCCGCCGCACCGTTCAAAGTGGGCGGACGTAAAAATGACCCGGCCAGCTATGTTGAAGTGGAAAAAGGCCAGCTGACGTTCCGTAACGCCGCCGATCTCTATCTCTACCCGAACACGCTGGTCGTGGTTAAAGCAACGGGTAAAGAGGTGAAAGAGTGGCTGGAATGCTCCGCCGGGCAGTTTAACCAGATCGATCCGAAGAGCAGCAAGCCGCAGTCGTTGATTAACTGGGACGGGTTCCGCACCTATAACTTCGACGTTATCGACGGGGTGGATTATCAGATTGATGTCACCCAGCCGGCGAAATATGACGGTGAGTGCCAGGCGATTAATCCGCAGGCAGAGCGCATCAAAAACCTGACCTTCAAGGGCAAACCTGTCGATCCGGCGGCCACCTTCCTGGTGGTGACCAATAACTATCGCGCGTATGGCGGCAAATTTGCCGGCACCGGCGATAGCCACATTGCTTTTGCATCCCCGGATGAGAACCGCTCGGTGCTGGCCGCCTGGATCAGCGCTGAGTCGAAAAAGGCGGGAGAGATTCATCCGGCGGTCGATAACAACTGGCGTCTGGCCCCGATCCACAGCGATACCCCACTGGATATTCGCATTGAAACATCTCCGTCGGATAAGGCTGCGGCGTTTATTAAGGAGAAGGCGCAGTATCCGATGAAGAAGGTTGCGACGGATGATATCGGGTTCGCCATTTATCAGGTAGATTTAAGTAAGTAAAAGCAAAACGGCAACGCACGTTGCCGTTTTTAGTGTTTATTCCCTCTCCCTGTGGGCTGAGGGATCCCCAGTAATATGGTCATGCAACCATGACCATATTACTGTACTCTTTTCCCAGCTTTTTCATCTCGTTAACTATATTCAGCCGTCTCACTTTCCCGGGCTCATGCCGGATGACTTCTTCTGCCAGACTCAGGTATGACAGCACCCGTC
>NZ_JAQZRK010000024.1:0-81635 GCF_028737495.1 Enterobacter cloacae complex sp. 2022EL-00981
GTGTTAGGCCTGCCGCCAGCGTTCAATCTGAGCCATGATCAAACTCTTCAATTTAAAAGTTTGATGCTCAATGAATTAAACTTCGTAATGAATTACGTGTTCACTCGTTGAGACTTGGTATTCATTTTTCGTCCGAGGACGTTAAGAATCCATGTCACTTTGAGTGCCCACACAGATTGTCTGATAAATTGTTAAAGAGCAGTTGCGACGCGCTTCAGCGCTCTGTCGCGAGGTGGCGTATATTACGCTTTCCTCTTTCAGAGTCAACCCTGATTTTCAGGATTTTTTCTCTTCAACCGACCGGGCTGTTTGTGAAGTGATTCACATCCGCCGTGTCGATGGAGGCGCATTATAGGGGGCCTCCGGGGAATGACAAGCGGAAATATGCATTTTTATTTCAACCGCTCATCTTTTCGCCAAAAAGCCTATTTTTGGTGCTTTTTGATCGCTTCAGGCAGCTCGGCCAGGCTATTAATCACCCAATCCGCTGCAGTCTCAGCTTCTGGCGTCACGGGTTTGCCGGTGCGAACTAATACTTTGGTACCCACACCCGCCGCGGTTGCCGCCTGCATATCTTCCATTTTATCGCCCACCATATAAGAAGCGGCCATATCAATATGCAGAAATTCCTGCGCCGAGATAAACATCCCTGGGTGCGGCTTACGGCAATCACAGGTCTGGCGATACTCTTCTACCGTTCCCTGCGGGTGATGAGGACAATAATAGATGCCATCAAGATCAACACCGCGGTCGGCAAGAGACCAGTCCATCCATTCCGTCAGCGTTTCGAATTGCGCTTCGGTAAATTTGCCACGCGCGATACCAGACTGGTTGGTGACAACCACCAGCGCATAGCCCATCTCTTTTAGCTGGCGCATGGCATCGATAACGCCTTCGATAAATTCGAACTCGTCAATCTCGTGAACATAACCGTGATCCACATTAATAGTGCCATCACGATCGAGAAAAATTGCGGGTACTGATTTTGCCACCGGTTTGCTCCTGAAAAAGGCGTGTTCAGCTAGTATCTCATGAATCGCAGCGCAATAAAGTGCTCATCGCACAGAGTTGGATTGATTTAGACGTCTGGATGCCTTAACATCCGTTTTGTTTACGGGCATCACCCGTATCTGGCAGACGAAAATGCCACGGCTAACTTACATACGATAAAAATAATCTAATGATTAAACTTTCCAATATCACCAAAGTGTTCCAGCAGGGGAACCGAACCATTCAGGCGCTGAACAATGTCAGCCTGCATGTTCCTGCTGGTCAGATTTATGGCGTCATTGGCGCATCGGGTGCAGGTAAAAGTACACTGATCCGTTGTGTTAACCTGCTTGAGCGCCCAACCCAGGGCAGCGTAGAAGTTGGCGGACAAGAACTGACCGCGCTCTCAGAAAAAGAACTGACCAAAGCGCGTCGCCAGATTGGCATGATCTTCCAGCACTTTAACCTGCTGGCGTCACGCACGGTGTTCGGCAACGTCGCCTTACCGCTGGAGCTCGACAACACGCCTAAAGATGAGGTTAAGCGTCGCGTAACCGAGCTGCTGGATCTCGTGGGTCTGGGTGATAAACATGATAGCTACCCGGCCAATCTGTCTGGCGGACAAAAACAGCGTGTAGCCATTGCCCGTGCGCTGGCAAGCAATCCCAAAGTGCTGCTGTGCGATGAAGCCACCAGCGCATTAGACCCGGCCACCACCCGTTCTATTCTGGAACTGCTGAAAGACATTAACCGTCGTCTCGGCCTGACGATCCTCCTTATTACCCACGAGATGGATGTCGTAAAACGCATCTGTGACTGTGTTGCCGTGATCAGCAACGGTGAACTGATTGAGCAGGACACGGTAAGTGAAGTGTTTTCACATCCTAAGACCCCGCTGGCGCAGCAATTTATTCAGTCCACACTGCATCTGGATATTCCGGAAGATTATCTGGAGCGTTTGAAAACCGAACCCACGACGGACAGCGTCCCGATGCTGCGAATGGAGTTCACCGGTCAGTCCGTTGATGCCCCGCTGCTTTCCGAAACCGCGCGCCGCTTCAATGTGAACAACAATATCATCAGCGCGCAGATGGATTACGCCGGTGGCGTGAAGTTCGGCATCATGCTGACGGAAATGCACGGCACACAAGAAGAAACCCAGGCGGCAATTGCCTGGCTGCAAGAACATCACGTAAAAATAGAGGTACTGGGTTATGTCTGAGCCGATGATGTGGCTGCTGGTTCGCGGCGTTTGGGAAACGCTGGCAATGACCTTTGTATCCGGTTTCTTTGGTTTTGTGATTGGCCTGCCGGTCGGCGTACTGCTGTACGTGACGCGTCCGGGTCAAATCATTGAGAACGCGAAGTTGTACCGTACGCTCTCTGCGCTGGTGAATATCTTCCGTTCTATCCCGTTTATTATTCTGCTGGTATGGATGATTCCATTCACCCGCGTGATTGTCGGCACCTCTATTGGTCTGCAGGCGGCCATTGTTCCCCTGACGGTCGGCGCCGCGCCGTTTATCGCGCGTATGGTGGAAAACGCCCTGCTTGAAATTCCAACCGGGTTGATCGAAGCTTCCCGCGCAATGGGCGCCACACCGATGCAGATCGTGCGCAAGGTTCTGCTGCCGGAAGCACTGCCAGGCCTGGTGAATGCGGCAACCATTACGCTTATCACCTTGGTCGGTTATTCCGCGATGGGCGGTGCCGTTGGCGCTGGCGGTTTAGGCCAGATTGGTTACCAGTACGGCTATATTGGTTATAACGCTACCGTAATGAATACCGTTCTGGTATTGCTGGTTGTACTGGTTTATCTCATCCAGTTCTCTGGCGATCGCATCGTCCGGGCTGTTACGCACAAATAACGTTACACACAACACAAACTCGACGAGTTAAGGATAAAAACATGGCGTTTAAATTAAAGACCTTTGCTGCAGCAGGCGCGCTGATCGGCTCTCTGGCACTGGTGGGTTGTGGTCAGGACGAAAAAGATCCAAACCACATTAAAGTGGGCGTTATCGTGGGTGCAGAACAGCAGGTTGCTGAAACCGCTCAGAAAGTGGCAAAAGAGAAGTATGGCCTTGATGTTGAGCTCGTGACCTTCAACGATTACGTTCTGCCGAACGAAGCGCTGAGCAAAGGCGATATTGACGCCAACGCCTTCCAGCACAAACCGTATCTGGATCAGCAGATCAAGGATCGCGGCTACAAACTGGTTGCGGTGGGTAATACCTTCGTTTACCCAATCGCGGGCTACTCCAAGAAGATTAAATCGCTGGACGAACTGCAGCCAGGCTCTCAGGTTGCTGTGCCAAACGACCCAACTAACCTGGGCCGTTCCCTGCTGCTGCTGCAGAAAGTGGGCCTGATTAAACTGAAAGACGGCGTTGGCCTGCTGCCGACCGTTCTCGACGTGACCGAGAACCCGAAAAATCTGAAAATTGTTGAGCTGGAAGCGCCACAGCTGCCACGCTCTCTGGACGATGCGCAGATCGCCCTGGCTGTTATCAACACTACCTACGCCAGCCAGATTGGCCTGACCCCGGCAAAAGACGGCATCTTTGTGGAAGACAAAGATTCCCCGTACGTTAACCTGATCGTGACCCGTGAAGACAACAAAGACGCGGAAAACGTGAAGAAATTCGTTCAGGCTTATCAGTCTGAAGAAGTTTACCAGGAAGCCAACAAAGTGTTTAACGGCGGCGCGGTTAAAGGCTGGTAATCTGACCTCAGTGTAATATCATCAAGACGGGCTTCTGCCCGTCTTGTCATTTGTGCAGTCAACTGATTCAATATCTGACGTTTTGATTATCCACTGAGGAATTATTATGCGTGCTTTACCGATCTGTCTTTTAGCACTGATGCTGAGCGGCTGTTCTATGCTAAGCAGATCTCCAGTTGAACCCGTTCAAAGCACTGCAACCCCGCCAAAAGCAGAGCCCGTTAAACCTAAAGCGCCTCGCCCTGCGCCGGTACGTATCATTACCAAAGCCGACGACCTCGTGGGCAAGCCTTTCCGTGAGCTCGGTGAGGTGAGCGGTGAATCCTGTCAGGCTACCAATCAGGACTCCCCACCCAACATTCCGACAGCCCGTAAACGTATGCAGATCAACGCGGCCAAAATGAAAGCTAACGCGGTACTGTTGCACAGCTGTGAAGTCACCAGCGGGACACCAGGCTGCTATCGTCAGGCGGTGTGTATTGGTTCGGCGCTGACCATTTCGGCGAAATGAGTGCCTTTCATTTCGAACAGATAGGCGTTATCCGCTCTCCTTACAAAGAGAAGTTTGCCGTGCCACGCCAGCCGGGTCTGGTCACCAGCGGCAGCGGTGAACTTCACTTGATTGCGCCCTATAATCAGGCCGATGCGGTGCGCGGGCTTGAGGCGTTCAGCCATTTATGGGTTGTTTTTGTGTTTCACCAGACGATGGACGGTGGCTGGCGTCCTACGGTGCGCCCTCCTCGTCTGGGCGGAAATGCCCGGATGGGGGTATTCGCGACCCGCTCAACCTTTCGTCCAAACCCGATCGGCATGTCGCTGGTTGAACTGAAAGGAATACGCTGTCAGAAAGATCAGGTGATACTGGAGTTAGGCAGCCTTGACCTGGTTGATGGCACCCCGGTTATCGACATTAAACCCTATCTGCCTTTTGCCGAAGCGTTGCCAGATGCCCGGGCCAGCTACGCCCAGCAAGCACCGCAGGCGGATATGCCTGTTCACTTTACGCCAGAACTGCTTACGCAACTTAGCCAACTGGAAAAGCGCTATCCCCGTTTGCGGGACTTTATCGTAGACGTTCTGGCGCAGGATCCGCGTCCAGCCTACCGTAAAGAAGAGGAAGCCGGGAAAACCTACGCCGTCTGGCTGCTGGATTTTAATGTCCGCTGGCGCGTGACAGAGACCGGTTTTGAAGTGTTTGCCCTGGAACCCAGGTAATTTTCTTCTCCTCTCTTTTGGCATCTTTGCCACACTGGTAAACTAAACCACTTTTTTTGTGTCAGGCTGGCGTTTCAGCCTGTTCCAATCGTCGAAATGGAACCGTAACAACATGCGTACTAGCCAATATCTGCTCTCCACACTGAAGGAGACACCTGCCGACGCCGAAGTCATCAGCCACCAGCTGATGCTGCGCGCCGGGATGATCCGCAAGCTGGCCTCCGGGTTGTACACCTGGCTGCCGACCGGCGTGCGCGTCCTGAAAAAAGTCGAAAACATCGTGCGTGAAGAGATGAATAACGCCGGTGCTATCGAGGTGTCCATGCCCGTGGTTCAGCCCGCTGACCTGTGGCAGGAGAGCGGCCGTTGGGAGCAATATGGCCCTGAACTGCTGCGCTTCGTTGACCGTGGCGAGCGTCCGTTCGTCCTCGGCCCGACGCATGAAGAAGTGATCACCGATCTGATTCGCAATGAGCTGAGCTCTTACAAACAGCTGCCGCTGAACTTCTTCCAGATCCAGACCAAGTTCCGTGACGAAGTTCGCCCACGTTTCGGCGTTATGCGTTCTCGCGAATTCCTGATGAAAGATGCTTACTCTTTCCATACTTCTCAGGAATCTCTGCAAGAGACCTACGACAAAATGTACGAGGCTTACAGCAAAATCTTCTCCCGCATGGGTCTGGATTTCCGTGCTGTGCAGGCCGATACCGGCTCTATCGGTGGTAGCGCGTCCCATGAGTTCCAGGTTCTGGCGCAGAGCGGTGAAGACGATGTGATCTTCTCTGACTCCTCTGACTACGCGGCAAACATTGAATTTGCTGAAGCACTGGCACCAAAAGAACCACGCGGCGCGGCAACCCAGGAAATGACGCTGGTTGACACGCCAAATGCCAAAACCATTGCCGAGCTGGTTGAGCAGTTTGCGCTGCCGATCGAAAAAACCGTTAAAACGCTGCTGGTGAAATCCACTGAAGGCAGTGCATATCCGCTGGTTGCCCTGCTGGTACGTGGTGATCACGAGCTGAACGAAGTGAAAGCTGAGAAGCTGCCACAGGTTGCCAGCCCACTGACCTTCGCAACGGAAGCAGAAATCCGCGCCGTCGTAAACGCAGGCCCAGGCTCTCTGGGTCCGGTGAATATGACTGTGCCTGTTGTGATTGACCGCACGGTTGCGGCGATGAGCGACTTCGCTGCAGGCGCTAATATTGATGGTAAACACTACTTTGGCATCAACTGGGATCGCGATGTGGCAACGCCAGAAGTGGCGGATATCCGCAACGTTGTTGCAGGCGATCCAAGCCCGGATGGCCAGGGCACCCTGATGATTAAACGCGGCATCGAAGTGGGCCATATCTTCCAGCTGGGCGATAAATATTCCCGTGCGCTGAACGCTGCCGTTCAGGGTGAAGATGGCCGTAACCAGATCCTGACCATGGGTTGCTACGGTATCGGGGTCACGCGCGTGGTGGCTGCGGCGATTGAGCAGAACTACGACGAGCGTGGCATTGTCTGGCCGGATAACATCGCGCCGTTCCAGGTGGCGATCCTGCCAATGAACATGCACAAGTCTTACCGTGTGCAGGAGCTGGCTGAGAAACTGTACGCAGAGCTGCGCGCGCAGGGTATCGAAGTGCTGATGGACGACCGTAAAGAACGTCCGGGCGTGATGTTTGCTGATATGGAACTGATTGGTATTCCTCATACCATCGTTATCGGTGACCGTAACCTCGACAGCGACGAAATTGAATATAAATACCGTCGTAGCGGCGAAAAACAGATGATCAAGACCGGTGATATCCTTGATTACCTGGTAAAAGCCATCAAAGGTTAAATAAAAAAACCCCGCTCAGGCGGGGTTTTTTCATGGCGCAAAGCCAGCGTTATTTACTGTTACAGTCTTTGCCTGCCGCGAACTTCGCATCTTTATCTGCCACAAGGGTTTTCACCAACTCGCCGCTATCCGGGTTTGGCTCCAGCGTAAAGTGACCGTCGACCGTCAATAATACCGGCTTACTGTCATTTCCGCGTGCGACCGCATAATCCCGTTCCAGCTGGGCATTGTTCGCCACGCTCACTTTCTTACCCGTTGCGCAATCTGTAAAGATGGCCGCATCAGCCATATAGAAATACATGCCCCGCATCGGCATCGGCGTGGCCGGCAGCGCCGCTTTCACCGGAGCCAGCGTGTAGTTGAACTGGGATTCAATCGGGTTGCCTTCACGGTCGAGCATCTCCATCCCCTCACCTTTGGCGCGGAAATACGTTTTCTCACCGCTCGTATCGGTCAACACCAGCTTCTCGGCCGTGCGTGCCCATGTCCCGTAAGTCGCAAAAGAGGAGGGTTCTTTCGCGCCCTGATACCGCTGATTCATGACCCACGTACCGTCTTTTTGCAGGAACAGCGACGTCTCAATGCCTTCACAGTCGGCACAAGGCAGTACGCCGCGCCAGCTCTGCTGCATTGGCTTTAACTCTTCATTCTGCGTTGGCTGCAGGACCTGCGTTTCCGAACGGTTGTTACATCCGAAAAGCGCAAAGAGCGTACTCACTGCCAACGCTGACCATAATGCTTTTTTCACAATGAATTCCTTATGAAATAGTGTTCCTTTTCGTCAATCCAAAGGGCGACGAACTTTACCGCGTAGTGCTTTCACTGTGGATTTCTGAGCCTTTGACGACAACCGACGCTCTTTCGATGCGCGGGTTGGCCGCGTTGCCCGACGGCTTTTTTGCACCGCAGTTAATTCTTTTATCACCGCCACCAGTCTGGCAATTGCCGCTTCCCGGTTTAACTCCTGGCTACGGTACTCCTGCGCCTTGATCACAATGACACCGTCGCTGGTGATCAGATGATGGCTGGCAGCGAGCAGACTTTCCTTATAATACTCTGGCAGGCTTGAGGCCCGAATGTCAAAGCGCAAATGGATAGCGGTTGAAGCCTTGTTAACGTGCTGTCCCCCCGCCCCCTGCGCACGGATGGCGGTGATCTCCAGCTCATTGTCCGGGATGCTGACGTTTCGGGACAACACGATCATGAAGCAGGCTGCCACGCTGCCAGATGAATTTCCAGATTATTCTGAGAGTCAGAAAGCCAGATTGCGCCCTCCTGGATCGTCGCCTGCAGAGTCATCGTCCGGCTGGCGAATTCGCTCAGCTGCGCCAGTTGTTCATCATCCAGATACCAGACCGTGAGGTTTTTAAACTGACCGCACTTGCTCTTGTTTTGCTGCCACCAGATTTCCGCAGCGCGTTGGTTGTACGCGAATAGCGCCACTTCCGCAGACTGGGTACACGCCTTTTTGAGGCGGCGCTCATCCGGCAGACCAAGTTCAATCCATAAATCGATACCCAGATGATCGTTACGCAGCCAGGCTTCCGGCTCGTCTTCTGCGCTTAAGCCACGGGTAAACTGCAGACGCTCGTCGGCATATTTAATCCACGCCAGCAGGCGCAGCATCATGCGCTCCTGGGTTTCAGAGGGGTGACGCGCCAGCGTCAGTGACGCATCCAGAAACTGGTTGCGGTCAAGGTCAGCCACATTGACCACCGCTTTATAAATTGTCGCTTTCAGCGCCATGGGAGAACTCCTTTCGAATCAGGCGCACATTGTAGCGAAAACAGCAGCAAAAGGCTGTTACGCCGTGATGAATACGGCGCCATCAAGGCTCTGATATTGCTTAAATGAGTATGGTATAGTCACCTTGCTAAACCGAGTTTATCTTCGTAGGCTTAATGATATCTCACAGTAAGTCAGTGCGCTGGCGGGAGGGGATGTGAATAATTATTGTGAGCTAATTCGCAAACGGTATGCGGAAATCGCCAGCGGAGATCTGGGATATGTCCCGGATGCGTTGGGCTGTGTATTGAAAGTGCTTAATGAAGTGGCCTCTGATGAGAGCCTTTCAGAATCGGTCAGGGAAAAAGCAGCGTATGCTGCGGCGAATTTACTGGTGAGCGATTATGTCGATGAATGATACTTATCAACCCATCAATTGTGATGACTATGACAACCTCGAACTCGCCTGCCAGCATCATTTAATACTGACGCTGGAGTTAAAAGATGGCGAAGTGTTGAAGGCGAAAGCCAGCGACCTGGTTTCACGTAAGAATGTGGAATATCTGATAGTGGAAGACGCCGGTGCGACGCGTGAGCTACGCCTGGACAAAATTGCCAGCTTCAGCCACCCGCAAATCGGCACCGTCGTGGTGAGCGAATCCTGATGACACTAACGGGCAGCCTGGCTGCCCGTTACGCTTTCCACTCCAGACTCACGCCCGATTCTGCCCAGCCCTCTTCTGTAATGAATACCCCTGCCGCCGCAATCAGCGTTTCACCGTAAAAAAGTAACGGCGTGGTATCGCGCAACCAGGGCGGCACATTGCACTCCTGCCAGATTTTTTTGAGCTTCCTTCCACCGTTACGTCCGACAATGTGCAGCATACCGCTGGCCTTAAAGCGCACGGTGACCGGTTCATTGGCTTTCGGTAAACGCACATGGCCTGGCGTCTCCAGAGACAAGCTTCCCATATCCCAGGGCAACAGCAGCGGTTTCACAGGCGATGGCCAGCCGAGCACCACATCTGCAAGCGAGGGGATTGATTTCACCCGCCACAGCTGGCCTTTATAGCGCCTGACGTCAAAACCGTTCAGGTGCACGCACGGCGTTGCATCCTCCCGCGCCTGGGCGACTTCGTCCCAGATACGTCCCAGCATGGCACGCGATGGCATCGTGGCACGGTGAGAGGCCAGCCAACGGCGCAGCAGCGCGGCCCGACGAACCGGACTCATCGCCTCCAGCGGTGCGATCGCCAACGCCCCGTTTACCGAAATCAGTTCAGCCAGTTCTGCACTCAGCAGTTCATCCAGCAGGCTCTCCTGTTCGGCACACAACAGGGCGCTTCGTGCTGTTGCGTCTGCAAAGTGCGGCCAGCGTGCGGTCAGTAACGGCAAAACACGCAGACGCAGGAAATTACGATCGTAGCCATCGTCCTGATTGCTTTCATCTTCAATCCAGCTCAGCTGATATTGCTGCGCCCAGGCCTCCAGCGATGCGCGCGACTCGCCAAGCAGCGGACGCAATAATTGCGTCCCGGCAAAATCAGAGCGTTCAGGCATGGCGGAGAGCCCCGCCGGACCACTTCCCCGTTTTAACGCCAGCAAAAAGGTTTCGCACTGGTCGTCAAGGTGCTGTGCCGTGACCAGCGCTTCGCCGGGCTGTAATGCCGCGGTAAACGCGGCATAGCGCGCCTTGCGCGCGTGCGCTTCAATACCGAGCCCCTCATCTCTGAGCACTACCCGTTTAATCTCAAGCGGGATCGCCCAGGCCGAGCACACCGCTTCACAGTGCGCAACCCAGGCGTCGGCGTGAGGACTCAGCCCATGATGGATATGCATCGCCCGGAGCTGAACGTCAGGTTGCTGATCGCGCCAGAGCTTGAGGCGATGGAGCAACACCGTGGAATCCAGGCCACCGCTAAATCCCACCAGCAGCTGGCGGTACGGTGAAACGGCTTGCGCAATAGCGGGTAGGGTCATAGAGAATTACACATAAAAAATGCCCGAACAGAGCGGGCATTATCACACAGGATGGCGCTTACTGCTGGTAAAGCTCCAGCGGAAGACCGTCCGGATCGTTGAAAAAAGTAAAACGCTTGTCGGTAAACGGATCGACACGAATCGCTTCGCACTTCACGCCATGCTCTTCAAGATGTTTTACCGCACGGTCAAGATCATCCACGCTAAAAGCCAGATGGCGCAGGCCGCAGGCTTCCGGACGGGACGGACGCGCAGGTGGGAAAGGAAAAGAGAACAGTTCAATGACATACTGCCCGTTTAACGCCAGATCGCCTTTCCAGGAGTCGCGCTCCACACGATAGGCCTCGCTTAACAGCGTAAAGCCCAGAATGTCGCAATAAAAGGCCTTACTTTTGGCGTAATCGGTGGCAATGATCGCAATATGATGAACCTGTTTTAAACCCAGCATAGCTTCTCCTTTTTATGATGCCTGAACGTTACAACCGAAAACCCGCCCCTGGCAAGCAGCCACCTTTATTTTAGGACTCGCACCCAGTAAACCCCATTTTCATCACGTTTCGCACCGTGGATATCCGTCTCGAAGCCCGGATAGTGACGCCCCACAGAACAGAGCATCAGCAGAAAATCGAGCACCGCACGGCTCTCTTCGGTGATCATCTCTCCCGGCATCAGCAGCGGTACGCCCGGCGGATAAGGCAGGATCATATTGGCCGAGACGCGTCCCACCAGATTTTCCAGCTCAACGGTTTCTACCTCCCCTTTCACCTGTCGCTGCCAGGCTTTGTGCGGCGTCAGTTTCATCTCAGGCAAGACGTCAAACGCCTGCAGCATCAGGCGCGGCAGATCGTGCTGGCGGATCAGTTTGTGGATCCCCTGGGCCAGATCCTGTATACGCATATTGCGATAAAAATCAGGATCCTCCGCATAGAGATCCGGCAGCATGTTCTTCACGCGCAGGTTCAGATCGTACGCACGCTTAAACTCCATCAGCCCACGTAGCAGACCCATCGCGCGGGTTTTATCAATCCCAATGCTGAACAGGAACAACAGGTTATACGGTCCGGTTTTCTCCACCACCACGCCGCGCTCATCAAGGAATTTCGCCACCAGCGCGGCCGGAATACCTTCGTCGCTCATGTTACCCTGTTCATCCATGCCCGGCGTCAGGATGGTCACTTTTACCGGGTCGAGGAACATGTGGTCGGCATCGGCATCACGGAAGCCGTGCCACTCTTCACCCGGCGCGACCGGCCAGCACTCCGCCTCGTCAATCTCTTCCGGCTGCCAGATATCAAAGAACCAGCCCTCAGCCTCATCTTTTAACCGCTGAACCTCTTTGCGGAAATGCAGCGCGCGCTCCACAGAGCGATTGATAAGTCGTTTGCCCGGATTGCCGCGCAGCATCGCCGCAGCCGTTTCAATGGAGGCCACCAGCGGATAACTTGGTGAGGTGGTGGTGTGCATCATAAACGCTTCGTTAAACGTCTCTTCGTCGTACTCACCTTTGATATGGATAAGCGAGGCCTGGGAAAACGCAGCCAGCATTTTGTGCGTCGATTGCGTTTCGAAAAACACTTTGCCCGGCACACGTTCGCCACTCATTCCACTTTTACCCGTGTAGATGGGGTGAAAATTGGTATAAGGCACCCACGCGGAATCAAAGTGGATCGAGGGGACATCCAGCGTCTGTTTGATCCAGTTGGTGTTATACAGCAATCCGTCATAGGTGGAGTTGGTGATCACCGCGTGGATCGGCCAGCTTGCGCCGGGGATCGCCGCCACCTTATTTTCTATGGCTGAATGGGTGAATTCACGGCGCGGAATTCCCCCCAGGATCCCCAGCGCGTTACGCGTGGGTGACAGCCAGAGCGGCACGACATCGCTCATCATCAGCAGATGCGCCAGCGACTTATGGCAGTTACGGTCGATGAGTAACGTACTTCCGGCCGGGGCGGCATACATGCCGACGATTTTGTTTGACGTCGACGTACCGTTGGTCACCATATAGCTCTGCTCGGCCCCAAAGGTGCGGGCGATGTACTCTTCGGCTTCCAGATGGGGACCGGTGTGATCCAGCAATGAGCCAAGCTCGGTAACCGAAATCGACACATCCGCTTTCAGGGTGTTGCCGCCGAAGAAATCATAAAACAGACAGCCAACCGGGCTTTTTTGATAAGCCGTCCCCGCCATATGACCAGGCGTGCAAAAGGTGTACTTTCCTTCCTTCACATAGGTAAACAGCGCCCGGGTAAACGGCGGCGTGATGTTATCCAGATACTCGCCGGTATATTGCTGAATGCGGGCCGCAATATCTTCGGCCACGCCGAGTGAGTATTCGAAAAACCACAGCGCCATCCGCATATCCTGGGCACTGACGTCCATGGTCGAGTGGGTATTGATAAACGCATACAGCGGGAGATATTCATTCAGCTTGTTGATATCGCTGCACAGCTCCAGGTCGTACTCATCCCAGTCGAAGATCACGCCACAGATCCGCGGGTTGTGCTCAATGAACTTCAGCAGATCAGCGCTGTTGTGCGGCCAGATCAGCTGATAGCCACGTGACTGCAGGGCCTGCTCCAGCTCCTTGATGGGCTCATCTTTATAAAAGACGCCGTGTGGCCCCATAATGGCAATAATATTCACGGGCTTCCTCCTTAAAAAACATTAGCTAAGCATAGCCAGGGTAAACCGCAGGTATAAAAAAAGCCGCAACAGTGTGCGGCTTTTCAGATAATTGTGAAGCTTACGCGTAACCGTAGGTCATCAGACGCTGGTAACGACGATTGAGCAGGTCTTCTTTGCTCAGCACATCCAGGTCCGCCAGATCGGCCAGCAGCTGCGCTTTCAGGGAAGCGGCCATCACTTCCGGCTTACGATGCGCACCACCCAGAGGCTCAGGGATGACGGTATCGATCAGCTTCAGCTCTTTCAGGCGTGGGGCAATGATGCCCATCGCTTCTGCAGCCAGAGGCGCTTTATCGGCGCTCTTCCACAGGATGGAGGCACACCCTTCCGGAGAGATAACGGAATAGGTGCTGTACTGCAGCATATTCACTTTATCGCCCACGCCAATCGCCAGCGCACCACCGGAACCACCTTCACCGATGACGGTACAGATGACAGGCACCTTCAGGCGAGACATCTCACGCAGGTTACGTGCGATGGCTTCAGACTGACCGCGCTCTTCCGCGCCCACGCCTGGGTAAGCACCCGGGGTGTCGATAAAGGTGATGATGGGCATATTGAAACGCTCAGCCATCTCCATCAGACGCAGGGCTTTACGGTAGCCTTCTGGTGCCGGCATACCAAAGTTACGACGGATCTTCTCTTTGGTTTCACGGCCTTTCTGATGGCCAATGATCATCACCGGACGTCCATCCAGACGAGCGATACCACCGACGATAGCTTTATCGTCAGCGTAAGCGCGGTCGCCTGCCAGTTCGTCAAATTCGTCAAACGCCAGGCGGACATAATCCAGGGTGTACGGACGCTGTGGGTGACGCGCCAACTGGGCGATCTGCCATGCGCCGAGATCGGCAAAGATTTTGCGCGTCAGTTCTACGCTTTTTTCGCGCAGACGATGCACTTCTTCGTCGATGTTAATATCCAGTTTTTCATCCTGACGGCTTACCGCTGTCAGAGAATCGATTTTCGCTTCCAGCTCAGCAATCGGCTGTTCGAAATCAAGGAAATTCAGACTCATAGTATTCCTGTATTAGTCAAACTCCAGTTCCACCTGCTCCGAACCAATGAGGCCACGGAGATCGTTCAGTAAACGATCGCTCGGAGAGACACGCCACGTTGCACCAAAGCGCAACCGCGCACGTGCATCCGCCCTCTGATAGTAGAGATGTACTGGAATTGTCCCCGAGCGGTGGGGTTCCAGAGACTGACGGAGTCGGTTTAAAAGCTGGTCATCAATTTGCCTGTCCGTCAGCGAGATAGCAAGCCCGCGAGCATATTTTTCCCGGGCTTCGTCAATGTCCATCACTTCGCGGGCGGTCATTTTAAGCCCCCCGCTGAAGTCATCAAAGCTGACCTGTCCGCTGACGATAAGTATGCGGTCTTTTTCCAGCAATTGCTGGTATTTATCCAGCGCGTCGGTGAATAACATCACCTCCAGACGCCCGGAACGGTCATCCAGGGTACAGATGCCGATACGATTGCCGCGCTTGGTGACCATAACCCTTGCAGCAATCACGAGCCCCGCAGCCGTGGTGATTTTACCACGTTCTGTCGGATGCATGTCTTTCAGCCTGTAGCCTCCGACATAGCGCTCAATTTCTTTGATGTACTGATTGATCGGGTGCCCCGTCAGGTACAAGCCTAACGTTTCACGCTCACCATCCAGCACCACCTGTTCTGGCCACGGCAGACAGCTGGCGTAAGACTGCTCGATCTGCTCTGGCTCTTCCGCCAGCACGCCGAACATGTCCGCCTGGCCAATGGCTTCCGCTTTTGCGTGCTGATCCGCGGCTTTCAGCGCATCGCCAAGCGAGTTCATCAGCGCGGCGCGGTGCGGCCCCAGCCTGTCGAACGCACCGGACATGATCAGTTTTTCCAGCACGCGGCGGTTCAGTTTTTTGGTATCGGTGCGGGCGCACAGATCAAACAGCTCGCGGAAATAACCACCGTTATTACGCGCTTCGATGATTGCCTCGATCGGCCCTTCCCCTACGCCTTTGATCGCGCCGATCCCGTACACGATCTCCCCGTCGTCGTTAACGTGGAAATGGTAAAGACCCGAGTTAATGTCCGGCGGCAGGATCTTCAGTCCCATGCGCCAGCACTCATCCACCAGCCCAACCACCTTCTCGGTGTTATCCATATCGGCGGTCATTACCGCCGCCATAAATTCAGCGGGATAGTGCGCCTTCAGCCACAGGGTTTGATACGACACCAAAGCATAGGCGGCAGAGTGCGATTTGTTAAATCCGTACCCGGCGAATTTCTCCACCAGGTCGAAGATTTTCATTGCCAGTTCGCCGTCAATGCCGTTTTTCTTCGCGCCGTCTTCAAAAATAGAGCGCTGCTTGGCCATCTCTTCCGGCTTTTTCTTACCCATTGCACGACGCAGCATATCCGCGCCGCCGAGCGTATAGCCGGAAAGCACCTGGGCAATCTGCATAACCTGTTCCTGGTACAGGATGATGCCGTAGGTTGGCTCAAGTACCGGCTTCAGGCTTTCGTGCTGCCACTGAACGTCCGGGTAGGAAATCTCTTCCCGACCATGCTTACGGTCGATAAAGTTATCTACCATCCCCGACTGCAGCGGTCCCGGACGGAACAGCGCCACCAGTGCGATCATATCTTCGAAGCAGTCTGGCTGCAGACGCTTGATCAGATCTTTCATGCCGCGGGATTCAAGCTGGAAGACCGCGGTGGTCTCCGAGCGCTGCAGCATGTCGAAACTTTTCTTGTCATCCAGCGGGATAGCCGCGATATCCAGCGGCGGCTCGCCGTTCTTCTCGCGGCGGGCGTTGATCATCTCCAGCGCCCAGTTGATGATGGTAAGCGTACGCAGACCGAGGAAGTCGAACTTCACCAGCCCGGCGTATTCAACGTCGTTCTTATCAAACTGGGTAACCGGGTGCTGCCCCGCTTCGTCACAATAGAGCGGCGCAAAGTCGGTAATTTTGGTCGGGGCGATAACCACACCACCCGCGTGTTTACCGGCGTTACGCGTGACGCCTTCCAGCTTACGCGCCATGTCAATCAGCGCTTTGACTTCTTCGTCAGCTTCGTAGATTTCCGGCAGCTGCGGCTCGGCTTCAAACGCTTTTGCCAGCGTCATCCCCGGATCGGGCGGCACCAGCTTAGAGATGCGATCGACGAAGCCGTACGGATGCCCCAGCACGCGGCCCACGTCGCGGATAACCGCTTTCGCCGCCATCGTACCGAAGGTAATGATCTGCGATACCGCGTCACGGCCATACATATCCGCCACGTGCTCAATAACCTGGTCACGTTTTTCCATACAGAAGTCGACGTCGAAGTCGGGCATGGAGACACGTTCCGGGTTAAGGAAACGTTCGAACAGCAGGTCAAATTCCAGCGGGTCGAGGTCAGTGATCTTAAGCGCATAGGCCACCAGTGACCCGGCACCGGAACCACGTCCTGGACCAACCGGCACGCCGTTATCCTTCGACCACTGGATAAACTCCATTACGATCAAGAAGTAGCCCGGGAAGCCCATCTGGTTGATAACCTGAAGTTCAATATCCAGGCGCTCGTCATACTCCGGACGGCGTTTTTTACGCTCTTCTTCATCCGGGAAAAGGAATTCAAGACGTTCTTCCAGACCTTCTTTGGATTTCATGACCAGGAAGTCTTCCGTGGTCATTTCCCCGGTCGGGAACTGCGGCAGGAAATACTCACCCAAACGCACGGTAACGTTACAGCGCTTGGCGATTTCAACGCTGTTTTCCAGCGCTTCCGGGATGTCAGAGAAGAGTTCACACATCTCCTCTTCGCTGCGCATGTACTGCTGAGCAGAATAATTACGCGGGCGCTTCGGATCGTCGAGGGTGAAGCCATCATGGATCGCCACGCGAATCTCGTGAGCGTCGAAATCCCCGGCCTCAAGGAAGCGTACATCGTTGGTTGCCACCACGGGCAGCCCGCGCGCTTCCGCAAGCGCCACAGCGGCATGGAGATAACTCTCTTCATCCGGGCGACCGGTGCGGATCAGCTCCAGATAATAACGATCCGGGAAGTACTCTTCATAGAATGATACGCACTGATCCACCAGCGCACTATTGCCGCGCAGCAGGCATTTGCCCACATCACCCATGCGGCCGCCGGAGATCAGCAATAACCCTTCGTTCAGCTCCGCCAGCCAGTCCCGGTCAATCCATGGCCCCAGGGCGCCGTAGCCTCGCTGGTAGGCTTTGGAGATTAGCAGGGTGAGATTCTGATAACCCGTGTTGTTCATCGCTAACACGGAAATTTGCGTCATTTCGTCGCCGAGCAGTTCGCTCTGCACATGAAAATCAGCTCCGACGATGGGTTTCATCCCCGCGCCATGCGCCGTTCCGTAGAACTTCACCAGACCACACAGGTTGGTAAAATCGGTGATCGCCAGCGCAGGCATACCCAGTGAGGCCGCCTTTTTTACCAGCGGCCCGGTTTTCGCCAGCCCATCGATCATGGAGTAGTCGCTATGCACCCGCAGGTGTACGAAACGTGGTTCAGCCATCTTCAGATTCCGCGTTACTTAATTGCTTGCGTATTGATTCAGGACACCAGTCCCAGCGCGCGTTTCACTGGGCCAAAACTGCGCCGGTGATGCTCGGTTGCGCCATGTTCAGCCAGCTTTTCCAGGTGGAAGGCTGTAGGATACCCTTTATGCTGAGCGAAGCCATACTGAGGGTAAGTGAGATCCAGCGCGGCCATTTCAGCATCGCGAGTCACTTTGGCAATAATAGAAGCCGCACTGATTTCCGCGACCCGGCTATCCCCTTTTACTACCGCCATGGAAGGCACTGGTAATGCAGGGCAACGGTTGCCGTCAATAAGAACATACTCCGGGGCAATTTTCAGCCCCGCCACCGCACGCTGCATCGCCAGCATTGTGGCATGCAGGATGTTCAGCTCGTCAATTTCATGCGGCTCGGCACGCCCAAGGCTCCAGGCTAATGCTTTTTCCTGAATCTCATCAAATAACGCCAGTCGGCGCTTTTCTGAAAGCTTTTTGGAGTCATTCAACCCGATAATCGGACGGGCAGGATCGAGGATCACCGCCGCGGTCACGACAGCGCCCACTAACGGGCCACGGCCCACTTCGTCCACACCCGCAACAAGGTGGGTGTGAGGATAAATAAATTCCATCATCTTGCTAACTCCAGCACCGCATCAGCCGCTTGCTCATCGGCATTACAGCGGATCTGCTGATGCAGTTCGCGGAACGTATCATGCATCTGGTGGCTGGTCTTGCCGTTGGCAAGCAGCGGTAGCAGCGCATCGGCCAGCGCCTGAGGCTGACACTCGTCCTGCAGAAGCTCTTTCACCAGTTCACGCCCGGCGAGCAGGTTTGGCAGCGAAACGTACTCCGTCTTCACCAGGCGTTTAGCCAGCCAGAAGGTGAACGGCTTCATGCGATAGCCTACCACCATCGGACATTTCGCCAGCATGCACTCCAGGGCTGCCGTACCGGAGGCCAGCAGCGCGGCATCGCTCGCGACCATCGCCTCACGGCCTTTTCCATCCAGCAGATGGATGTGAAGATCCGGTGCAACCTCGGCTTTGATACGCTCAAACTGCTCCCGGCGCTTGGCGTTCACCAGCGGCACAACCACTTCGAGATCGGGATAGGTATCGCGCAGAATTTGCGCGGTTTTCAGGAAGTCCGCGCTAAGCATCTCTACTTCTGCGCCACGGCTACCCGGCAGAAGAGCCAGACAGTGCGCATCGTGAGGGATCCCCAGCACGTCACGCGCTGCGTTTTTATCCGGATCCAGCGGCATCGCATCCGCCATGGTATGCCCGATAAAACGGCACGGAACGTTAAATTTGTCGTAAAACGCTTTTTCGAAAGGCAGGAAAGCCAGCACCAGATTGGTTGACCGTCCGATTTTGAAAACGCGTTTCTGTCGCCACGCCCAGACGGACGGACTGACGTAGTGAATGGTTTTAATGCCCTGCTTTTTCAGATTCCCTTCGAGGGTAATGTTGAAGTCAGGCGCATCAATACCGACAAAGACATCGGGTTTGAGCTCGGTGAAGCGGCGGGTAAGATCGGCGCGGATATGCAGCAGACGACGCAGTCGCCCCAGCACTTCAACAATGCCCATCACGGCCAGCTCTTCCATTTCGTACCAGGCTTCGCAGCCTTCAGCCTGCATTAGCGGGCCTGCAACGCCAACAAAGCGAGCATCAGGTACGCGAGCCTTAAGCGCGCGGATAAGACCGGCACCAAGAATATCGCCGGAGGTTTCTCCGGCGACCAGGGCTATCGTAAGCGGACGACTGTCGACCATTAACGAATCAGACCCCTTGTGGAACGGTCAAAGAATTCCATGAACGCGTTCACTTCAGGGTGCTTTTCCGCCAGTTCGGCAATTTCCGGCTTCGCCTCTTCCAGCGTTTTGCCGCTACGGTACAGTAACTTATACGCGTTGCGGATAGCCGTAATCGCTTCGCGACTAAAGCCACGACGCTTGAGGCCTTCGATGTTCACGCCGAATGGCGTGGCATGGTTGCCCTGCGCAATTACATACGGTGGGACGTCCTGCGCCACACCGGAGCATCCGCCGACCATCACGTGTGCACCAATGATGCAGAACTGATGGACTGCGGTCATACCGCCAATAATTGCGAAATCATCAACCGATACGTGTCCTGCCAGCGTTGCGTTGTTGGCAAGAATACAGCGGTCACCTACGGTACAGTCGTGCGCGATGTGCGCATTAACCATAAACAGGTTATCGCTGCCCACCTTCGTCAACCCACCACCCTGTACTGTTCCACGATGAATGGTGACGCTTTCGCGGATACGGTTACGATCGCCAATTTCCAGACGGGTCGACTCACCAGCATATTTTAAATCCTGGTTAACTTCGCCGATGGAGGCGAACTGATAGATCTCATTGTTGCTGCCAATGGTCGTATGACCATTCACGACAACGTGAGATTTCAGTACTGTACCCTCACCAATTTCGACATGGGGACCAACAATACAGAACGGGCCAATGTGGACATTAGCACCAATAATGGCGCCGGTTTCCACAATGGCGGTAGGATGAATAAAGGCAGATTTATCAATCACGTATCAGGACTCCCGGCTACGAGCACACATCATCGTCGCTTCGCAAACAACTTTGCCGTCAACCAGCGCTACGCCTTTAAAGCGAGTCAGGCCACGACGCGTTTTTTCAAAAGTGACTTCCATGATCATCTGATCACCAGGCACGACAGGACGCTTGAAGCGCGCTTCATCGATACCCGCGAAGTAGTACAGTTCACCCGGCTCCAGTTTGCCTACGCTTTTAAACGCAAGAATACCGGTAGCTTGTGCCATCGCTTCCAGGATCAACACACCCGGGAAGATGGGTTTACCAGGGAAGTGCCCCTGGAAGAATGGCTCGTTAACGGAGACATTTTTCACTGCGCGCAGAAAACGACCTTCTTCAAAATCCAGCACACGGTCTACCAGCAAAAACGGGTAGCGGTGCGGCAGAAGTTCTAAAATCTCTTCAATATGCAGAGTATGAGTGTCGGTAGTCAAAATACTCTTCCTGTCAAAATGTACTGATTAGCAATAATAACACGGCCTGCCGGTTTAAAAGAAAGCCGACAGGCCGGGAAATTAAGCGTTAAAAAGATGAACGCTTAGTCTTGTTGATCGATCTTACGCTCAAGGGACTTGAGTCGCTTGCTCATATCATCAATATTCATCACCAGAGCTGCTGTTTTACGCCATACCTTGTTAGGTTGCAGCGGGATGCCTGAGGAATAGACGCCTGGCTCAGTGATAGGACGCATTACCATGCCCATTCCCGTCACGGTGACCTTGTCGCATATTTCCATATGACCATTGATCACGCTGGCACCGCCAATCATGCAGTAACGGCCAATTTTCAGACTGCCTGCCATGATAACGCCACCTGCAACCGCGGTATTGTCGCCAATCACAACGTTATGCGCAATCTGGCACTGATTATCGATAATAACACCGTTGCCGATAATGGTATCGTCAAGCGCACCACGGTCAATGGTGGTACAGGCTCCGATCTCAACGCGATCGCCAATGATAACGCGACCAAGTTGCGGGATCTTAACCCAATTACCACGATCGTTAGCGTAGCCAAAACCGTCAGAACCAATCACTGTGCTGGACTGAACGAGGCAATTTTCGCCGATTTCAACTTCGTGGTAGACGGACACATTGGCCCACAAACGTGTCCCGGCGCCGATTTTTGTGTTTTTCCCAACGAAGCAGCCCGGGCCGATGACGACGTTATCGCCCAGTACGACGCCAGACTCGATCACGGCATTTGCGCCGACTGCTACGTTGTTACCCAGCTGAGCCGTCGGATCGATTGCTGCACTGGCAGCAATGTTTTGCGCCGGCTGCGGCGTGGTATCAAGAATTTGTGCCATGCGAGCATACGTCAGGTAGGGATTTTTCACTACCAGTGCCGCACCAGTGGCAAACGGAAGATCGTCCTGCGTCAGAACAACAGCCGACGCCTGGCATTGAGCCAGATGTTCACGGTACTTAGGGCTTACCATGAAGGTAATATTGCCAGCTTTAGCAGATTGCATGGACGCAACAGCGGTGATGACGATATCGCCATCACCGTGTAATTCTGCATCCAACTGCTGAGCTAAATCAGCCAGTCGAATTGAAGGCATTACTTATTTAACCTGTTTCAGAACATCAGCGGTGATGTCTTTAACATCGCTGCTGTTGAAAGCAACGGCGTTCGCATCAACAACCAGATCGATGTTCTGATCGGCAGCAACTGCTTTAACAGCAGTCTGAATGCGAGTCACCAGCTTGCCACGCTCTTCGTTAGAACGACGCTGACGATCCTGCTCGAAAGCCTGCGCTTTCTGGGAGAACGTCTGGCGCTGAGCCATTACGTCTTTTTCCAGTTTGCTGCGCTCGCTTGATTTCATGGTAGAACCATCACGCTGCAGACGCTGCATTTTGGACTGAAGATCGTTTTCCATACCCTGCAGTTCGCTTGCACGGCCTTTGAATTCGTTTTCCAGAGTCGCAGAAACGCCAGTTTTCTGTGCAACCTGCTGGAACAAATTACCCATGTTGACGATTGCAATTTTGTCTGCTGCCTGAGCAGAAGTTGCCATCGCTAAACCGAGACCTGCAGCTAATAACCACTTTTTCACAATTAACTCCTTACCATCCCATTGGCACCAGAAGGTACCGTTCTTTGCGTGGCAAGGCGATCGTTTTACCGATCGCCGGTTGTCAGCGCTACACTGCCAACGCATTCCTTTGCCGCGGAGAATTACCAGGTTTTACCAATGTTAAACTGGAATTGCTCCGACTTATCTCCATCATATTTCTTAAACGGCTGGGCGTAAGAGAAGACCAACGGCCCCAGCGGTGACATCCATTGTAATGCGATACCTGCAGACATGCGAATATTGCCCGGATCGCTGTAGTCTGGAACACCTGCCGCACGCATCTGGGCAGTGTTCTCCCAGTTGGTATCCCACACGGTACCGGCATCCCAGAAGAAGGACGTACGGACTGAGTTGGCGTATTTATCACTGATAAATGGCGTTGGCGTGATGAACTCAAGGCTCGCCACGGCCATGGCGTTACCGCCTACCGCATCATCAGAGCTACAAACCTGTTTTGGATCCCGGCTTGCGCAGTTATCTTCGTCATTACCGCCGTAATAAACCGCTTTCGGACCAATGTTGTTGGACTGGAAGCCACGAACGGTACTGGAACCACCGGCGTAGAAGTTCTCATAGAACGGCATCTCTTTGCCGCCTAAACCATCGCCATAGCCCCAACGGGTACGACCCAGAACCACCCACTTATGATCGTCATCGATCGGGAAGTACGAGGCAGTATCAAGCGTTAACTTGTAGAACTCGTTATCAGACCCTGGAATAGTCACTTTACCATTCAGGTTGACACGAGAACCTTCCGTAGGGAAGTAACCACGGTCAAGGCGGTTATACGTCCAGCCGTAGTTGAAGGTGAAGTCATCCGCAGCAAAACCGTTGTTATCGCTGGAGGTGCTCGCCGACTGGCCGATAGAGTCCAGATAACGCCACATTGCCACCTGCGGTTGCATATTGGACAGGTCGTTATGCACGTAACCTAAGCCCGCACGCAGGGTGTTGTATTCGTTAACCGGGAATCCAAGCGTACCATCTACACCGTAGCTCTTGTTGGTGTAGGAAGACAGATCCGCGTCGTCTGCTTTAAAGTCGTTATAGAAGATACGACCACCCAGGCTCACACCATCGACGGTGAAGTATGGGTTAGTAACAGAGAACTCAGAGTAGGTCTGGTAGTCGTTTTTGGTTCCGTTGATGCCAACTGAGTAACCGGTACCCAGCCAGTTATCCTGCTGAACGCCCACCTGGAAGCTCACGCCGCTTTCAGTACCGTAGCCCACACCGAAGTTAAAGCTACCGGTATTACGCTCTTTCACCTTGTAAACGACGTCAACCTGGTCCGGGCTGCCCGGCACACGCTGGGTATCAGTATCAACAGTTTCAAAATAGCCCAGACGGTTCAGACGCTCTTTACCCTGGTCAACGAGGTCGCTACCTAACCATGCACCTTCCATCTGGCGCATTTCGCGACGCAGAACAGAATCTTTGGAGGTGTCGTTACCTTCGAAGCGGATCTTACGCACGTAGAAACGGTTGCCCGCATCAACGTTGACGTGAAGCTTAACGGTTTTATCCGCATCGTTGATTTCTGGCTGAGTTTGAACACGCGGATAGGCATAACCATAGCGGCCGAGCAGCTTCTTAATGCCGTCTTCCATTTTGGTTACTTTAGAACCGCTGTACAGATCGCCTGGCTGAATTTTGGTCAGCGATTCGATCTCGGCAGAATGCCCCGCCAGGTTGCCACTTACTTCAACACCCGAAAGCTTGTACTGATCGCCTTCTGTGATGTTAATCGTAATGTAGATCCCTTTCTTGTCCGGGGTCAGACTCACCTGAGTCGAGTCGATGTTGAAACGGGCATAACCGCGATCCAGATAGTAGCTGCGCAGGGTTTCGAGGTCGCCCGCCAGTTTCTGTTTCTGGTATTTGCGATCGCCCACCACGTTCCACCACGGCACTTCGTCACGCAGCTGGAAGGTGGAGATCAGTTCGTCGGTAGTGAACGCGTGGTTCCCGACGATGTTGATCTGTTGGATCTTCGCCGAGACGCCTTCCTGGAAGACCAGCTTCAGGTCAACACGGTTACGCGGCAGCGGAGTCACCACCGCTTTCACGCTGGCGCTGTACTTACCGACGCTGTAATAGAAGTCTTCCAGACCTTTTTCAATGTCTGAAAGGGTGGTGCGGTCCAGAGATTCCCCCACACGAACACCGGATGCTTCAAGGTTCTGCTTGAGCATGTCATCTTTCACCGACTTGTTACCGGAGAAAGTGATACTGGCGATCGTTGGACGTTCTTTTACCTGAACCAGCAGCGTATCACCATCGCGCAGGACGCGGACATCCTCAAAGTTGCCGGTGGCAAACAGAGCACGGATGGTGTTACTGATGTCATCATCATTAACCGTATCGCCGGGGCGCACAGGCATACTGAGGAGGGCCGCACCAACGGCGACACGCTGAAGGCCTTCGAAATGAATGTCTTTCACTACGAACCCGTCAGCACCGTATACGGTGGCGCTGCTAAACAGCAGCGACGCTATGAGCAACTTTTTCATCGCCATCGTTATTATGCGTTCTTCCTAACTAACTCTCTTACAACCGAGAGAAATCATTGAAAAGTGCAAGCCCCATTAACAGCACCAGCAAAATCGAGCCAATGCGATAACTAAAGTCTTGAACTCGCTCGGATACCGGCCCGCCTTTTAGCTTTTCAATCGCTAAAAACAGCAGATGACCCCCGTCTAAAACGGGAAGCGGGAACAGGTTGATGATCCCAAGGTTCACGCTAATGAGCGCGAGAAACATGAGATAGTAAATCACCCCGAACTCCGCTGACATCCCAGCCCCCTGAGCTATCGAAATTGGCCCACTGAGGTTGTTCAGTTTCACATCACCGGTTATCAATTTCCCCAACATGTTTACCGTCAGCTTCATCAGTTGCCATGTTTTATCCGTGGCTTCAAGGATGGCGCTAAACGGCCCATACTGGCGTATTGTCTTGTACTCATCAGGCAGCGGGATCACTTTAGGCACAACGCCTGCAAACCCTTCTGCCTTTTTGCCGACCGATTTGCTATCCGGGATCAGCGTCAGCGAGAGTGGACTACCCTGCCTTTCAACTTCCAGCGCGAGCGACGTACCCGGATTATCGCGCACCAGAGTAACAAAGGTCATCCACTGTGTTAATGGCTGACCATCGACTTTAACGATCCTGTCGCCAGCTTGCAAACCCGCTTTGCTCGCCGCCGAATTTGCCTGAACTTCGGCTAATATCGGTTCGATCTGCGCACCACGTGGGCGAATCCCCAGCGCAGAGACGGGATCTTCTTTGTCTGGCTCGAAACTCCAGTGACGCAAATCCAGCACTTTATTCTGTCGCTGGTCAGAGCCAAACGGCGACACGCTGACCGTGGTCTGCTCATCACCGATTTTGGCTACCAGTTGCAGTCGCACGGCATCCCAATCAGGGGTTTCGATACCATCAATCGCTTTAAGTTCCATCCCCGGCGTAATTTGCGCACTCGCCGCGATGGAATTGGGGGCGATTTCACCGACAACCGGACGCACGCCCGGAACGCCGATGATAAACACCAGCCAGTAAGCGAAGATAGCAAAGATGAAATTGGCTACCGGTCCGGCAGCAATGATGGCGGCACGTTGTCCAACGGTTTTGTTGTTAAACGCGCTGTGTCGAAGCTCAGGGGCCACAGGCTCAACACGTTCGTCGAGCATTTTGACGTAGCCACCGAGCGGGATAAGGGCGATGACAAATTCCGTGCCGTGACGGTCGGTACGCGTCCAGAGCGATTTGCCAAAACCGATGGAGAACCGCTCCACGCGCACACCGCAACGGCGAGCAACCCAGAAATGGCCAAATTCATGCACGGTAATCAGTACACCCAGTGCAACAATGAACGCCGCCAGATTCCAGAGAATGCTCAGCATAAAACCTTCCGTTAAATCGTCCCGAATACCAGTAAAAGCAGACAAGCAAACACGGGAACAGCCGCTGTCAGGCTGTCAATGCGATCCAGTATCCCGCCATGCCCTGGAATCAGGTGTCCGCTGTCCTTAATCCCTGCTTCTCGCTTGAACATACTTTCGGTTAAATCACCGAGTACCGAGGCCAGCGCGGCAAAAATCGAACACACCAGCAGTATTGACGGTGCAATGTCCAGATTCGCCCAGACGCCATAGCCCCAGGAGATAATCGCTGCCGTAAACAGGCCGCCGATGAATCCTTGCCAGGTTTTACCAGGCGACACCTTCGGAGCCAGTTTATGTTTGCCGAACAGTTTACCAAACATATAGGCCCCAGAGTCAGCCCCCCAGACCAGAATCATCACATAAAGCAGCCAAATCGCACCGCTGTAGTGGTTTTCGTCGTAGTGCCAGGCGCGCAGGGCAACCATGCCCCAGAAAAAAGGCACGATGGTAAGAAGACCAAATATAAGGCGCAGCACTTTTGAATTGCGCCACAACGCCGCGGAGCCTGGATAAAAAAGCACCAAAACAAGGGCGGCGATCCACCAGGCCAACGATACCCACAGGGACCCGGCAACCAGTGGTTGGTGAATATCATGGTGATATTCAGGCAAGGTAAACAGCATCAGGGCCAGGATCAAGCCACAGAGTACCGCCAGCCATACCCGCTGACTGCGCGACGTAAAGCCGCTAAACTGTCCCCATTCCCACGCGGCCAGCATACACACCACCAGCGTGACAATAGCAAATCCCACCGGGGGCAGTAAAAACAGCGCCGCAATGACAATGGGTATTAATACAAAAGCGGAAATCAGGCGATACTTCAGCAAAAGCTACCCCCATCAGGCTTTGTCGCCACCAGGCTCGGTGCCGCCGAAACGACGCTCTCGATTGGCAAAGGCATGCAGCGCACCTTCAAAGTCTTGTTCATCAAAATCGGGCCAAAGCACATCCGTAAAGTAAAGTTCGGCATAGGCAATTTGCCACAGCAAAAAGTTACTTATGCGATGTTCTCCCCCTGTCCTAATTACCAAATCCACAGGTGCCAGTTCATTCATGCAGATTTGCTTGCTCAGCGCGTCTTCATCAATTTGGTCGGGTCTCAACAACCCTTCCTGAACCTGTTCGGCCAGGTGCCGAACCCCCTGGATAATATCCCAGCGTCCACCGTAATTCGCCGCGATATTCAGCGTCAGACCCGTGTTATTTTCAGTCAGCGCTTCTGCTTTACGAATCCGTTCCTGCAAACGTGAGTTAAAACGACTGGTTTCGCCAATGACACGCAGGCGCACGTTGTGGCGGTGCAGGCTTTTTACTTCGCTGTCGAGCGCCCACACAAACAGTTCCATCAACGCAGTCACTTCCTGCGCAGGTCGATTCCAGTTTTCACTGCTAAAAGCATAGAGCGTTAACGCATCAATGCCGTTATTGGCGGCAAAAGAGACGGCGCGGCGAACAGATTTCGCCCCAGCTTTATGCCCAAAGGCTCGTATCTTCCCTTGTCTTTTCGCCCAGCGGCCATTGCCATCCATGATGATTGCTACATGACGGCAGCCATGAGCTGGCAAGTTTTCGCTTATTGGTTGATTCGCAGACAACATAACGCGTTTTTAGTCCCTGAAAAGGATTTAACGGTACTCAGGAATACTGAAGCCTATACGTAAAAAAGCCGTGTCAAACCACGGCTTACCTGACCACTTAAAGTCAAATACCTGCGATCAGGTGGCGCAGACTATATCACCGAAGCCCAACGCTAACAAATAGCACGACGACTAGTGCTTGCTTTATCACCAGCTTGCGAGACGTGTCACCTGTTTGCGCGCAATAATACGAGCCTGCTCATCCACCGCCAGCACCTCTTCCACGCTTTGTGGTTCGCGCAGATCCATCAACTCCAGTACCGACAAATTCAGCATAGCGATATCGGTGAAACGGATCTGCTGATTCAGAAATGCTTCAACGGTAATTTCATTGGCTGCATTGAGTGCCGTCGTCGCCGCCTGCCCCTGGTCAAAGGCATTCATTGCAAGCTTAAGACACGGATAACGATCGTAGTCAGGTTCACTGAACGTCAGGGAACTCAGCTTGCAAAAATCGAGTGGCTTCACGCCAGATTTCACGCGTTCAGGCCATGCCATTGCATGTGCAATTGGCGTACGCATATCCGGCTCTCCCAGTTGCGCCAGCACGCTGCCGTCCTGATAGCGCACCATCGAGTGAATCACCGATTGCGGGTGGATCAGCACTTCCATCTGTTTCGCCGACGCGTTAAACAGCCAGCGAGCTTCAATGTATTCCAGACCTTTGTTCATCATAGTGGCAGAGTCAACGGAGATCTTACGCCCCATTGACCAGTTCGGATGACGGCACGCCTGATCCGGCGTCATTGCGCTCAGTTCAGTCAGTGGCGTTTCACGAAACGGGCCACCAGACCCGGTAAGCAAAATCGATACAACCCCATTCTGCTCCAGGTCAGCGTACCCCAGGTTCTGCTGAAAAGGTTGCGGTAAACTCTGAAAAATGGCGTTGTGCTCGCTGTCGACCGGCAAAAGTCGTGCTCCGCGCTGCTTAACCGCCTCCATAAACAGGCGTCCGCAGGTCACCAGCGACTCTTTATTCGCCAGCAGAACATCTTTACCGGCATCGATGGCGGCCAGCGTCGGCAGCAACCCGGCCGCGCCAACAATGGCGGCCATCACCTGATCGACCTCATCCAGCGCAGCCATCTCACAGGCAGCCTGTTGCCCGCTCAGGACCTCGGTACGACAGCCCTTCTCTTGCAGAACGGCTTTCAGCTGGCGGGCGCTCTCTTCGTCATCCATTACCGCATAGCGGGGCGTAAACTCCAGACACTGCTCGACCATTCGCTGCACATTCTTCCCGGCCACCAGTGCTGTCACGGTGTAAAGCGCGGGGTTGTGGCGTACAACGTCGAGAGTGCTGCAACCGATAGATCCGGTTGAGCCAAGGAGAGTTAAATGCTTCATGAGATGCCCGAAAAAAGTTAGACCAGATAAAAGCAAAACGCCGCCAGCAAGACCCGAAGTCCCTCTGAACGGCGTTTATCAGTGTACGACAGAAATCAGAACTGCATCAGTTCCGCTTCTTTATCTGCCAGCGCCGCATCAATTTTCTTGATGGCCGCGTCAGTCATTTTCTGAATGTCGTCCTGGGAACGACGATCGTCATCTTCACTGATCTCTTTTTCTTTCAGCAGCGCTTTCACTTTATCGTTCGCGTCGCGACGGACGTTACGCACGGAAACACGACCCTGCTCAGCTTCACCACGCACCACTTTGATCAGGTCTTTACGACGCTCTTCCGTCAGCGGAGGCAGCGGAACACGGATATCAGCACCCGCAGAGCTTGGGTTCAGACCAAGGTCAGACGCCATGATCGCTTTCTCAACCGCCGGGCCCATAGAACGATCGAACACGTTGATTTTCAGCGTACGGGTATCTTCTACGGTAACGCTCGCCAGCTGACGCAGCGGGGTTGGCGTACCGTAGTACTCTACGATGATGCCATCCAGCAGGCTTGGGGAAGCACGGCCAGTACGGATCTTGCTGATTTGGGTTTTGAACGCTTCTACGCATTTTTCCATGCGTACTTCAGCATCTTTTCTGATGTCGTTAATCACGTTACGAATCCTTGAAAACTTGTCTCAGGCAGACTATCCGCCAGCACAGCGCTACAGGTGTGCTAAGTATAGTCGCGTTTAATTCATGACAACGCCAAAGGCGCGCCCGGGTAAGATACCACTACAAAATAAAGCGGAATCTTACCTGTATTTATCGCCGACGGAAATTATTCCGTGATCAATGTGCCTTCTTTTTCACCCATGACCACGCGACGCAGCGCGCCAGGCTTGTTCATGTTGAAGACACGGATCGGCAGTTTGTGGTCGCGAGCCAGCGTGAAGGCGGCAAGATCCATCACTTTCAGCTCTTTTTCCAGTACTTCGCTGTAGGACAGCTGATCGTACATGGTAGCAGAGGGATCTTTTGCCGGGTCGGCGGTAAACACGCCATCCACTTTGGTGGCTTTCAGCACCACATCGGCTTCGATTTCGATACCGCGCAGGCAGGCAGCGGAATCGGTCGTAAAGAACGGGTTACCCGTACCGGCGGAGAGGATCACCACGCGGTTGTTGCGCAGCAGGCTGATGGCTTCTGCCCAGCTGTAGTTATCGCACACGCCATTCAAAGGAATAGCGGACATCAGGCGGGCATTCACATAGGCACGATGGAGCGCATCACGCATTGCCAGACCGTTCATCACGGTTGCCAGCATACCCATATGGTCGCCCACAACGCGGTTCATCCCCGCTTTCGCCAGACCAGCACCACGGAAAAGGTTGCCACCGCCAATGACTACGCCGACCTGAATACCCAGTTCGACAAGTTCTTTGATCTCCTGTGCCATGCGGTCGAGAATGCTTGCGTCAATACCGAAGCCTTCCGATCCCTGCAGCGCTTCGCCACTCAGCTTAAGCAGAATGCGTTTGTACACGGGTTTTGCATTGGTAGCCATGTTTCTTTCCTGAGACTGTCAACGATTAAGATGGGGGTAAATTCTGGCGACATAGTATGTCGCATACCAGCACAGCGATACGGGATCCTGTCTGATTTTCGTCTGACGGGTGACAAAAAGAAGCCGCCCTCAGGCGGCTCCTTTTTCATCATTAAGACTGCTTGGACATTGCAGCAACTTCTGCTGCGAAGTCAGTCTCAACTTTCTCAATGCCTTCGCCCACTTCGAAGCGGATGAAGCCAGTGACGTCAGCGTTGTGCTCTTTCAGCAGCTGAGCAACGGACTTGCTTGGATCCATAACGAAAGGCTGGCCAGTCAGAGAAACTTCGCCGGTGAATTTCTTCATGCGGCCTTCAACCATTTTCTCTGCGATTTCTTTTGGCTTACCAGACTGCATCGCGATGTCCAGCTGAACCTGGTACTCTTTCTCTACCACTTCAGCAGACACGTCTTCTGGCTTAACGAATTCTGGTTTGCTTGCAGCGATGTGCATTGCCAGCTGTTTAACCAGCTCTTCGTCAGCGCCTTTAGCCGCAACCAGAACACCGATACGCGCACCGTGCTGGTAAGAACCCAGAACGTCGCCTTCCAGGGAAGCCACGCGACGGATGTTGATGTTCTCACCGATTTTAGCAACCAGCGCAACACGTTCTTCTTCGAACTGTGCTTTCAGAACTTCAACGTCAGTGATTTTGCCAGCAACAGCTGCGTCCAGAACTTTGTTAGCAAATGCCTGGAAACCACCATCTTTAGCAACGAAGTCAGTCTGGCAGTTAACTTCCAGAATGATGCCGTAGGTGCCGTCGATTTTAGTGATGATCACGCCGTCAGCAGCAACGTTGCCTGCTTTTTTAGCTGCTTTGATCGCACCGGATTTACGCATGTTTTCGATTGCCAGCTCGATGTCGCCGTTCGCTTCAGTCAGCGCTTTTTTGCAATCCATCATGCCTGCGCCAGTACGCTCGCGCAGCTCTTTTACCAGGGATGCGGTAATTTCAGCCATTCTTAAATCCTCGGGAGATGTGAACTGCCCGGCCTGCGGCCAAACAGTATAAATTGAAAAAAGGGGCCGATAATGGGCCCCTATTCATACACGGTACTAATAAGGGGTGAAACCTTATTATTCAGCTTCTACGAAGCTTTCTTCCGCCTGAGAAGCCAGATCCTGGGAACGGCCTTCACGAACGGTAGCAGCTACAGCGCTCAGGTACAGGCTAACAGCACGGATTGCGTCGTCGTTACCCGGGATAACGAAGTCAACACCGTCCGGATCGGAGTTGGTATCAACGATAGCGAATACCGGGATACCCAGGTTGTTAGCTTCTTTGATTGCGATGTGCTCGTGGTCTGCATCGATTACGAACAGCGCGTCTGGCAGGCCGCCCATATCTTTGATACCGCCCAGGCTGTTTTCCAGCTTGTCCAGCTCACGAGTGCGCATCAGCGCTTCTTTCTTAGTCAGCTTGTCGAAAGTACCGTCCTGAGACTGGGTTTCCAGATCTTTCAGGCGCTTGATGGACTGACGAACAGTTTTCCAGTTGGTCAGCATGCCGCCCAACCAGCGATGGTTCACGAAGAACTGGTCGCAGCTGTTAGCAGCATCTTTCACAGCTTCGCTTGCAGCGCGCTTAGTACCAACGAACAGAATCTTACCTTTACGGGAAGCGATCTTGTTCAGCTCAGCCAGGGCTTCGTTGAACATTGGTACCGTTTTCTCAAGGTTGATGATGTGAACTTTGTTACGTGCGCCGAAGATGAAAGGCTTCATTTTCGGGTTCCAGTAACGGGTCTGGTGACCAAAGTGAACACCAGCCTTGAGCATGTCGCGCATGGAAACAGTTGCCATGTTTAAAACCTCTATATTGAAAGTTGGGGTTATGCCTCCACGTATCCCATATTACCGACCCCGAAGGGCACCCCGGAATATGTGCCGATACGTGTGTGTTGTTACACAAAGTGAGATTTGTCGCTTCCGTCCAGCCTGTGTATCTGAGATGGATCGGAAGTCCGGCGCGCTTTATACCACAAAACACGGCCAGAAACCAATAGTTGTTGGCTGAGTGTGCTGTTAATGATTCTCAGTTTGGCACGGGGTGCGCCTGACTGGTACCATTGACGGCACTTAGACTAGTATTGTCGAAAAAATCGACACCGATGGACAGATTACATGGCTATCTCTATTAAGACCCCTGAAGAAATTGAAAAGATGCGCGTCGCCGGTCGTCTGGCCGCGGAAGTGCTGGAAATGATCGAGCCGTTCGTGAAACCGGGCGTCAGCACCGGCGAACTGGACCGCATCTGTAACGACTATATTGTTAACGAGCAGCACGCGGTCTCCGCCTGCCTCGGCTACCACGGTTTCCCGAAATCCGTCTGCATTTCTATAAATGAAGTGGTGTGCCACGGTATTCCGGACGACGAAAAACTGCTGAAAGATGGCGACATCGTCAACATCGACGTCACCGTCATTAAAGATGATTACCACGGTGACACCTCGAAGATGTTTATCGTGGGCAAGCCAACCATCCTGGGCGAGCGCCTGTGTAAAGTGACGCAGGAGAGCCTCTACCTGGCACTGAAGATGGTAAAACCGGGCATTCGCCTGCGCACCATTGGTGCCGCTATCCAGAAGTTTGTGGAAGCGGAAGGTTTCTCCGTGGTTCGCGAATATTGTGGTCACGGCATTGGCCGCGTCTTCCACGAAGAGCCGCAGGTTCTGCACTATGATGCGGATGACGGCGGCGTAGTGCTGCAAAAAGGCATGACCTTCACCATCGAGCCAATGGTCAACGCGGGTGACTACCGTATCCGCACCATGAAAGATGGCTGGACGGTGAAAACCAAAGACAGAAGCTTGTCTGCGCAGTACGAGCATACTATTGTGGTAACAGACAACGGCTGCGAAATTATGACGTTGCGCAAGGATGACACCATCCCGGCAATACTGACGCACGATGAATGATAAAAAAGCCGGCAAATGCCGGCTTTTTTAATGGCTATAGCTTTTTCTTATGGGTGGCGCACGATGAGTAATCTATTACCCGAACAGTATGCTAACACAGCACTTCCCACCCTCCCCGACCAGCCCGATAACCCGGGCGTCTGGCCGCAGCACGAGCTGAGCTGTGCCGGCATCAAAGCCCATATGGATGTCTTCCAGCGCTGGCTGGGAAGCGCGTTTGACGCGGGCATTTCCGCTGAACAGCTGATCGAAGCGCGCACCGAATTTATCGACCAGCTCCTGCAACGCCTGTGGATTGAGAACGGGTTCGGGCAGGTCAGCGACGTGGCGCTGGTTGCCGTCGGGGGCTATGGCCGCGGTGAGCTGCATCCGCTCTCCGATATCGACTTACTGATCTTAAGCCGCAAAAAGCTGCCGGACGAACAGGCGCAAAAGATTGGCGAACTGCTGACGCTGCTCTGGGATATCAAGCTGGAAGTTGGCCACAGCGTGCGCACCCTGGAAGAGTGTTTGCTGGAAGGGTTATCGGATCTGACCGTTGCCACTAACCTGATCGAAACCCGCCTGCTGATCGGCGACGTCGCGTTGTTCCTGGAACTGCAAAAACACATTTTCAGTGACGGCTTCTGGCCGTCAGAAAAGTTCTTCGCCGCAAAGGTCGAGGAACAAAATCAGCGCCACCAGCGCTATCACGGCACAAGCTATAACCTTGAACCGGATATTAAAAGCAGCCCCGGCGGCCTGCGCGACATCCACACATTACAGTGGGTGGCCCGTCGCCACTTCGGCGCCACCTCGCTGGATGAGATGGTGGGCTTTGGCTTTTTGACCGAAGCCGAGCGAAACGAGCTGAACGAGTGTCTGCATCTACTGTGGCGCATTCGGTTTGCCCTCCATCTTGAACTTAATCGCTACGATAACCGTCTGTTGTTCGACCGCCAGCTCAGCGTGGCCCAGCGCCTCAACTACAGCGGCGAGGGTAACGAACCGGTTGAGCATATGATGAAGGATTTCTTCCGCGTGACTCGCCGCGTCACCGAGCTCAACCAGATGCTGCTACAGCTGTTCGACGAAGCCATTCTTGCGCTGACGGCGGACGAAAAACCGCGCCCCATCGATGACGAGTTCCAGCTGCGCGGCACGCTTATCGATCTGCGTGACGAAACCCTGTTTATGCGCGAGCCGGAGGCGATCCTGCGGATGTTCTATACGATGGTCCGCAACAGTACGATCACCGGGATCTACTCCACAACCCTGCGCCATTTGCGCCATGCGCGCCGCCATCTGACGCAGCCGCTGTGCTATATCCCGGAAGCGCGTTCGCTGTTCCTGAGCATGCTCCGACATCCGGGCGCCGTCAGTCGCGGGCTGCTGCCAATGCACCGTCACAGCGTACTGTGGGCCTATATGCCGCAATGGTCGCACATTGTCGGGCAGATGCAGTTCGATCTGTTCCATGCCTATACCGTGGATGAACACACGATCCGCGTCATGCTCAAGCTGGAGAGCTTTGCGAAAGAAGAGACGCGCTCCCGTCACCCGCTTTGTGTTGAGCTGTGGCCACGTCTGACCCACCCGGAGCTGATCCTGATTGCCGCCCTGTTCCACGATATTGCCAAAGGTCGCGGCGGTGACCACTCGGTGCTCGGCGCGCAGGACGTGCTGAAATTTGCCGAACTGCACGGTCTGAACTCGCGCGAAACGCAGCTGGTTGCCTGGCTGGTCCGCCATCACCTGCTGATGTCGGTTACCGCTCAGCGCCGTGACATTCAGGATCCTGAAGTGATCAAGCAGTTCGCAGAAGAGGTACAAACAGAAAACCGTCTGCGCTATCTGGTCTGCCTGACGGTGGCCGATATCTGCGCCACCAACGAAACGCTGTGGAACAGCTGGAAGCAGAGCCTGCTGCGTGAACTGTACTTTGCGACCGAAAAACAGCTGCGCCGCGGCATGCAAAATACCCCGGACATGCGAGAGCGTGTTCGCCATCATCAGCTGCAGGCTCTGGCCCTGCTGCGGATGGACAACATTGATGAAGAGGCATTGCATCAGATTTGGGCCCGCTGTCGCGCCAACTACTTTGTCCGCCACAGCCCAAACCAGCTGGCCTGGCATGCACGGCATCTGCTACAGCATGATTTGTCGCAACCGATGATCCTGCTCAGCCCGCAGGCGACACGCGGTGGTACCGAGATCTTTATCTGGAGCCCGGACCGTCCTTATCTGTTTGCTGCGGTATGCGCTGAACTGGACAGACGAAACCTGAGCGTGCACGACGCGCAGATTTTTACCACCCGCGACGGCATGGCGATGGACACCTTTATTGTGCTGGAGCCGGACGGCAGCCCGCTGTCGTCGGATCGTCATGAAGGGATACGTTTTGGTCTGGAACAGGCCATCACCCAGCGCAGCTGGCAGCCACCACAGCCGCGTCGTCAGCCGGCAAAATTGCGCCACTTTACCGTCGATACCGAGGTCAATTTCCTGCCGACCCACACCGATCGTAAATCGTTCCTGGAGCTGATTGCCCTGGATCAGCCAGGACTGCTCGCCCGCGTCGGCCAGGTCTTTGCCGATCTGGGAATTTCGCTCCACGGAGCCCGAATTACAACCATTGGCGAGCGAGTAGAAGATTTATTTATAATCGCAACAGCGGACCGGCGTGCCCTTAATAATGACCTGCAACTTGAAGTGCAACAACGGTTGACAGCAGCCCTCAATCCAAACGATAAAGGGTGACGTGTTTTTTAGTGAAATGGAAAGAGTAAACAATGCAGCAGTTACAGAACGTTATTGAGTCCGCTTTTGAGCGTCGCGCCGAGATTACCCCGGCAAATGTGGATACCGTTACCCGCGAAGCGGTTAATCAGGTGATTTCTCTGCTGGATTCCGGCGCGCTGCGTGTAGCAGAAAAAATCGACGGTCAGTGGGTCACTCATCAATGGCTGAAGAAAGCCGTGCTGCTCTCTTTCCGTATCAACGATAACCAGGTTATCGACGGAGCTGAAAGCCGCTACTTCGATAAAGTGCCAATGAAATTCGCTGATTACGACGAAGCGCGTTTCCAGAAAGAAGGCTTCCGCGTAGTGCCACCTGCTGCGGTGCGTCAGGGCGCGTTCATCGCCCGTAACACCGTACTGATGCCGTCCTACGTAAACATCGGTGCCTATGTAGACGAAGGCACCATGGTGGACACCTGGGCAACCGTGGGCTCCTGCGCGCAGATCGGTAAAAACGTTCACCTGTCCGGCGGCGTCGGCATTGGTGGCGTACTGGAACCCCTGCAGGCTAACCCAACCATCATCGAAGACAACTGCTTCATCGGCGCGCGCTCTGAAGTGGTAGAAGGCGTGATCGTTGAAGAAGGTTCAGTAATCTCTATGGGCGTTTACATCGGTCAGAGCACCCGTATTTACGACCGTGAAACCGGCGAAATCCATTACGGCCGCGTTCCGGCGGGCTCCGTGGTGGTTTCCGGCAACCTGCCGTCTAAAGATGGTAAGTACAGCCTGTACTGTGCGGTTATCGTGAAGAAAGTGGACGCGAAAACCCGCGGTAAAGTGGGCATCAACGAATTGCTGCGCACCATCGATTAATCGGATATAACAAAAAGCGGGGGCAACCCCGCTTTTTTCATATCTGAGGGTGGCGAAAATAGATTTTTTCGTTAATTATTCAAAGGTTATGTTGAGATCAAGGGTACCGCTATGTACGATAATCTGAAAAGTCTGGGCATTACCAATCCTGATGAAATTGATCGTTACAGCCTTCGCCAGGAAGCCAACAACGATATTTTAAAAATCTATTTTCACAAGGACAAAGGAGAGTTTTTCGCCAAGAGCGTGAAGTTCAAATACCCACGCCAGCGTAAGACCGTCGTCGCAGACGGTGTAGGACAGGGATATAAAGAGGTTCAGGAAATCAGCCCTAACCTGCGCTATGTGATCGATGAACTCGATCAGATCTGCCAGCGCGACCGTACCGAAGTCGATCTCAAGCGTAAGATCCTTGACGATCTGCGTCACCTTGAAAGCGTTGTGACTAATAAGATCAGCGAGATTGAAGCGGATCTTGAGAAATTAACGCGTAACAAATAAGTTGGGTGCGGCCTGATGCCCTCACCCCGGCCCTCTCCCACAGGGAGAGGGAGAAAACCATCATGTAGGCCGGGTAAGGCGAAGCCGCCACCCGGCAAACAGCATCATCGCTGTTCATCCAGCTGCAACGCCACATACAGCAGCAGTCTGTCGTCAAAACTTCCCAGATCCAGCCCTGTCAGCTCCGAAATCCGGTTGAGCCGATACTCCAGCGTGTTGCGGTGAATGAACAGCGCTTTCGACGTCGCCAGCGGCTGCACGTTATGCCGGAACCACGCCTGTAGCGTCCGGCGCAGCAGACCATTGTTGTCCATCGCTTTCAGACGCGCGAGCGGACGCGCCAGCTCATTGGCCTGCCAGCCACCGCGCAGGCTGTCGAGCAGTACCGGCAGCATCAGATCCTGATAAAAATAGCTGCGGCTTTCCGGCATTCGCTGTTTACCCACCATCATCGTGGTACGCGCCGTACGCCATGAGCGGGCGATACTGCCAGGCCCGGTAAAGTAATTCCCCAGGGCGACGCGAAAACGCAGCTGACCATTCTCTTTCATACGGGAAATTAACTGCTCCACACGACGACGGTGATCTTCCGCATCCCAGCGACCGAACGCGTTAAGCGCCGGCTTGAGCACCACCATTTCCGTCAGGGATACAATCGCCACCAGGTTGTCGCGCTCCGGCGTTGCCAGCGCGTTTTGTAGCTGCTGCAATTCAGCCATCGCGCTATCGACCCCCAGCTGGCCGCTATCCACCTCAATCACCGCCACGACGCGTGGTTGGTTCAGGTCAATACCCAGACGCTGCGCCCACTCGCTCAGCGCAGGCGTATGCTCCTCTGCCTGAATCAGGTTCATCACCAGCTCTTCGCGCAGACGGCTGTCCTGGGCCAGCAGGTGCATCAGGCGCGACTGCTCCAGCATCATCTCCGCCGTCATGCAGACCAGCTCGCCATATTTACGCAGTGATTCGGGTTCACCGGTCAGGCCTATTACGCCAACAATTTCCCCTTCAAGGCGCAGCGGTAAATTGATGCCCTGACGGACGCCGTGCAGGTGTTTCGCCACGGCATCATCGATATCCACGACCCGCCCCTGGGAAAGCACCAGCAGTGCACCTTCGTGCAATTCCCCAATACGCTCGCGATCGCCGCTGCCAATAATGCGCCCGCGGGCATCCATTACGTTGATATTGGTATCGATGATGCGCATGGTGCGCGCCACGATATCCTGCGCCATTTTGGTATCAAGATGCCAGCCAGCCATGTAACCCTCCTGTGAGCAGAGCTCAAGCATAGGGGAGTTCGGCTACGGTCGCATTGTGCGAATGCACAAAATCAGGCAGTGAAGTATGGACTTGTGGGAAGGGTCACAGAAACAAAAAAGCCCCTGCTTACATCACGCAGGGGCTTACGAGAATTATTGCATCAGAAGGTAGATAGAAGTATCACCACGCTGAATATTCAGCGCCAGCACGGATGGTTTGCTGTCGAGAATTTTACGCAGTTCAGCGATGTTTTTCACTGGCTGCTGGTTAGCACCCATGATCACATCACCTTTTTTCAGGCCGATACGGGCTGCCGGGGAATTCGCTTTCACGTTATTCACCACCACGCCTTTATCTGCACCTTTGTTGCTCATCTCCGCCCCTTCAATACCGCTGAAGATGGTGCTGGAATCAACCTGATTCTGACTGCTCTGCTGCAGCTCCAGACTCACGTTAACCGCCTTACCGTCACGCAGCAGGCCAAGGGTGACTTTGCTGCCAATTGGCATTGAGCCCACTTCGGCACGCAGGGCGGCAAAGCTGCTGATCGGTTTACCGTTCAGGGAGGTGATCACATCCCCGGCTTTAATCCCCGCTTTTGCTGCGGAGGAGTTCGGCATAACCTGGCTCACGAACGCGCCGCGCTGGGCGTCAACTTTCATCGCTTTCGCCAGCTCAGAGTTCAGCTCGGTACCCATGATACCCAGCTCACCGCGTTTCACCTGGCCGTACTGCACCATCTGCGCGGTCAGGTTTTTCACCATGTTACTTGGGATAGCAAAACCGATACCGATGTTGCCGCCGTCCGGTGCCAGGATGGCAGTGTTAATACCAATCAGCTCACCGTTCAGGTTCACCAGCGCACCGCCGGAGTTACCGCGGTTGATCGCCGCATCCGTCTGGATGAAGTTTTCATAGTTCTCCGCGTTCAGGCCGCTACGGCCCAGCGCCGAAACAATCCCCGAGGTCACGGTTTCGCCCAGACCGAACGGGTTACCGATGGCCACGGTGTAGTCACCGACACGCAGCGCGTCGGAGTCGGCAATTTTAATCGCCGTCAGGTTTTTAGGATCCTGAATCTGGATCAGTGCGATATCAGAGCGTGGGTCCTTGCCCACCACTTTAGCGTCAAATTTACGCCCGTCGCTCAGCTGAACCTTAATGCTGTTGGCGTTATCCACCACGTGGTTGTTGGTAACGACATACCCTTTCGCGGCATCAATAATAACCCCCGAGCCAAGCGCCATGAATTTCTGCTGCTGGCCGCCGCCCTGGCCGTCATCCCCTGCGCCACCGCCCTGACAGAACGGAGAACTCTGGAATGGCGAACCGTCCTGGCAGAACGGCGAGTTATCGCCGAAGAACTGCTGGAAGTTACGCGGCATACGCGGCGTATTGACGGTCGTGCTGCCCTCAACGTTAATACTCACCACCGATGGCATCACTTTTTCGAGCATCGGTGCCAGGCTTGGCATCTGCTGCGCGGTTGCTGCCGATGACGCGGTCTCGGCTGCAGTAGCAGTCAGAGGAGACAGCGCTAAACCTAAACTCAGAGCCAGTGCACTCATTGCTAATGTGGTTTTTTTCATGTTTCTCAATCTCGATTTACAGATAACGCAAAATTGCTGTGTAACTCAGATTCGTTTTATACCGCTTAGTTCCGGCGATAAGTTTATGGAAAAAGTAAAAATTTATTGGTCGTCTTTACAAAACTCCGGGATTATTCCACCGCCATCAGCTTGCGGTACTCATCCCAGGCATACAAATCGGTCATTCCGCTGATATAGTCCTGGATGAGACGACAGCGATAATAATATTCGAGCACCGGCCACTGCGGTGAGTGGCGATCCAGTTTGCCGATGGCTTCAACGTAAGCCAGACGATGACGGATAGAAAGTTTCTGATAAAGCCGGGACTCAATCGGTATTCGTCGCACGCGCTCTTGTTCCACCAGCTCGCTGAATTCATCGACCGACAATTGCAGCAGAGGGCGATATATTTCCAGTAAGCCGCTGATTACCCGGTATCCCTGCAGCTCTAACTGTTCAACATCCGGGTGGCTGAATACATGACGCATCGCGACATGTTTATATAACTCAAGCAACTGGCTGAAGCTGCTGTCATCCTCCAGCAAGGCATGATTGAACTCGCCGCTAAAAATCATCGGCAAATTATCAATAAAGCGCGAGGCGGCGTAAGGCACCAGTTTATTTAATGTATTGACCCGCAAATACATAAAGAACTGATCTTCGGTGCTCCGGCTTAATGTATTTGCACGCGATTTTTCCCAGGCATTTTCGACCACCTGGGCAAACAGCGAACCTTTTTCATGTTTCCCCCATGCATCATAAAGATGCTGATAAAGCTCCTCGACGCTAAATATTCTTTTTTCAACCGCGTCTTCCAGGTCAGCAACGCAATAGGAGATGTCATCGGCGGCTTCCATAATCCACGTCAACGGGAAGCGGCCATTTGCAGTCAATGAAAGTTCTTTACGTAACCGCTCAATATAGGCCTCTTCGGAGAGGTAATAGCCCGGCTTTTTCATCAGATAGCTGTGCGAAGCGGGCGTTTCGCCCATCCACCAGGCGGGACGGGTATATTTGAGGATGCATCCCACCTGTGCCCAGGTCAGATTCATGCGCATCAGGGAGTGCACCAGCCGTATCCCCTGCGCATTGCCTTCAAAATGACAGAGATCCTGACGCACTTTACGACGCAGATCGTTTAGCCCGTCTTCGCCTTCACGCAGACGTAAATCCCGCACCACGCAGCGGTCATCACTGAGCGGCTGGCTGACGGCATCCGACGGGAAGAGTCGCTGCCTGAACCAGTCGTTGATCGCCGCCTCGCCAAAGTGACCAAACGGGGGATTGCCGATGTCGTGCATCAGGCAGGCCATCTCAACAATACTCTCAAAGGGCCCGGTCAACTCATCCAGACCGTAGGTTTCCAGCAAGCGCTGCTCTTTGAGACGGCTTAAAATCTCTTTGGCAATGTAGCGCCCCACCTGCTGAACTTCCATTGAGTGGGTAAGGCGTGTGCGTACGGCAGCGTTACGCTCAAGCGGAAACACCTGGGTCTTTTGCTGCAGACGACGAATGGCAGGCGAGTTAATGATCCGCCCGCGATCGCTTTCGAAGATACGCAGGATCTCATGTTCGCTCTTTTCACCCTGCGGCGAACGGAAACGTCGGTGCCAGTTAATTTTGGTGCGAAAATCGATCTGTGACATGTGCTCCCCCGCGTGAGAATGCGTTTCCCCTTAAGCGCATGATAGACTATGCATCTTAACAAGGCACATCGCGAGTAAATCTATGAAAATCGGCATTATTGGTGCAATGGAAGAAGAAGTTACGCTGCTGCGTGACAAAATTGAGAACCGTCAGACTCTCTCTCTGGGGGGTTGTGAGATCTATACCGGTCAACTGAACGGTGTTGACGTGGCTCTGCTGAAATCAGGCATCGGTAAGGTTGCTGCTGCGCTGGGCGCAACGCTGTTGCTTGAGCGCTGCAAGCCAGACGTGATCGTTAACACCGGCTCTGCAGGCGGTCTGGCACCGACCCTGAAAGTGGGTGATATCGTCGTCTCCGATGAAGCGCGTTACCACGATGCAGACGTTACCGCATTCGGCTACGAATACGGTCAGCTTCCAGGTTGCCCGGCCGGCTTTAAGGCCGACGATAAGCTGGTTGCGGCGGCAGAAGAGTGCATTGCTGAACTGAACCTCAACGCCGTACGCGGCCTGATTGTGAGCGGTGATGCCTTCATCAATGGCTCCGTCGGCCTGGCAAAAATCCGTCACAACTTCCCGCAGGCTATCGCCGTTGAGATGGAAGCGACCGCGATTGCCCACGTTTGCCATAATTTCAACGTCCCGTTCGTGGTGGTCCGCGCCATATCTGACGTGGCCGATCAGCAGTCTCATATCAGCTTCGACGAATTCCTGGTTGTCGCGGCAAAACAGTCCACCGTGATGGTGGAGAGCCTTGTGCAGAAACTGGCTCGTGGCTAAACATGCCATCAGGGCGCTGGTCGCCCTGCTTCTGCTCGCACCGGCCTGGCTCTGCGCCGCGCCGCGTGTGATTACCCTCTCCCCCGCTAACACCGAACTGGCGTTTGCCGCCGGTATCACCCCCGTTGGTGTAAGCAGCTTTTCCAATTACCCACCGCAGGCCGCGCATATTGAACAGGTCGCAACCTGGCAAGGGATGAACCTTGAGCGCATCGTGGCGCTTAAGCCCGATCTCGTGCTCGCCTGGCGTGGCGGCAATGCAGAGCGGCAGGTTAATCAACTGACGTCGCTTGGGATAAAAGTCATGTGGGTGGATGCCGTGAGCATTGAGCAGGTCGCTCAGGCGTTACGCGCTCTGGCGCCCTACAGCCCAACCCCGGCTAAAGCCGAGGATGCGGCAAAACAACTGCTCAGCGACTATGCGGCACTCAAAGCAAAATACGATACCCCCGTTAAAAAGCGCATCTTTTTGCAGTTTGGCAGCCAGCCGCTGTTCACCACCGGGAAAGGCTCCATTCAGAATCAGGTCCTGGAAGTGTGCGGCGGAGAAAATATCTTTGCGGCCAGCCGGATACCGTGGCCTCAGGTCAGCCGGGAACAGGTTCTTGCTCGCCGACCACAGGCGATCGTTGTGGTCGGAAATGCGAGCGAGATTCCTAAAATTGAACAATTCTGGCAAAGCCAGCTAAAAATTCCGGTGATCCCTCTCACCAGCGACTGGTTTGAACGCGCCAGCCCGCGTATTATCCTCGCCGCAAAACAACTCTGTGCCGCTCTGGCCGAGAGTCATTAACATAAGACCCCCTTCGAGGATTTAACGATGCTCGTTTATTGGCTGGATATTCTTGGCACAGCCGTTTTTGCTATCTCCGGCGTCCTGCTCGCCGGAAAGCTGCGCATGGATCCGTTTGGCGTGCTGGTGCTTGGCGTGGTGACCGCCGTAGGCGGTGGAACGATCCGAGATATGGCGCTGGATAATGGCCCGGTATTTTGGGTGAAAGATCCCACCGATCTGGTGGTGGCGATGGTCACCTGCCTGTTAACCATCGTGCTGGTTCGCCAGCCCCGCCGCTTACCAAAATGGATCCTCCCGGTGCTGGATGCCGTCGGGCTGGCTGTGTTTGTCGGCATTGGGGTGAATAAAGCCTTTAATGCGGGTACAGGGCCCATGGTTGCCATCTGCATGGGCGTGCTGACTGGCGTAGGCGGCGGGATTATTCGCGATATTCTGGCACGAGAAGTGCCGATGATCCTGCGTACCGAAATCTATGCTACGGCCTGCATTATTGGCGGGATTGTACACGCCACGGCGTACTATACCTTTGCGATACCGCTGGAAAATTCAGCCATGCTGGGAATGGTGGTGACGCTGGCGATACGTCTGGCGGCGATACGCTGGCACCTTAAATTGCCGACGTTCGCGCTGGATGAGAATGGAAGATAAACGCAAAACGGTAACCGCAAGGTTACCGTTTTTAATCTTTTCTCCCTCTCCCTGTGGGCTGAGGAATCCCCACTAATTTTTTATTAGTGGTTTCAGAGGATTAGAATGAATATTTTGCGAGCAGTTAGATTCACTCAGCTCGTAGACAGACAGAAAACGCTCATAAATGTGCATCTTCTGTCGAGTTATCGGTTGTTTTTAGCTCCATTTTTGAACAATAAACAACCATTTATCCATATCTAATTTTCTGGGGATTCCTCAGCCCTGTGGGAGAGGGCCGGGGTGAGGGCATCAGCCCGCCCCCGCTTAAATACTGAACGAAGACCCACACCCGCAGGTGCTGGTGGCATTTGGGTTCGTCACCACAAAGCGTGAACCTTCCAGACCTTCTGTGTAATCTACCGAACCGCCCACCAGATATTGCAGGCTCATCGGGTCAACCACCAGCGCGACGCCCTGTTTCTCGATAGTCATATCGCCGTCGTTAACCTGGTCGTCAAAGGTAAAACCATACTGGAAGCCGCTGCAGCCGCCACCGGTAATATAGACACGCAGTTTCAGATCCGGATTGTCTTCGTCGGCAATCAGGGTTTTCACTTTGTTGGCTGCTGCTTCGGTAAACTCCAGCGGCAACGCTACGTCATCACTCATCTTATGCTCCCATGAATACTGCTACTGCAATTGGGTAAAATTCACCCAATTCTTTTTGTCATTATCTAATACCCTGGTAATTCATTCAAGTATTCTGCATTGCGGCCCGTTCTGCCTCCTGCTTCGCCAGGGTGCGTGCAAGAATGGTGGAGTATAGCGGTTTTCCACCCAGGAATTGGGCTAATAGTGTCGCGCCGAGACAGGTAATGATCATTGGCAAAATGAGCTGGTAATTATCCGTCATCTCCAGCACCAGCACGATGCCGGTGAGCGGCGCGCGCAGGGAGGCCGCCAGCAGCGCTCCCATCCCGGCAACGGCAAAGGTACCCGCATCCAGATGGTATGCCGGAAAACCGACCTCAGCGGCCATGCCAAAGGCAGTACCAAGCAGCGTTCCCAGCGCCAGCATCGGAGCAAAGATACCGCCGGGCGCACCGGAGGAAAAACAGAGCACCGTCGTGATGACGCGAGAAATAAACATAAACAGAAGCAGACCCACGCTGAAGTTGCCCGCAGCTGCAATCGGGATCAGCCCGAACCCGCCCCCCGCCGCGTTCGGTTCAATGAACCCCAGCACGCCGCACAGGCCGCCCAGCAGACCGCCCATCAACACCCACTTCGTGGTATTCCCGCCGTGGATGCGCTGGAACATATCCTGCATACGCAGAATAAAAGTGTTAAACAGCGGGCCGACAATGCCGAATATCATGCCGAGGATCAGGTACAGCCACAGCGTGTTGACCGGCGCATTGGTCAGTTTGCCCACTTCGATCACCGGGCTTTCGCCATTGAAAATGCGAAACACAATGCTCGACATGATCACACCGGTAAAGACCGCTTTGATCGAGATAAGGTTGTAACGGAACTGGGCGCGCATCTCTTCGATGATAAACAGGATCCCCGCCAGCGGCGCGTTAAACGCCGCCGAAAGCCCCGCTGCGGCACCTGTCGCCAGCAGCGTATGGCGCGCTTCCGCGCTGCGCATCCGGAACAGATCCCCCACCATGCGCCCGACGTTCCCGCCCAACTGCACGGTTGGCCCCTCTCGGCCCAGTACCATACCCGCACCAAGCGTTCCCATGCCGCCGATAAACTTCACCGGGATGACGCGCCACCAGCGCACCGGGCGCAGCTCTTCCAGCGCGCCTTCAATTTCAGGGATCCCGGAACCGCCCGCTTCCGGCGCAAATTTACGCACCAGAAAGTAGCCCACCATGGCAAATAGCGCGGACAACCCGAACGCCCAGACCCAGACCAGCCATCCTTTGTCGGCGAAACCGGCCACAGTACCAATACGCCAGTTCAGCACCGCATTGACTGCCTTTTCAAAGGCGACCCCCGCCAGCCCGGCGAGCGTACCGACTACAGCGGCGGCCAGTAAAATTGCCAGCGGTGTCTTATCGCGGTTAAGCAAGCGCCGGATACTGATCCGGTGTTGCGCGCGCCGGAACTGTTGTTCTTCAAAAGAGGGAGAGTCTGCTTTCATTACCATGTCTTTTCGTCATACAAATCGCCGCAGGGATTTTACCAGAGTGCGTCAGGTCGTCCCGTGAAAAATACTTAAAAATTGTTTAGCAATGAAAGGGGGCAAAAATTTCATTACCTTCCGCGGATCACTTAGAATAGTGTGCTTAATCATTTTATACGAACCAGGAACGACGCCATGAGCAAGTCTGAAAACCTCTACAGTGCAGCCCGCGAGCTTATCCCGGGCGGCGTGAACTCGCCTGTTCGCGCCTTTACCGGCGTAGGCGGAACGCCGCTGTTTATTGAACGTGCTGATGGCGCGTACCTGTTTGATGTCGACGGCAAGGCCTATATCGATTACGTCGGCTCCTGGGGCCCGATGGTGCTGGGTCACAACCACCCTGCCATCCGCAATGCGGTGATTGAAGCGGCCCAGCGCGGCCTGAGCTTCGGCGCGCCTACCGAGATGGAAGTCAAAATGGCGGAGCTGGTGACCGAGCTGGTGCCAACCATGGACATGGTGCGTATGGTGAACTCCGGTACCGAAGCCACCATGAGCGCTATTCGTCTGGCGCGCGGCTTTACCGGTCGCGACAAAATCATCAAGTTTGAAGGCTGCTACCACGGCCATGCGGACTGCCTGCTGGTGAAAGCGGGTTCCGGCGCACTGACCCTTGGTCAGCCAAACTCCCCGGGCGTACCGGCTGATTTCGCGAAACACACCCTCACCTGCACCTATAACGATCTGAACACCGTTCGTGCGGCATTCGAGCAGTATCCACAGGAGATCGCCTGCATCATCGTTGAACCGGTTGCAGGCAACATGAACTGCATTCCACCGCAGCCCGATTTCCTGCCTGGCCTGCGCGCCCTGTGCGATGAGTTTGGCGCGCTGCTGATTATCGACGAAGTGATGACCGGTTTCCGCGTCGCGCTCGCGGGTGCCCAGTCTTATTACGGCGTAGAGCCGGATCTGACCTGTCTCGGCAAAATCATCGGCGGCGGTATGCCGGTGGGCGCATTCGGGGGGCGCAAGGATGTGATGGAAGCCCTGGCACCAACGGGGCCGGTTTACCAGGCGGGTACGCTCTCCGGTAACCCGATTGCCATGGCGGCGGGCTTCGCCTGCCTGACAGAAGTCTCCCAGCCGGGCATTCACGAAACCCTGACTGAGCGTACGACGCAGCTGGCAAATGGTCTGCTGGAAGCGGCTGAAGAGGCGGGTATTCCGCTGGTGGTAAACCACATGGGCGGGATGTTCGGGATCTTCTTCACGGAAGCCCAAGCCGTGACAAGCTATCAGGACGTGGTGAAGTGCGACGTTGAACGCTTCAAGCGTTTTTTCCACCTGATGCTGGAAGAAGGCGTCTACCTGGCACCGTCTGCTTTTGAAGCTGGCTTTATGTCCGTGGCGCACAGCGAAGAGGATATCAATAACACCATCGACGCGGCGCGTAAGGTGTTTGCGAAGTTGTAAGCACGTGCGGCGTGGTGCCCTCACCCCGTCCCTCTCCCACCGGGAGAGGGAGCAAACCCTAAAACGTCAATCTTAGGATTGACGTTTACTTTTATTACCGACTCTGCTTTCTCAACAGATAAATAAAATACGGCGCGCCGATAAAGGTCGACAGCAAACCCGCCGGGATCTGATACGGGAACAGCACCATTCTTCCGCACCAGTCCGCCACCACCAGCATCACCCCGCCCGTCAGGGCAGACATCACGATATGCGGCATCGTCCGACGGAATCCCATCATTCTGGCGATATGCGGCGCCATCAACCCAACAAAACTCAGTGGACCAATGGTCATGGTGGCCGTGGCCGTCAGGCACGCCGCCAGCAGTAACAGCGCGACGCGCGTTGGCGTTAACGCCATGCCGACCGCACGTGCGGTTTCACCCCCCAGCGGCAGGATCGTCATCCAGCGGCGGCACAGGGGCACAATCGCCAGCAGCACGATCATTACGATCCCGGAATGCACCACCTGACTGCCGGTGGCGTTGTACGTTGAGCCGGAGATCCAGGTCAGGATCTTCGCCATCCGCGGATCGCCGCTCGCCTGCAGCATCATCAGCAGCATGGTAAAGGCGGTGCTGAGCGCCATCCCGGCCAGCAGCATCCGGTGAGGCGAAAACCCGCCGCGGCCTGACGCAATCAGAATGATCATCAGCGTCACCGCCGCCCCGATGCTTCCGGCAGGCATCAGCCAGCCAAAGGCATTTCCCGGCACAAGGAACAGCATCAGCACCACGCCAAACGCGGCTCCCGAACTGATACCCAGCACTTCCGGGCTGGCCATCGGATTGCCGGTCAGGCGCTGGATAATACAGCCCGCGACCGCCAGCATCACCCCGGCAATCAACGCCGAGAGGATCCGCGGCCAGCGCCACTGCAGCAGTTCCTGGAGCAAATCGCCCGTTGCCCAGTGCCAACCCGTCGCATCGCGCCCGAAAGCAAGCGCCACAAACGAGACGATGATCAGCACCGCCAGCCCGGCGAGGCTGAACCACAGCACCGACTGACGCTCGGCATAAACTTTATCCCCCGCGTCCATCGCGGGAGCGCTCATGCTGCGCAGACGTGGCAACAGCCACAGCAACAGCGGCGCGCCAACCAGTGCCGTTACCGACCCGGTAGAGACTTCCATCCAGACGCGCGCCAGCCAGAGAATGATTTGATCGGAAAGCCAGAGGATCAGCGCTCCAATTAGCGGGGCCAGCAGCAGTCGCGCCAGCAGGCGACGCGCACCGAGCATTTTTGCCAGCAGCGGGGCAAACAGCCCGATAAAGCCGATAATCCCAACCGCATTAACCAGCAATGCGCTGAGGACAATCGCCAGCGTCAGCGCCGCCAGACGTGCCAGGGAGAGCGCCAGCCCCAGATTGCGGGCTACGCCGTCATCCAGCCCCATCAGCGTCAGCGGACGTAACAACAGCAGCGTCAACATGGCGCCGCCAACAAGCTGCGGCCACAGGCGCTGCACAATACTCCAGTCGGTCTGGGTCAGCGTGCCGGTACTCCACAGGAACATGCTTTGCAGCTGATCGTGATGAAACAGCACCAGCAGCTGGTTGATTGCCCCACAGTAGAGGCTCACCACCAACCCTGCGAGGATCAGCGTCACTGGCGAGAGGCGTTTCCCCCACGCCACGCCGAAGACCAGCGCGCCTACCACGCACGCGCCTGCAAGCGCGGCAAACTGCGAGGTTAACGCGCCAGGCAGTGCCCACAGCGTGGTCACCGTGATTCCAAGCTGGGCACCGGTCGCGACGCCAAGCGTTGTAGGCTCGGCCAGCGGGTTACGCAAAACCTGCTGGAACAGGACGCCCACCAGCCCTAACCCGGCCCCGACCAGCAGCGAAATCGCCAGACGCGGCAGCAGGCTGTAGTGGAACAGCATTTGCTGAATATTATCGATATCCGGCGCAGCCAGGGCCGCGCCCCACTGCCCGCGCGGTAAGGCGGTCGAGAGGTTAAACCAGGTCAAAGCCAGCGCGGTCAGGAAAATCAGAGCCAGCAACAGCGCCGGGAAACGGGCAATACGCGTACTCATGCTTTTCCCCCCAGCGCGTTATCCAGCACCCGGGCGAAGTGCATGGCCGACAGCGTCGCGCCGTAGAACCAGACCGCCGGTGCACGCGTAAAGCGTTGCTCACGCACGAACGGCATCGCCTGCCACAGTGGTGTCGCCATCAGCGCCTGCATTTCACGCTCGTTGCCGTGATCGAAGCACAGCACGTCCACATCGCGGAACGCCGCCAGACGGTCGATACCGACGGCGGTGCTGCCCCAGAAGGTCATCTCCCCTTCCCAGGCATTAGGAATGCCAAAGCTATCGAGCACTTCCTGGAACAGACAGTTTTTGCCGAAGACCAGCATATGGCGCGCATCCAGCAGCGTCACCATCAGCAGCGGGCGGTCTCCGCGATGGGCAAAACGCGGCTTCAGGGCGTCAATCAGAGCATCAAACTCTGCGAAATGTTGTTTGGCTTCCGCCTCACGGTTGAGGAAATGCGCCATCTCGTTGATGGATTTTTTCGCCATCGTCAGCGGTTTTTTACCGTCACTGAAGGAGAACCCCCGCCCAGGCGCAATACGCGCCATTGTCTCTTCTGACGGGCCATAACCCGCGGACCAGAACAGAAATGACGGCTTCATCTGCGTCAGCAGCTCAAGATTAGGCTCCGTACGCAGACCAATATCAATGACCGAATCGGGTAGCGCCGGCTCGTTCACCCACAGCCGATAGTTGGGAATATCGGCCACGCCATACGGCGTGACGCCCAGCGCCATCATCAGTTCAACAGGCAGCCACTCCAGCGCCACAATACGGTGTGGATCGACGGCAGCAGCCCGCGCGAGGTTCATCTTTAACAGCAGCGGTGAAAGTGCCATGGCCGTCAGCAGGCGACGGCGGCTCAACAAGGTAGAATTCAGCATCAGTAAACAAAGCTCACCGGAGCAGCCCCGCCAGGATGAGGCAGGATCCCCATAGGAATACCGTAGATGTGTTCCAGCGTTTCGCTCCGCATCAGTTCAGACGGCGAACCCTCGGCAATCATCTCCCCGCCGCGAAGGGCGACAAGATAATCGCAGTAGCGCGCCGCCATGTTGATATCGTGCAGCACCGCAATAACCGTCAGGCCACGCTGCTGGCTCAGGCGATGAACCAGCGCGAGAACATCAACCTGGTGAGCAATATCCAGTGCGGAAGTGGGTTCGTCGAGCAGCAGGCAGCGGCTGTCCTGCGCGACCAGCATCGCAATCCACGCGCGCTGACGTTCGCCCCCGGAAAGGCTGTCGACCAGACGGTGCGCCAGCGGCTTTAATCCCACCAGCGCAATCGCCTCTTCCACTTTCTCTCTGTCGGCGACACCGAAGCGCCCGAGTGCGCCATGCCACGGATAACGCCCGATCGCCACCAGCTCACGCACCGTCATCCCTTCTGCCTGAGGCAATTGCTGCGGCAGATAGGCGACTTTGCGCGCAAAGGCTTTACTGCTCCAGCTCTCCAGAGGCTGTTCGTCCAGCAAAATATCCCCTTCAGAAGGCGGCTGATGACGGCCCAGCATTTTAAGTAACGTCGATTTACCGGAACCATTGTGACCAATCAAGCCGGTAACTTTACCTGCGGGGAACGTCAACGAGAGCGGATGCAGCAAGGTGCGCCCGGGAACACGAAAGGAGAGTTGATTGAGCGTAAAGGTGGTATCGGATTGCGTTTTATTATCCTGCATATCAGCCAACTTAAATAAAAAGGGCACGGCGAACCGTGCCCGAAGAGAGATTAGAAGCGGAAGGTCGCGGTAGCCACAACCTGACGTCCGGCTCCCCAGTAGCATGCGTATTCGCTATAGCAGCTGGAAACGTACTCGCGGTCAAAGATATTGTTCACGTTAACGCCAACTGAAGAGCCTGGCAGCCCAAAACGCGCCAGATCGTATTTCACCGTCGCGTCCGCCAGCGCGTAACCCGCGACGTTAAACGATTCGTAGGCTTTCGGAGACGTTGAGGAGTAGTAGGAAACGGTGTTGCCGATATAGCGCGCACCCGCCCCCAGCGTCAGACCGCTCAGTGCCGTCTCGTGGAAGGTGTAATCCGCCCACAGAGAGGCCATGTTACGTGGCACTTCCGCCGGGCGGCGGCCTTCAAACCAGGTATCGTGAGTGTATTTCGCATCGGTGAAGCTGTACGAGGCAGTCACATTCACATTGGCTGATACGGCCGCTTTCGCTTCCAGCTCAACACCACGGGAACGAATTTCGCCCCCTTGTACGCTGAAGCCGCTGGTCGGGTTGGCCGGATCGGCCGTCAGATTATTGTTTTTGGTCAGCTGATACACCGCTGCCGTGACCACAACAGGCTGATCTTTCGGTACGTATTTCACACCGGCTTCATACTGCTTGCCGCGTGCCGGATCGAACGGTTTTCCGCCCTGAGTGGTACCCGAAATCGGTTCGAATGATTCGCTATAGCTGAAGTACGGCGTGATACCGTTGTCGAACAGGTAGTTAATCCCGCCACGCCAGGTGAATGCCTGATCGTTAATTTCCGCGGTAGTACCGGTAGTACGGGTCAGCGCAGAGGTTTTCGCAAAATCATAGCGGCCACCCATTGTCAGTACCCACTTATCCCACTCAGCCTGATCCTGAGCGTACAGACCAGTTTGTTCCTGACGATTAAGCACTTTGTACAGGTAGTAAACATCGACGTTCGGATTGCCGTACGCAGGCTTTGTCATGCTGATCGGATCGGCAGTACCGTAGTCTGCGTTGATGTCATTACGCATACGAAGGTAATCGACCCCGATTAAGAGGGTATGATCCACAGCGCCGGTCGCGAATTTTGACTGGAGCTGAGTATCCACGGTGAACGAGTTGAGATCTTCGTCTGAACGTACATACGCGCGGCTGATTTGCGCCGGGGCAATATAGCCGTTGCCGTAGACGGAACGATACAGCGTGTTGATTTTGGTGTAGCGCAGGTTTTGACGCAGGGTAAAGGTGTTATCAAACGCATGCGAGAAGCTGTATCCCACCATTTTCTGGCGACGGGCGATCTTGTTGTCCTCTTCCCCTTCGTTAAAATTGGTCGGCAGCTTGTGCGCTTTACCGTTGGCATCATAGTAAGGCACAACGGTACCTTCCCGCGGCAGCCAGCCGTAATAGCCCGCATCCGGATCGCTCTGGAAGTTACTCAGGAAAGTGAAATCGGTTTTATCGTCAGGACGCCAGCTGAAAGCCGGTGCAATGGCATAGCGGGTGGATTTGGCCATCTCCTGCTGCGCATTTTCACTACGTCCCAGACCGGTCAGGCGGTATGACCACACGCCGTCATCATCAATTGCATCGCTGAAATCAAACCCGGTCTGCCACAGGTTATCGGTGCCCATCTTGAACTGAATTTCTTTCAGCGGCTCAGTGGTCGGTCGCTTGCTGACCATGCTCACAACACCGCCCGGATGGCTTTTGCCGTACAGTACAGATGTTGGGCCACGCAGCAGCTCCACGCGCTCAAGGAAGTACGGATCCATGGACGCTTCAGAATAGTTATCGCCCTGCAGCTTCATCCCATCGAGATACTGGTTGGTATTCACGGTGCTGGAAGTGGTGAAACCACGAATCGACACCACATCATATGTCGTTGAGGCGCCGCGGGTGGCAAAAACGCTCGGCGTATAAGCCAGCGCTTGCTTCACCGTTCCCGGCTGCTTCATGTCAATTTCTTCACGCGTGACGACGGAAATCGACTGCGGCGTCTTTTCTATAGGTGTATCGGTCTTGGTTGCCGTTGCGGTACGTTTCGCCGCAATCGTTGGTGCAGGCCCCCAGGCACTTTCCTGTGCAGCCGGAGCGGCAGTGACAGTGATGGTTTCTTCTTTTTTCGGGGTTTCGGCAGCATGGGTATAAGCAGACATGCCTGCAACCGCTGTGGCTACGACAACTGCGATTTTACGCAGCGACGTGTTAATTGGCTGAGCAGTATTGGAAAGCGCCATGGTGTATCTCTGATAGAAAAGTGAATGATAACGTAAACGAGAATTATTATTATGACCGCAGCATAATAGGCGAAACGTTGGCTGCATAGCAAGCAGGAAGCGGCCCTACGAGAATTAAGGGTTTAAGAAATAACCAGGAGAAAACGAAGGGTTAATCAGAATTAAAACGAGGGTTAATGAAATGGGGAAAACGGGTAAAAAAATCCCCCCTTTCGGGGGGACCTTGAACGGTTAGTTACCGCCGAACATATCTCTAATCCAGCCCGCGACACCGTCGCTGTCTTTCTTCTCGTTCTGCTGCTGCGGCTGTTGTTGCTGCTGCGGCTGCTGAGGCTGAGAAGACTGGTCGAACGGGTTGCCCGTCGGCTGCTCTGGCTGGCTCTGCTGGCACAGGGAATCCGGGTTCGTTGTCCAGACAGGCAAGGTACGCATACCACCGCCACAGACAAAGTTTCCGGAACTGTCCACGCCCATATCCACGATATCCTCCGGCGCAACCAGGTTTAGCGGCACCGGAGACTGATTCGCCAGATAACGCTGATAAATCGACATCGCCCCGCTCGCACCATACAGTTTGGTTGGCTGGTTGTTGTCGCGGCCCACCCAGGTGATCACCACTTCACGACCATCGATACCGGCAAACCAGGTATCAACGTTGTTGTTGGTCGTCCCGGTTTTGCCCGCCAGATGCAGGCCCGGATACTTCGCCCCCAGCTGACGGCCGGTACCACGCTGCACAACCTGCTGCATCGTCCACAGCGTCATGTAGGCTGCTTGCGCCGGAACGGCGCGTTCCGCCTGCGGGAAGCTCTGATACAGCACGGAGCCATCTTCGGCAATCACCGAGCGCAGGGCTGACAGCGGTGCACGGTTACCACCGCTGGCAATGGTCTGGAACGCCTGTGCCACTTCGATTGGCGTCAGGTTTAACGCCCCCAGGATCATGGCTGGCACAGGGTGCAGCTGATCTTTAGCGACGCCCAGCTTCTGCCAGGTATCAACTATCGCAGGCAGACCCAGTGCCATCCCAAGGTTTACCGTCGGCACGTTCATGGAGCGGGTCAACGCATCCACCAGCATTACCTGGCCGCTGAACTCTTTATCATCGTTCTGCGGTGACCAGACCTGGCCGTTAGGCTGACGCAGGGAGATCGGCGCGTCGGCAATCCAGGTATTCAGGCGATAAAGATTTGGCTGGCTCAGGGCAGTGAGATAGGTTGCTGGTTTCGCCAGTGAACCGATCGAACGACGCGCCTGCATAGCACGGTTGTAACCTGCAAACTGCGGCTCAGCCCCGCCCACCATCGCACGGACTTCACCCGTGTTACGGTCAACCACCACCATCGCGGTTTCCAGATCGCTCAGCTTACGCTGTTTCTTCAGCGCCGGAATGCCCTCAACGGCCGCTTTTTCTGCCGCATCCTGCGCCACGGAGTCAAAGGTGGTAAAGATCTTCACGCCGGAGAGATCTTTCACTTTATCACCGAGCTTGCTCTGCAGCTCCTGACGCACCAGCTGCATAAACGCAGGCTGAGGCGAAATCACACCGCCGCGCGGCTGCACGCCAAGCGGACGTGCGCTCAGCATGTCGTACAGCTCCTGGTCAATCACCTGCTGTTGTTGCAGCAGGCGCAACACGAGGTTACGACGCTCCAGCGCCAGTTTCGGGTTACGCCACGGGTTATAGATGGACGCCCCTTTCACCATACCCACCAGCAGGGCCTGCTGGTCCAGGCTCAGCTCTTCCACCGGACGGCCAAAGTAGTACAGGCTCGCCAGCGGGAAACCGCGGATTTCGTTATCACCGCTCTGACCGAGATAGACCTCGTTCATATACAGCTCAAGGATACGATCCTTGCTGTAACGCGCATCCATCAGCACGGCCATGTACGCTTCGTTGGCTTTACGCCAGTAAGAGCGCTCGCTGGAGAGGAAAAGGTTCTTCACCAGCTGCTGGGTAAGCGTACTTGCCCCCTGTACCGTACGGCCCGCCGTCAGGTTGGCCAGCACCGCACGACCAATGGAGTAGAGGCTGATACCATCGTGCTCATAGAAGTGACGGTCTTCGGTTGCCAGCAGCGTATCCACCAGCAGGTCCGGGAAACCGTTACGGGCGACGAACAGACGCTGTTCACCATTCGCCGAAGAGAGCATGGTGATAAGACGCGGATCGAGACGGAAGAAACCGAACTGGCGGTTGTTATCCATGTTCTCGATGGTTTCCAGACGATCGCCGTCAAAGGTCAGACGCGCACGCACCTGCCCCTCTTTGCTGTCCGGGAAATCGAACGGACGACGGATCATCTCAATGCTTTTCGCCTGCACGGTAAATTCGCCAGGACGCGTCATTTTCGACACCTGACGATACTGGGTGGCCTCCAGCAGTTTCACCATCTCGTTCTTACTGATCGACATGTCAGGCTCAAGGTTTACCATGCGGCCATACACTGCCGCAGGCAATTGCCAGACTTTTCCGTCGATACGGCTGCGGATCTTCTGATCCAGATAAACGCCGTAGATCGCCATCAGTACAACAAAAACAATGAACAGCTTCAGCAGCAGCCAGAACCAGCCGCGTTTACCCCGAGGCTTACGCCCTTTGCCTTTTCCTTTACGCGGCATCGGTTCTTCATCCTCATAATCGTCTTCATAGTCATCGTCATAGTCCTCATCTCTGAGGCGACGACGGCTCACCTTTTCTTTGGCCGGACGCGTTGGTTTTCCCTTACGCCCAATTGGCTCGCGGTCATTCCCCGCCATGCTTTTTCTCCGCAACGTTCAGGCGCAAAGGCCCGATTCTCATTTCTTCCACTGACCTGTGAAAGAAGAAATCTCTCAAAATTGCTTTTCTCCCTCTCCCTGTGGGAGAGGGTCGGGGTGAGGGCATCAGGCCGCACTCCCCTTTTACGAATATTTCTTCGTCCGCCGTGTCGGTGCCGTATTCGCCGGATCGTCCGGCCAGACATGTTTGGGATAACGCCCTTTCATCTCTTTTTGCACTTCACGGTAGCTCCCCGCCCAGAATGCGCCCAGATCGCGGGTAATCTGCAGCGGGCGATGCGCAGGTGACAATAACTCAAGCACCACGGCCACGCGCCCTTCGGCAATGGATGGCGTGGTCGCCTCGCCAAACATCTCCTGCATCCGTACCGCCAGCGCCGGTGGATTATCCTCGTGATAACGAATGGCAATCCGGCTGCCGGTCGGCACAGTGTAATGCCCTGGCAGTTCACTATCCAGACGTTGACGTAACGACCAGTCGAGTAAATTCTGTAACGCGACCTTAACATCAAGCGCTTTCAGCGCCCGCAGCGAGTGTACACCGCTCATTTGCGGCAGGAGCCAGGTTTCCAGCGACGCAAGTAACGAGTCATCATCCACCGCCGGCCAGACATACTCCGGCAACCAGCGCGCGGCACAGTGCAGACGAATACGGTACTGTTCGGCCTCCGGGGTCCAGTTCAGAACACCTAAACCTTTTTCGCGAATACCGTTTAGCATCGCCTGGTGCAACTCCTCTTCCGATGGCTTTGCCAGCGGCTTCGTCGCCAGGGTCAGTTTACCTATCTGGCTACGACGAAATGCCTTCAGGGTACCCTGCGCATCATCCCACTCGACGATGTCGGACTGCTGAAGCAGCTGCGGACAGGCGCGCGTGAGGGCATCGATATCCACAGCCACGGCCTGCAAAATTCGGGCATCGGGCGAGTGACTACCCTGCAACAAGAGCGGCGCAATCAGCCATTCATGGCGCGTCAGGGCGTCATCGCTGTCCAGCATCGCGCCCATGCCGTTTGCCAGATGGTAGCGTCCATCCAGCCCGCGACGACGCGCAATCCTGTCGGCAAATGCCTGCGCCAGGAGAGGCGCAATGCTGTCAGCGTCCGGCGTACCACCACGGCTGTTAAGCCGTTTACAGAGCTGCTGCGCGCGCTGCTGCCAGTTCCCCTGATTACGTGAAAAGGCCTGCGCCAGATCGCAATTTGCACCACGAGGCGGCTCCTCAAGGATAGCCGCCAGTTTCGCCGCCGTGGCAATTTCATCATCCCCCTGCGCGGCCACCAGCATCGCCGCCAGCCGGGGATCGTTACCCAGCGCGGCCATTTTCTGCCCACGTGATGATAGCCTTTCGCCGTCCAGCGCCCCGAGCTGGGTCAGCAACGCGCGCGCCGCCGCCAGGTTTACCGCGGGAGGCACATTGAGCCAGGTTAACTGCGCGGGATCGGGGCACCCCCACTGCAACAGTTCCATGATCAGCCCCGAAAGATCGCTTTGTAAAATTTCCGGCGTGCTCTGTACAGCCGCGCGTTCGGCCTGTTCTGCGCTGATGAGATGTAAACAGATGCCCGGCTCAAGGCGCCCGGCACGGCCAGCTCGCTGAACCATCGACGCCTGGCTGATGCGTTGCGTCAGCAGCTTTGTCAGCCCGGTGCGCGGGTCAAAACTGGCTACTCTCTCCTGGGCGCTGTCCACCACCAGGCGAATGCCTTCAATGGTCAGACTGGTTTCGGCAATATTGGTGGCCAGTACCACTTTACGCTGCCCCGTCGGCGCGGGAAGGATGGCCTTGCGCTGGTCACTCAACGACAGTGCGCCGTAGAGCGGGCAAAGCAATACGTCGCTGCCCACGCGGGCGGCAAGCTGCTCCTGCACCCGCTGGATTTCGCCAACGCCCGGCAAAAACAGCAGCAGCGAACCGGATTCCTGACGAAGCAAGTCAGCCGTGGCGATCGCCACCGCTTCATCGAAACGCTGATGGGCAGGAAGCGGCTGATAGCGGCGTTCAACCGGAAACGCGCGCCCTTCGGAGGTGATGACCGGCGCATCCGGTAACGTCTGCTGTAGACGCTCGTTATCCAGCGTGGCCGACATGATGAGCAGTCGGAGATCGTCCCGTAACCCCAGCTGGATGTCCAGCAACAGCGCCAGCGCCAGATCCGCCTGCAGGCTGCGCTCGTGGAACTCATCCAGAATCACCAGCCCGATGCCGGACAGTTCCGGATCGTTTTGCAGCATACGGGTGAGGATCCCTTCGGTCACCACTTCAAGCCGCGTGGACGGGCCGACGCAGGTTTCGGCGCGCATACGGTAGCCTACCGTCTCGCCCGGTTTTTCATTTAGCAGTTCCGCCAGGCGCTGCGCCACGTTGCGCGCGGCCAGTCTGCGCGGCTCCAGCAGGATAATCTTCCCGCTGATAATGCCTGCGTTGAGGATGTGCAGCGGTAGCCAGGTGGATTTACCGGCACCCGTAGGGGCGTTAAGTAAAACCTGCGGGGCATCCTGCAAGGCAGCGAGCAGTTCAGGAAGGACGACGGCGACCGGCAATGAGGACACTAACAGCTCCAGAGGGTTAACATTAGTCGGCGTACATTGTAGCATCGGCGCATATCATTACCGAGTCCCCTGTATGTCTGAGTCGAAACGACTGTTTTTCGCCATTGAGCTGCCCGCGCCGATCCAACGGCAAATTGTTCGCTGGCGCGCCGAACACTTCCCGCCCGAAGCGGGCCGCCCGGTTGCTGCGGCAAACCTCCACCTGACGCTGGCTTTTCTGGGCGACGTCAGCGGCGAGAAACAGCGCGCCCTGGCGGCGATGGCCGGTCGGATTTCCCAGCCGGGATTTACGCTGACCCTTGACGATGCGGGGCAGTGGCTCCGCTCCCGCGTCGTCTGGCTGGGCACGCGCCAGCCGCCGCGCGGATTATTACAGCTTGCGAATATGCTGCGCGCCCAGGCGGCACGCAGCGGGTGTTACCAGAGCCCGCAGCCGTTTCATCCTCACATTACCCTACTGCGCGATGCCGGTCAGGCCGTTGCTATCCCGCCACCGGGATTTCACTGGGCCTTTCCGGTGACCTCTTTCGCGCTGTACGAATCTGTTTTTTCACAAGGACGCACCCGCTATACGCCGCTCCAGCGCTGGACGCTGGGCGATACCCTAAGGAATTCTGATGAAGTTTAGTCCTGCACTGCAACACGCCACGCTTATTCAACGCTACAAGCGTTTTCTCGCTGATGTCGTCACCCCTGAAGGGGAGCCGTTAACGCTGCACTGCCCCAACACCGGGGCAATGACGGGATGTGCGACACCGGGTGACACGGTCTGGTATTCCACTTCAGAAAATACTAAACGCAAATATCCTCACACCTGGGAAATGACGCAAACCCAACAAGGGGCTTTTATTTGCGTTAACACCCTGCGCGCGAATCAATTAGTTAAGGAGGCTCTGACGAACGGAACCCTTCCCGAACTGGTGGGTTATGGCACCCATAAATCTGAAGTGAAATATGGCGATGAAGGCAGCAGAATTGACTTTATGTTACAGGCGGAAGACCGTCCCGAGTGCTATATTGAAGTCAAATCAGTCACGTTAGCGGATCAGGAAAATGGCTATTTCCCGGATGCAGTCACGCTACGGGGACAAAAGCATCTGCGGGAGCTGATGAGTGTTGCGGCGGCGGGCAAACGCGCCGTACTGCTGTTTGCGGTTTTGCACTCAGCCATTGAACGGTTTTCTCCAGCCCGCCATATTGATCTCAAATACGCGCAATTGTTGAATGAGGCACAAAAGCAGGGGGTAGAGGTTTTGGCTTATAAAGCGGAACTTTCTGCCGATAATATGACTCTGAGATCCTCTCTTCCCATTGTCTTATAAGGGAATAGACGATTGATGAATAAGTGTTCTGGCCGCGTGCGCAAATACGCTTTTCCTCACAGGCTTGTCAAGTGTTACGTTTAGATAATTGCCATACGGAAAAGCATCTGCTATTTATAGCGACCTGATTTTTCCCCCAACACGGGGATCGATAGTGCGTGTTAAGGAGAAGCAACATGCAAGAAGGGCAAAACCGTAAAACATCGTCCCTGAGTATTCTCGCCATCGCTGGGGTGGAGCCGTATCAAGAGAAACCGGGCGAAGAGTATATGAATGAAGCCCAGCTGTCGCACTTCAAGCGTATTCTTGAAGCATGGCGTAATCAACTCAGGGATGAAGTCGATCGCACCGTTAGTCATATGCAGGATGAAGCGGCTAACTTCCCGGATCCGGTAGACCGTGCCGCTCAGGAAGAAGAGTTCAGCCTTGAACTGCGTAACCGTGACCGCGAGCGCAAACTGATCAAAAAGATCGAAAAAACGCTGAAGAAGGTCGAGGACGAAGATTTTGGCTACTGCGAATCCTGTGGTGTTGAAATTGGCATTCGTCGCCTGGAAGCGCGTCCGACCGCCGATCTGTGCATCGACTGTAAAACGCTGGCAGAAATCCGCGAAAAACAGATGGCGGGTTAATCCCGGTCCTGTTTACCCACTCCAAAGGCGGGAGTCTCTCCCGCCTTATTACTGTTGATATGTCTGAATCTCACTATATCGGGCGCTTCGCGCCATCCCCCTCCGGTGAATTACATTTCGGCTCGTTAATTGCCGCTCTCGGCAGCTACCTGCAGGCTCGCGCACGCCTGGGTAAATGGCTCGTCCGCATTGAAGATATTGATCCTCCACGTGAAGTTCCCGGTGCAGCAGACACCATTCTGCGTCAGCTGGAACATTACGGTCTTCACTGGGACGGCGAAGTTGTCTGGCAATCAACACGTCATGACGCCTACCGGGAACGTCTGGCCTGGCTCGCTGAGCAAGGGCTCTCATATAACTGCACCTGTACCCGCGCGCGCATACAGAGCGTGGGGGGCGTCTATGACGGCCACTGCCGCACGCTCAACCACGGCCCGGAAAACGCCGCCGTTCGTCTGATCCAGCGTGCCCCTGTGCTTCACTTTAACGACCTGCTCTCTGGCGACATTCATGCGGATGAACGGCTGGCGCGGGAAGATTTTATTATCCACCGCCGTGACGGGCTGTTTGCCTATAACCTGGCGGTGGTGGTGGATGACCACTTTCAGGGCGTCACCGAAATTGTGCGCGGAGCCGATCTGGTTGAACCTACGGTGCGGCAAATAGCGTTGTATCACCAGCTTGGCTGGACGGCGCCGGATTACATTCATCTGCCGCTGGCCGTCAACGAGCGGGGCGATAAGCTGTCGAAGCAAAACCACGCCCCCGCCCTGCCAGAGGGCGATCCGCGCCCCGTTTTGATCGACGCGTTACGATTTCTCAACCAGAATGTAACCAACGAATGGCAGGATCTTTCCATTGACGAATTGCTGAAACAGGCCGTTGCCACCTGGTCGCTCACGATCGTGCCAAAAATCCAGCATTCTCAAATGCGTTGCGCTGAGCTATGATTAGCCGCTTTTTTCATAACAAAACACACTACGAGGTGTACCATTTTTACCCGAGTCGCTAATTTTTGCCGTAAAGTGCTAAGCCGCGAAGAGAGCATGGCGAATGACGCTATTGCGCAACCACAAATGTCGGTTATCCCGCGTGAGCAGCACAATATTTCCCGCAAAGATATCAGTGAAAATGCCCTCAAGGTGCTCTATCGTCTGAATAAAGCGGGCTACGAGGCCTATCTCGTTGGCGGTGGAGTACGTGATTTACTGCTGGGCAAAAAACCCAAAGATTTCGACGTGACGACCAGCGCCACGCCCGAACAGGTGCGTAAATTATTCCGCAATTGCCGTCTCGTTGGTCGCCGTTTCCGTCTGGCACACGTCATGTTTGGGCCGGAAATTATTGAGGTGGCGACGTTCCGTGGTCACCACGAAGCGGGCGCATCCGATCGCACAACTTCCCAGCGCGGCCAGAACGGTATGCTACTGCGCGACAACATCTTCGGTTCGATCGAAGAAGATGCCCAGCGTCGCGATTTCACCATCAACAGCCTTTACTACAGCGTGGCGGATTTCACCGTGCGTGATTACGTCGGCGGCATGCAGGATCTGAAAGAGGGCCTGATTCGCCTGATCGGCACGCCGGAAACCCGGTATCGCGAAGATCCGGTGCGGATGCTGCGCGCCGTGCGTTTCGCCGCCAAGCTGGATATGCGCATCAGCCCGGAGACGGCAGAACCGATCCCGCGTCTGGCGACGCTTATCAATGACGTACCGCCAGCCCGCCTGTTCGAAGAAGCGCTCAAACTGCTGCAAGCCGGTCACGGATTTGCCACCTATAACTTGCTGCGCGAATACAACCTTTTCCAGCCGTTATTCCCGTCCATTACCCGCTACTTCACCGAAAATGGTGACAGCCCAATGGAACGCATGATTGCGCAGGTCCTGAAGAATACCGACACCCGTATCCGCAACGATATGCGTGTGAACCCGGCGTTCCTGTTTGCGGCGATGTTCTGGTATCCGCTGCTGGAAACGGCTCAGCGTATTACCCAGGAAAGCGGCCTCGCCTATTATGACGCTTTCGCTCTGGCGGCAAACGACGTACTGGACGAAGGCTGCCGTACGCTGGCCATTCCGAAACGTATTACCACGCTGGTGCGTGATATCTGGCAGCTTCAGCTGCGTATGTCCCGTCGTCAGGGCAAACGCGCCTGGAAGCTGATGGAGCATCCTAAGTTCCGCGCGGCCTTTGATCTGCTCTCTTTGCGTGCTGAAATTGAACGCAACCAGGAGTTGCAGCGTCTGGCGCAGTGGTGGGCCGAGTTCCAGGTCTCCGCACCGCCGGAGCAGAAAGATATGCTCACTGGCCTTGATGAAGAGCCGGCGCCGCGTCGTCGTCACCGTCGTCCGCGCAAGCGCGCACCGCGTCGCGAAGGCACGGCATGACCCTCGCGTATATCGCTATCGGCAGCAATCTGGCCTCTCCTCTGGAGCAGGTTAATGCTGCCGTTCAGGCGCTGGGTGAGATCCCCCAGAGCCGCATTGTGGCGATCTCCTCGTTTTACCGTACACCGCCGCTCGGCCCGCAGGATCAGCCTGATTACCTGAATGCCGCCGTGGTGCTGGACACCGTACTGGATGCCGAAACGTTGCTTGATAACACCCAGCGCATTGAGCTGCAACAGGGTCGCGTGCGTAAAGCAGAGCGCTGGGGGCCACGTACCCTTGACCTCGACATCATGCTGTTTGGTAATGAGGTGATTAACACTTCACGCCTGACGGTGCCGCATTACGACATGAAAAATCGCGGATTTATGCTCTGGCCGCTGTTTGAAGTCGCCCCCGATCTCACCTTCCCGGACGGCATCCCGCTCAGGGAGATCCTGGACAACCTCCACGCAGAAAAACCCGCTCGCTGGTAAGCCTGTGCCCCCGCGCATTAGCCACAAAATAATTGTGGCTAATAGACGACCTAAAATCATTGTTCCCTCGAATGTTACTGTTAGAATGCGCAAAGATTCGCTTTGGGTTATCAGGAAACAGTATGAAACCAACCACCATCTCCTTACTGCAGAAATGCAAACAGGAAAAGAGACGCTTCGCCACCATCACCGCATATGACTACAGCTTCGCCAGACTGTTTGCCGAAGAGGGGATCAACGTCATGCTGGTCGGGGACTCGTTAGGGATGACGGTACAAGGACATGACTCTACCCTGCCGGTCACGGTCGAGGATATTGCTTACCACACCCGTGCCGTGCGCCGTGGTGCACCTGCCTGCCTTCTGCTTTCCGATCTGCCGTTTATGGCCTACGCCACGCCGGAGCAGGCTTTCGACAATGCGGCGGCCGTGATGCGCGCCGGTGCTAATATGGTCAAAATCGAAGGCGGCGCCTGGCTGGTGGAGACGGTAAGAATGCTCACCGAGCGCGCCGTGCCGGTGTGCGGACATCTGGGTCTTACGCCACAGTCCGTCAATATCTTTGGCGGTTACAAGGTGCAGGGCCGCGGTGATGCCGCGCAGGCGCTGTTTGATGATGCCCTCGCGCTGGAAGCGGCGGGCGCACAGCTGCTGGTGCTGGAATGTGTACCGGTTGAGCTGGCAAAACGCATCACCGACGCGCTGTCTATTCCGGTCATCGGGATTGGGGCTGGCAACGTGACCGACGGTCAGATTCTGGTGATGCACGACGCCTTTGGCATCACCGGCGGCCATATCCCGAAATTCGCCAAAAATTTCCTTACTGAAGCGGGCGACATGCGCGCCGCGGTCAGGCAGTATATTGCCGACGTCGAATCCGGTGTTTACCCGGGTGAAGAACACAGTTTCCATTAAGGAGTCTCGTTGTGCTAATCATTGAAACCCTGCCGCTGCTTCGCCAGCATATTCGCCGTGCACGACAGGAAGGTAAACGTATCGCACTGGTCCCGACCATGGGTAACCTGCATGACGGCCATATGAAACTGGTCGACGAAGCGAAAGCCCGTGCAGATATCGTGGTGGTCAGTATCTTCGTTAATCCGATGCAGTTTGACCGCGCGGACGACCTGGCGCGCTATCCTCGTACGCTGCAGGAAGATTGCGAGAAGCTGAAAAAGCGCCATGCGGACTTCGTCTTCGCGCCGGCACCTGCAGATGTCTACCCTCAGGGTACGGGAGAGGCAACGTACGTTGATGTCCCGGGCATTTCGACCATGCTCGAAGGGGCCAGCCGTCCAGGCCACTTCCGCGGCGTGTCTACCATCGTCAGCAAGCTGTTCAACCTGGTGCAGCCGGACGTAGCCTGCTTTGGTGAGAAAGATTTCCAGCAGCTGGCGCTGATCCGTAAGATGGTTGCCGACATGGGTTATGATATCGAGATCGTGGGCGTGCCGATTGTACGTGCCAAAGACGGTCTGGCGCTCAGCTCCCGTAACGGTTATCTGACCGCTGACCAGCGTAAGATTGCCCCAGGATTAAGCAAAGTCATGAATAGCATGGCAGAGCAACTGTCGGCGAAAGAGTTGACCGCTGAAGAGATCGTGGCCCTGGCTGAACAAGCGCTGAACGATAAAGGCTTCCGCGCTGACGATATTCAAATCCGTGATGCTGACACGCTGCTTGAGTTAACCGACGCCAGCAAGCGTGCGGTTATTCTGGTGGCTGCATGGCTCGGCCAGGCGCGCCTTATCGACAACAAAGTGGTTGAACTGGCATAACCTTCTTACCCTCCCCTCTTACAGGAGGGGTTAACGCATGATTAAAGGTACACGTAATGATTCGCAAAATGCTGCAAGGTAAGCTTCACCGTGTGAAAGTCACGCAGGCCGACCTGCACTATGAAGGCTCCTGCGCGATCGATCAGGATTTTCTCGACGCGGCGGGTATTCTTGAAAACGAAGCGATTGATATCTGGAACGTGAACAACGGCAAACGCTTCTCCACCTACGCGATTGCCGCAGAGCGCGGGTCTAAGATCATCTCCGTCAACGGTGCCGCCGCGCACTGTGCAGACGTAGGGGATATTGTGATCATCGCGAGCTTCGTCATGATGTCCGACGAAGAGGCGCGCCGCTGGCAGCCTAAAGTCGCCTATTTTGAAGGCGACAACGAGATGAAACGCACCGCGAAGGCGATTCCGGTACAGGTTGCCTGATGCCAGCAGGAGCGGAGCCTTCAGGTTCCGCTCCTCAAAGGTAAAGAAAACATCCTTGTTTTGTATACATAGCCTCTCCCTCATTTATTTCCCCTATTTTCTCCTCTCTTAGCGTTTCTCTTGGTTTAAAAAAAACATTATTCTGAATGATATAATTAAAGGAATGATCTTTGTCATTTATAATCTAAACAATCCAATATAATTTGGCTGCAATAAAAATCGCCTCTCTCCGTTCATTCAAAACAAATTTAAAGATCATTTTCAATAACTTATCAAACATTCAATTTTTCTAATAATGGCTTTTAGCAATTTTAAATACCCAACCCATTCATAGATCCCTATCATCATTTTGCTTAAATTAAATCTGCACAATGTTTTTAAATGGAATTTAAATTATGTTAAAAAAAACGTTATTAGCTTCAGCTGTAACTTTGTTTGCAATGGGTTCTTTTTCAGCAATAGCAGACACCGATATCGGTTTAATCACCTTTGACGGTGCGGTAACAGACACAACGTGTAATATTTCTACCGCCAATGGTGAATCACAAAATAATATTACTATTACCTTACCGGTTGTTAAAAAATCTGATGTTGAATCAACCACCGTCGATACCGGTGTCGGCTCTAAGAATTTTGAACTGCTGCTCACCAACTGCCCAGGAACATTAAAGACTGCTTCAGCAAGCTTTATGTCAAAAAATATGGGTGCCATTGCAAACGGTACTATTGAACCTGACGCCAACGTAGCAGGCTCAGCAACCAACGTTGCACTTGCCTTGTATAATAATGCCCCTACCGAATCTTCTCGTATTATGGTCGGCCAGCCTGCTAATAATACACAGAAAGCCAATCTTACCGCCGGTTCCGGCAAGCTGTTCTATCGCGTTGCATACGTTCCGGGCTCCAACTGGGTGAAAGACACGAACCCAGTGCAGTCAGGTAAAGTTAGCGCCAACGCATACTTCACCATGAGCTACGAATAATTTTATCCCTCCCGTTAATGTGCCCTGTTGGGCACATTTTTGCCTATTTTTTGAGAGTAGACATGCACGTACTGAATATTAAGAGCGGACTAAAAGCCCTGCTGCTGGCCTCGGTGAGCGTTTTTGCTCTTAACGCCAGTGCCGATATTGTGATTTCCGGCACCCGTGTCATTTATCCTGAATCGGCAAAAGACGTAACGGTGTCAATGGATAACCGTGGCACCCGGCCTCTGCTGGTACAGACCTGGCTTGATGATGGAAGAGATACCACTAACCCTCAGGAGCTGAAACTTCCTTTTATTGTGACACCGCCCGTTTCGCGTGTTGAACCGCAAAAAGGGCAAACCGTCAGAATCACCTGGCTGGGTCAGGCATTGCCAAAAGATAAAGAGTCGCTGTTCTGGTTTAACGTTCTGGAAGTTCCGCCGAAGGCTAAGGAGAGCGATAACCAAAGTATGCTTCAGCTTGCTTTCCGCACCCGTATTAAACTCTTTTTCCGTCCCACTGGGTTAAAAGGGGAACCGACAGACGCGGCCAAAAATCTTAAGTGGTCCCAAATCCGACAAGGGCAAAAAATCGTTTTAAGTGCGAAAAATGATTCGCCTTATTATGTTTCGCTGGCAAGCGCGGCGCTTATTTCAGGCGGTAAAAGTTACGAGATCGAAACGCATTATATTGAACCGTTCTCAAGCCAGACGATGAATGTGAAAAATTACACCTCATCCGGAAATAGCAAAATAACCTGGCAAGCCATTAATGATTTCGGTGGAATTGATAAGTATGAGTCTATACCGCATTGATTCCCTGTCAGCTTCAGAACATTCACAAAAACTATAATTAGCGTTGCCCTGGGACAGAGTTCATCATGCACTTTAGACGTTCGCTACTATGTTTATCGATAAGTGCGGTATTGCCGTTATGTGCATTTGCTGCTGAAAATAATAACGAAGAAGACGTGCAGTTTAACGAGCAGTTTCTTTATAACACTGGTGCATCCATTGATATCAGTCGTTTTTCAAAAGGCAACCCTGTTATTGCCGGAACCTATAAGGTGAAGATGATCGTTAACGGGAAACCTTCCGTGACCACGGATCTTCTGTTTAAGGAGAATGGCACACCGCGCGCCACTCCCTGCATCACTCCGAAACTACTCACGCAGGCAAATGTCACCACCGAGCAACTGAAACACCCTGAGGGGGATTCTGCTGACACCTGTGTCTCTATGCCAGACGCCTATCCCGGCTCGCGTGTGGCTTACGATCCCTCCACACAGGAGTTAGACCTTTCCATTCCTCAGGCTTTCGTTATTCAGCGTCCAGCGGGATTTGTCGATCCTTCACTGTGGGAAGACGGGATCCCGGTGGCCATGCTCTCATGGGATCTTAACGGCTGGCACGCAGACATGCCGGATTCCAGCACTGATACGGCTTATGCAGGTCTGCGCTATGGGGCAAACCTGGGGCCATGGCGACTCCGCGCGCGAGGCAACCTGAACTGGGATCAGGATTCCGGTACTCATTACGCCAGCCAGGATATCTATCTTCAGCGTGATATCACGCCGCTGAAAGCGCAGTTTATCGCCGGCGATTCCTATACCCGTGGCGACGCCTTCGATTCCATTAGCCTGCGCGGGGCGCGTTTATATAACGATGACCGTATGCTTCCGAATGGTATATCGACCTATGCGCCGGTGATCCGAGGGGTTGCAAACAGCAACGCCAAAGTCACGATCGCCCAAAGCGGCAATACGATTTACGAAACCTCCGTCCCCCCAGGACCGTTTGAAATCACGGATCTCAGTACAACAGGTTACGGTAGCGATCTCATCGTCACGGTAGAAGAGACGGATGGGAGCAAACGTTCCTTCTCAGTCGCCTATTCTTCCGTCGCACAAATGCTACGTCCTGGCTACTCCCGATGGGATGTCGGCGTGGGTGAACTGCGTGACGACAGCCTGCGCGACAAACCAAAGGTGGGATATGCAACGGGCTACTATGGCTTAACCAATACCTTCACGGGGTATGCGGGCCTGGAATATACCGATAGCGATTTCTACGCCACATTGTTGGGTATTGCCATGAATACCGGAGTCGGCGCATTCGCTCTTGATGTCACGCATTCGGATGCCCGGATCGACGGCTTACGGCATCTCACGGGCGAAAGTTATCGCATCTCCTACAGCAAACTTATGGAAGCCACGAATACCTCTTTCAACGTCGCCGCCTACCGGTTTTCGACGTCTGACTATCTCAGCCTGAACGATGCGGCCTCGTTGACCAATGAGATCAAATACCGTGACAGGGAGCGTAACCCGGAACGTAACAATAGCGACGTGTATCAGACCTTCCAGCGCATGAAAAACCAGATCCAGGTGAATATCAGCCAACCGCTGAATATTGCCGATCTTGATTTGGGATCGCTGTATGTCAACTCAACCTGGCAGGACTACTGGAATGAAAGCAGTTCGTCGGCGCAATACTCGGTTGGCCACAGTCATTCGTTAAGCTGGGGAAGTTATAGCCTCACCGTGCAGCGCACCTACAATGAGTTTGGGGAAAAAGATGACAGCGTCTATCTGAACCTCACGATTCCATTCGACACGCTGATGGGTAACAGCAAGCGAGCGGGTGGATTCTCCTCACTCACGACGGGCATCGGCAGCGATTTAAAAGGCGGTAGTAGCTTTAACGCCAGCGCCAACGGCAACACCGAAGATAACCGCTTCAGTTACAGCATTACCGAAAGCACCACGCGTTACGACGATACGTTAAATCAGTTAAGCGGGTACGGCAGTTACAACGGCCCGCATGGACCGCTAAGCCTTTCCGTCTCCGCCTCAGATGACGATACACGGCAATATTCTGCCAGCTATAGCGGCGGGATGGTTCTGCACTCGGATGGCATAACACTCGCCCCTGGCAGCATCAGCGAAAGCGATACGCTTGCCTTAATTAAAGCTGAGGGGGCAGAAGGCGCCCGCGTCTCTATCGGTAATGGTGAAATCGGCGCCTCAGGCTATGCCCTTATGCCCTATCTGTCCGCCTACCGTGAAAACAGCGTTGGTCTTGATATCAGTGAAATGCACTCAGACGTGGAAGTGAAAAATACCCGCTCCACCACCGTTCCCCGTAGCGGTGCCGTTGTGCTGGTTAACTTTGAAACCGATCAGGGGCGCTCAGTGTTAATGGAACTGATGCGCGACGATGGCGGGTTTATCCCGTTAGGCGCCGATGTGCAAACCGACCAGGGCGTATCCGTGGGTAGCGTGGGTCAGGCCGGGCAGGCCTGGATCCGCGGAATTGAAGATAAAGGGACGTTAAATATCGTCTGGGGAAATGAGCCCAGCACATCTTGTACCGTCTCCTACTACATCCCACCGGATGCGAAAAAGATTGGACCGACAACGCTGCTGACAGGCCAGACCTGCCACGTCACAGCCTTATAAAGGGAGTTAAAACATGCTTTTTAGAGCCTGGAAAAAAACAGGGTTAGTTATTTTAAGCACGGGGCTAATGGCGCTGTCGCTGGAAACACACGCCGATAATCTCGATATTACTTTTACCGCGAATATCCGTGACACCACCTGCGATATGAAAATCGAAGGCGGCAGCGGTGATGGCACCAGCAACGTTATCCCCATTGGGACTAACGGCAAGGTGCGCCTGGATTACATCATCCTGAAAAATGCCAAAGCCACGACCAACTTTAAACTCAAAATGGTCTCATGCCCGCCGAGTCTGGCATCGCTGAAAACCACCATCAGCGGTAGCGCCAGCCCGCTGACGACGGCAATTAAGAACTCACTTTCCGGCGACGGCAGTGCGGAAAATATTGGCGTGGCGATTTCCCGTACCGCCACCCCGAATGCCCCTTTTGTCATTAATTCATCCACCGATACACAGCGCCTCGTCTGGTCGAGCGGAGAGATAAGTGCTGGCGAGGTACCACTTCTGGCAACGCTGGTGGAAACCGCAAACGGCCAGGGCACGACCGGCAATTTTAGCGGTATCGCTACGTTTAATTTCACCTATGAATAACTGGCAGCAATGCGGAGCGTTGATATGAAAATGAAAATGACATTACTGGTGCTTGCAATGACTGCCACCCTGCCTTCCATTGCGTTAAGTGCGATTACGGGGACGACGAGCGTGCAGGCAACGTTTACATCCACCATAGAGGCCGGGACCTGTAACGCGGAGATTCAAAACGCCAGCGGAGCCCCCATTGACATTTTGCCGTTTGGCGATGTGTTTAAGTCTGACCTGGTGAGCCAGAGCCGACGAGAAGCCTTCAAAATCGCCTTCACGAACTGTGCCGGGGTAAAAAACGCCGCCATTCAGGCCATGCCGGGTGCAGGCGGGTCGTGTACCGGTAACGCATATGCAGCCGGGCATAACGTCGGTTTTGAAATCTGGAAAGGCTCTGTCGACTCAGGCTCCATATTGAACTGCGCCACTGTCCCGACGTCTGTCATCAACCTGTCTAACGGGACGGGGAATTTTGAGATGGATGCGCGCATCGTCATTGCAAAAGGTAAAACGATTTCGGACGTGACGACAGGTTCGGTCAATGCGCCCGTGACGTTTACCGTGACCTATCAATAATGTTTATTCAGACAGGTAGCTTAAACAGGATGTTCCAGTCCCGCTTAATCTTAAGAAATGCGATGTCATGGCTGGCCCTCTGCCTGGGGTTTCCCGCAGTGGGTTTTGCCTCCAGCCTGGAAATGGATATGACGGCAAACATTATCAACAATACGTGCCAGGTCAGTATTCCAGAAAGTGGAAACGTAACGCTGCCAACGGTGGGGAAACCGTGGTTTTACACCGCGGAGGGCACCGATCGACTTCAACCAGCAGACCCCGCGGGAGGAACACGCTTTATGATTGAGGTTGTGGACTGCAGCGGGGATGAATCGGGATCCGGGCAAGCGCTGCACTTTACCTTTAAACCGCAGTCTGCCCAAATTGATGGGATTTCAAAACAGATATTCAGTAATGAAACATCCGCCCTTGCTGGCGGCGCTGAAAACGTGGGGATTGTTATTTTTTCTGAATCCAATAATCAAAACGTCCTCGACAGCGAGGGGCAGTCTGATGTGGAGGTCAAAATAGCGACCCCATCAGACCAACAAAGCTATTTGAAAGCGTATAACTTTTACGCCCGCTACCAAAATTACGGCCCGGTCAGCGCAGGAAAAGTGACCGCGCGCGCATTAGTCAGCGTGACATATCGCTAACAGGCAACGCTAAAAGGAAGAATTATGGCACAGCGTCCTGGGATAACTGTTTCCCCACGTTTCTACGGTTTTATTATTTTATTTATGTGCTTAACCATGAGCGCCTTTTACGCCCATGCAGATATTGAGTGTAAATTTCGATTTGGCGACACGCAGTCCATCGGCGACTATAATGGCGCAAAGCCGACCCTGCAAATCGTGGATAATGTCGCTGTTCCTACAAAAATCAGCTCGCTATATCGCCTGAATCTGAGCCCCGGATTAAGTAGTAAATGCACGTTAGGAAAACATGGCGAAAACATTTTCACCCTGGCAGACGCCAGTCTGTTAGTCGGCAGTATTGATGGTAAAGCTTTATTCAAAACCAATGTAACCGGAATAGCCTATGCTCTGGCTTTGGGCACAGTAGACAATACTGCCACGGCCTATTTCGCTCCCAGTACGAGCTGGTTTCTTGCATTACACATGAATGACCAGGATGAGCTGCTGGATAATCGCTCCTGGCGGGCCATGGTCGAATTTTACCAACTTCCCACGTTTGCCGGTATTCCTGCTAACGTAGTATCTATTGGCCCGGTTGGTGGAACAATTGGAAAAATTACCATTGGAGACCCGGTGGGATCCGATCCAGACGATCATCCCAAACCGACCATTACCATAGCCAATATGGCCTTCATTACACCAATAGAAAAACCCACCTGTACGCTCACGGCTCCCAAAACCGTAGACCTGGGGGATTATGGTGTATCCGATATCGAGAACGACAAAACCATAAACGCCGATTTTGGGGTGACAGGGAATTGCACCAACACCCGTAAAGTCACCGTGAAGTTGACCACCAGTAAAACAACCGGGACTGATGGCTCATTACTCGCCAACACCGCATCGTCGAACGCGGCAAAAGGCGTGGGCGTGTTACTGAAGTGGCCGAACAACAGGCAGATAGTACCTAATTCAACCAGCAGCTATACCACACAAGAGAGCACTACCCTTGCGATATTCAGCTGGTTACTTACGGCCCGGTTAGTTAAGTCTGGTACAGAAAAAGTCACCTCTGGCACGTTCAGCGCCATCGGCACATTGCAGTTCACCTACGAGTAGCTTAGCCCTGCGGCTGGTTGCTGATCAGCCGCGACATGGTCTCCAGCGAATCCGTTCTTAAGATGTACAGGCGTTTCAGTAAGAACGGATTATCCCCCGGCTTGACCTTCCCTTTTACCGTTGTCACTGCGAGGTGAAAACCGGCGTCATTCGCGGCTTTTATGGCTTTATTGTCATAGCCACCAAACGGATAAGAGAGATACAGCACGCGCGGGTTAAACTGCGCCAGCGCCCGGCGCGAGCGTTCGAAATCAAACAAAATCACGTGGTAGCTGCGGCTCAGTAGAATCGGATGCTTGTTACCATCCACGCGGTGCAGGAAGTGCGTGTGGGACTGAATGTCAAACACGTCCTGGATGCCCTTCAGCTCCTGAACGCTCATAAATTGAAGTGATTTCGGATCCCACTTCTGCGGATGCCGCTTAATGCGGGATGAGATGATAAACGCCGTGGCGTTAAACCCGTACTCTTTCAGAATCGGGTAAGCATAGCGGCTTACGGACTTTAGCCCGTCATCAAACGTGATCACTACCGATTTGGCCGGCAGGTTCAGTTTGTTACGTACATACCCTTCCAGCTGATACATTGTCAGGGTGGTATACCCCTGGTCACGCAGCCAGGCCATCTGGTTATTGAACGCGCGCACGCTGGTGGTAGTAGAGGTATGCCGGAAGCGCGTGTTCTCTTCATCACGCAGAATATGATGGTAGGTCAGCACCGGGAGGCCATTATCTTCCTGCGCGTCCAGGCTGCTGATCCATGCCAGGCGATTGCCGATACGGATCTGGTACCACGTCTGGTTTAAGCGGTCTTTGAGTTTGCTTAAAACCGGATACCGCAGATTGGCGCTCAGCGTACCGAATGGCGCACTGCCGCTGGACGGCGCGTTGTAGACCGGTGTGTCTTTCCAGGTGATCAGGTTTTGATTACTGAGCGGCTTATTAAGATCGCCAAGGCTGTCCTCAACGCGCTGCTTTCCCTGCACCTGCTCCAGATGGCCTTTATCGATAAATCCTGTCCCGAAGCCGAAGCGAAACTCGTAATAATCCGCAGCGGTAGGCACAACGGCAAGGATCTGTCCGGCTCTGACATGGCCGACGTTAACGACCTCGTTTCCCACCTGCGCCCAGATAGCCGCATCTTCAGTGGTTTGCATGTACTGGGCTGGAAGACCTTGCTGACTTAATAAACTGGCTGATGCCCCGCCAGAGAGAACCAGCAGGCACAGGAACAAAATACGCGTGAACATGTATGTGATATCGGTACGAATAAACTGGTGCCATTGTAACAAATGCACCATCAATACCAATGTTTAATTCTTATACAGGTCGTGAAGAAGAACGAAGGGGGGATTTTTCTGCTGCTGATGCCACAGGCTGCTGACGCCCGGCTCACCCTGCGCCACGATGGCATCGCGAAACTCTGCGCTGCTTAATAATTCACGCCGTGGATACATTAACTCAAGCAGGGGAAGATCAATACCGGAGATCACTTCGCAGCAGTCGTGTTTGTGGCTCAACAAAGCGGCCGCGCGATACGGCGCAGCGCCAGATTTATCGGTGAGAAAGATAACGCCTTCGCCAGTGTCGGTTTCATGCAGGGCATCACACATCATCCGGCTCAGCATGTTGGTGCTCAGACCTTGCCAGTAATTCACCGCACGACACTGCGCCAGTGGACCAAACCTGGCTTCAAGCTTTATCAACATCTCCTGCGCCTGTTCATCGTGGCAGGTAATGACCCATCCCAGCATAACTCTCTCCTTAGCAGGCGAGTAGTTTAGCGAAGTGAAGATTAGCTTACGGTGATAACAGTCAAAGAAAAGGCCCGGCAACCAGAAAGTCACCGGGCGGAAGGTTAGCTGCGCAGTCCGCGTCCGCGCTGGATTAAGTACCAGCACAGCAGGTAGAAGGCGACGATAAACACCACCAGCACCGCAACGGTAGTGAACAGCGGTACGTCAGTAATGCCGAGGAAGCCGAAGCGGAAACCGCTGATCATGTAGACAATCGGGTTCAGGTGCGACAACGCCTGCCAGAACGGCGGCAGCAGCGTCAGGGAATAAAACACCCCACCCAGATAGGTCAGCGGCGTCAGCACAAAGGTCGGGATCAGGCTGATATCGTCAAACGTTTTGGCAAACACCGCGTTCAGCAGACCGGCAAGCGAAAACAGGATCGCCGTCAACAGCAGCGTCAGCCCCACGAACAGCCAGGAGTGCACCTGGAACGGCACGAAGAACAAGGAGATAGCCGTCACCAGGATCCCGACGCACAGGCCGCGCGCCACACCACCGCCAACGTAACCCGCGATGATTACATGCGTTGGCACCGGTGCCACCAGCAGTTCCTCAATGTTGCGCTGGAACTTAGCGCTAAAGAAAGACGAAGCCACGTTGGCATAGGCGTTGGTGATCACCGCCATCATGATCAAACCCGGAACGATAAACTGCATATAGGTAAAGCCATGCATCTCACCAATGCGGGAACCAATCAGATTACCGAAGATGATGAAATAGAGCGTCATGGTGATCACCGGCGGCACCAGGGTTTGTACCCAGATGCGCATAAAGCGGTTAATCTCTTTCGCCCAGATGCTTTTCAGCGCGACCCAATAAAGATGCGTCATGCCTTGTCTCCTTGTTTATCCTGCACCAGAGAGACAAACAGCTCTTCCAGTCGGTTCGCTTTGTTACGCATACTTAAAACCTGAATGCCCTGAGCACTCAGCTGGGAGAAGACGCTGTTAATGCCCTGCTCCCGCAATACTTCCACCTCCAGCGTGGAGGTGTCGACCAGGCGATACTGGTACCCTTCAAGCTTCGGCAGCGCGCTTTTTGCCGCCAGATCCAGAATGAACGTTTCTGATTTGAGCTTCGAGAGCAGATCCTTCATTGAGGTGTTTTCCACCAGTTCGCCGTTCTGAATGATGCCGATGTTGCGGCACAGCATTTCCGCTTCTTCAAGGTAGTGCGTCGTCAAAATAATGGTGGTGCCTTTGTCGTTGAGATCTTTCAGGAACCCCCACATTGAGCGACGAAGCTCAATATCTACCCCAGCGGTGGGCTCGTCGAGGATCAGCAGTTTTGGCTCATGCATCAGCGCACGGGCAATCATCAGACGCCGCTTCATGCCGCCAGACAACATACGCGCACGTTCGTTACGTTTTTCCCATAGATCAAGCTGCTTCAGGTACTTTTCGCTGCGAGCTAACGCTTCTTTTCGCTCAACGCCGTAGTAGCCCGCCTGGTTAACGACGATCTGCTGCACCGTCTCAAACGGGTTGAAGTTGAACTCCTGCGGTACCAGACCGAGCTGACGTTTGGCGTTGACCACATCTTTTTGCAGATCGTAGCCAAACACGCAGACCCGGCCAGAGGTCTTATTGACCAGCGAGCTGATAATGCCGATGGTCGTCGATTTCCCCGCGCCGTTCGGCCCCAGAAGCGCATAGAAATCCCCCGCTTCTACTTTGAGATCTATCCCGCGTAGCGCCTGAACGCCGCCCGGATAGGTTTTTTTAAGCTGCTCAAGCTCCAGTGCAATCGCCATGAATTAAACTTACCTTAGGTTCTGACACACGTTGTGTGGTTTCATTAAAAGTCGGGTTACCCTATAGTAGCGCAACGCAATCACTTGGTTACAGGTCGCTAACCTCCATGAACAACATAGATACACTCATCAGCAACAATGCACTATGGTCAAAAATGCTGGTGGAGGAAGACCCCGGTTTTTTTGGAAAGCTCGCGCAAGCGCAGAATCCACGCTTTCTCTGGATTGGATGTTCCGACAGCCGTGTTCCGGCTGAGCGACTGACGGGCCTTGAGCCCGGCGAACTGTTTGTTCACCGTAACGTTGCCAACCTGGTGATTCATACCGATCTCAACTGCCTGTCTGTCGTTCAGTACGCCGTAGACGTCCTGGAGGTCGAGCACATCATTATTTGCGGTCACTACGGCTGCGGCGGCGTGCAGGCCGCTGTGGAAAACCCGGAACTGGGGCTCATCGATAACTGGCTGCTGCACATCCGCGATATCTGGTTCAAACATAGCTCACTGCTGGGTGAAATGCCGCAGGAGCGCCGGATGGACACGCTGTGTGAACTGAACGTGATGGAGCAGGTGTATAACCTGGGTCATTCAACGATCATGCAGTCAGCGTGGAAGCGCGGGCAGAAGGTCTCTATCCACGGCTGGGCGTACGGCATTCACGACGGCCTGCTGCGCAATCTGGAAGTGACCGCCACCAACCGCGAAACGCTGGAGCAGCGTTACCGTTCGGGCATTGCCAACCTCAAGCTTAAGCATGTGAACCATAAATAAAGCGGGGATTTTCGCCCTCTCCCTGTGGGAGAGGGCTGGGGGGCCGCACTAATCGTCCAGAAGCACAACCTTCCCAACATACGGCAGATGGCGGTAACGCTGCGCGTAGTCAATACCGTAACCGACGACGAACTCGTCCGGAATAGAGAAACCAACAAACTCCACCGGTACCTGCACTTCACGGCGGTCTGGTTTATCCAGCAGAGTACAGATGGCCAGGGATTTCGGCTCACGCAGGCTCAGGATCTCGCGCACTTTAGAAAGCGTGTTACCGGAGTCGATGATGTCTTCGACGATCAACACATCTTTGCCACGAATATCTTCATCCAGATCTTTCAGGATTTTCACATCACGGGTTGTGGACATGCCGCTGCCGTAGCTGGAGGCGGTCATAAAATCGACCTCATGCGACACCTGCACTTCACGACACAGGTCTGCCATGAACATGAAAGAGCCACGCAACAGACCAACCAGCACCATTTCGCTGCCGCTGTCCTTGTAATGTTCGGTGATTTGACGACCCAGTTCGGCGATACGCGCTTTGATCTCGGCTTCCGGGATCATCACTTCAACAGTATGTTTCATATTACTAACCATATGATTTTGATGAAAATCTCTCAATGCGGATGAGTGTTATTCCGGCATCGATACGCAAGCCAGCCATTATATCAGCAAATGGCTAAGCCTGGCGTATGAGTTATAAAAAGCAAATATTGTGATTCCGATCACACTTGTTAATACCTATAATTAGTTGCTAGCAAATTATTAACAAAAACTGACGAGTACACTTTCTATGGCTGAAACAAACTCTAAACAGCCGCGTCTACTGGTGACACTAACAGCGTTATTCGCCGCCTTCTGCGGCCTGTACCTGTTAATCGGTGGCGTCTGGCTGGTCGCAATTGGCGGCTCCTGGTACTACCCCATTGCGGGCCTGGTTATGCTTGGCGTAACTGTTCTGCTCTGGCGTAGAAAACAATCCGCACTGTGGCTTTATGCGGCATTACTCCTCGCAACCATGATCTGGGGCGTCTGGGAAGTCGGGTTCGACTTCTGGGCACTAACGCCACGCAGCGACATTCTGGTCTTCTTCGGTATCTGGCTGATCCTGCCGTTCGTCTGGCGTCGCCTGATTGTGCCTTCCAGCGGTGCCGTTGCGGCGCTGCTTGTCGCTCTGCTAATCAGTGGCGGTATCCTGACCTGGGCCGGCTTTAACGACCCGCAGGAGATCAACGGTACGCTGAATGCAGAATCTACCCCTGCGGCGGCTATCTCGCAGGTGGCTGACGGCGACTGGCCAGCGTATGGCCGTAACCAGGAAGGTCAGCGCTACTCCCCGCTGAAGCAGATCAACGCGGACAACGTGAAAAACCTGAAAGAAGCCTGGGTATTCCGTACCGGCGATCTGAAGATGCCAAACGATCCGGGTGAACTGACCAACGAAGTGACGCCAATTAAAGTGGGCAACATGCTTTATCTGTGTACGGCGCACCAGCGCCTGTTCGCGCTCGACGCGGCCACCGGTAAAGAGAAATGGCACTTCGATCCGCAGCTGAACTCCAACCCGTCGTTCCAGCACATCACCTGCCGCGGTGTCTCTTACCACGAAGCGCGTGCGGATAATGCCAGCCCGGAAGTCATTGCCGACTGTCCTCGCCGCATTATGCTGCCGGTGAACGATGGCCGCCTGTTCGCGATTAACGCCGAAACGGGCAAGCTGTGCGAAACCTTCGCCAACAAAGGTATCCTGAACCTGCAGACCAACATGCCGGACACCACGCCGGGTCTGTATGAACCCACCTCACCGCCAATCATCACTGATAAAACCATCGTGATTGCTGGTTCGGTCACGGATAACTTCTCTACCCGCGAAACCTCTGGCGTTATCCGTGGTTTCGACGTGAATACCGGTAAACTGCTGTGGGCCTTCGATCCGGGCGCGAAAGATCCTAACGCGATCCCGTCTGATGAACACACCTTTACCTTCAACTCGCCAAACTCCTGGGCACCGGCTGCGTATGATGCGAAGCTGGATCTGGTCTACTTGCCAATGGGCGTGACCACGCCTGATATCTGGGGCGGTAACCGTACCCCTGAGCAGGAACGTTATGCCAGCTCCATTCTGGCGCTGAACGCGACCACCGGTAAACTGGCGTGGAGCTACCAGACCGTACACCACGATCTGTGGGATATGGATATGCCGTCCCAGCCAACGCTGGCGGACATTACCGTTAACGGCAAAACCGTTCCGGTGATTTATGCTCCGGCGAAAACCGGTAACATCTTCGTACTGGACCGTCGTAACGGCGAGCTGGTTGTGCCTGCACCGGAAAAACCGGTTCCTCAGGGCGCGGCTAAAGGCGATTACGTCACTAAAACGCAGCCGTTCTCCGAACTGAGCTTCCGTCCGAAGAAAGACCTCAGCGGCGCAGACATGTGGGGTGCCACCATGTTTGACCAGTTGGTGTGCCGCGTAATGTTCCATCAGCTGCGCTATGAAGGCATCTTTACCCCGCCTTCTGAGCAGGGCACGCTGGTCTTCCCGGGTAACCTTGGGATGTTCGAATGGGGCGGGATCTCCGTTGACCCTAACCGCCAGGTAGCGATCGCCAACCCGATGGCGCTGCCGTTTGTCTCTAAACTGATCCCACGTGGTCCGGGTAACCCGATGGAGCAGCCGAAAGACGCGAAAGGCAGCGGTACCGAAGCCGGTATTCAGCCGCAGTATGGCGTACCGTTTGGCGTGACCCTGAATCCGTTCCTGTCTCCGTTTGGTCTGCCGTGTAAACAGCCTGCCTGGGGGTATATCTCCGGTCTGGATCTGAAAACCAACCAGATCGTGTGGAAAAAACGTATTGGTACCCCGCAGGACAGCATGCCGTTCCCGATGCCGGTTCCGGTGCCGTTCAACATGGGTATGCCAATGCTGGGTGGCCCAATTTCCACCGCTGGTAACGTGCTGTTCATCGCGGCAACCGCAGATAACTACCTGCGCGCGTACAACATGACCAACGGTGAGAAACTGTGGCAAGGCCGTCTGCCAGCCGGTGGGCAGGCAACGCCGATGACCTATGAAGTGAATGGCAAGCAGTACGTTGTCATCTCTGCGGGCGGTCACGGTTCGTTTGGCACGAAGATGGGCGACTATATTGTCGCGTATGCGTTGCCGGATGACGCAAAATAAATGCAAAACGGCAACCTCGGTTGCCGTTTTTTATGTTTGTTCCCTCTCCCACCGGGAGAGGGCCAGGGTGAGGGCATCAGGCCACACCTGCGAAATGTAGATACTGTTATGCCACGCAAGCATTTTTCTCGTGCAGTGTGGCATCGAACGGGCGTCCTGATTTCAGGACGCCATACGCCACCTGCGCCAGCTTACGCATCATTGCTCCGATTATCAGCTTCG
>NZ_JAQZRK010000025.1:0-81466 GCF_028737495.1 Enterobacter cloacae complex sp. 2022EL-00981
GTCACTTTGAGTGCCCACACAGATTGTCTGATAAATTGTTAAAGAGCAGTGCCGCTTCGTTTTCGCTGCGGCGCGGGGTGTGCATATTACGCTTTCCCGCTTCAGAGTCAAGCGTTTAATTTGCTTTTCTCTGCTGACCCGGCGGCGTGTGTGCCGTTGTTCCGTGTCAGTGGAGGCGCATTATAGGGAGTTATTCTGAAGTGACAAGCACAAAATACAAAAAACTTTTCGTTCGCTCACTTTTCAAACTCCACGCTTAAATACGCCGCGATTCGGGTGATAAATGCGCGATTTCCCGGGCAAAACTGCTCACCTGCGTCCAGTCGGTATAAACCACTTCTTTACGCGTATCGGTTTCACCGCCGGTCATTTTCATAATCAGCCGAATCATAAAGCGGTCATACCAGCGATAGCGGGGGTAACGCAGCGCCCCTGCAAAGACGGCACACAGGTCTGGCTGCCACGGCGAATTCAGCAAAAACTTACGCGTGTAGCTGTTGGTCTGCGGTGTACGCTTTTCAGGTTTGCGGGCCACCAGATTGACCGAGTAGAACGCCCCGGGCAGCTTATTGAGCGCTGCCGTATGCTTTTTCACAAAGCGATCCAGCGCAGGATGGAAATGCCCGTAACGGATAGACGCCCCAATCACCACACGGTCGTAATCCTGCCAGGCGATTTGCTCCGTACGGTTCAGGTTCACCACATCAGAGTAAATGCCCAGCTCTTGTAGTTCAGAAGCCAGATAAGAGGCAATCTCACGCGTTTGCCCGTCTCGCGTAGAGAATAGAATAAGTGTTTTCACCGACGACTCCTTACTCGCGCCAGAATGTTGGGGTGAACAGCACCAGCAGCGTAAAGACCTCAAGACGCCCAAACAGCATATTGGCGATTAGGATCCATTTCGCGACCGGGTTCATACTGGCAAAGTTATCCGCCACGACCCCCAGGCCAGGCCCGAGGTTATTAAGTGTTGCCACAACGGACGCAAAGGCAGAGAAATCATCCACCCCCGTCGCGATGATTGCCAGCATACTGACGATAAAGACCAGGGCATACGCCGAGAAGAATCCCCACACCGCTTCGAGAATACGTTCCGGCAGGGCACGGTTGCCCAGCTTGATGCTATAGACTGCATTCGGGTGAACCAGGCGTTTTAATTCACGGTTCCCCTGCTTGAAGAGCAGCAGAATACGAATCACCTTCAGGCCACCGCCCGTCGACCCTGCGCAACCACCAATAAATGCCGAGCACAGCAGCAGCACAGGCAGGAACAGCGGCCAGCGCGCAATGCTGTCCGTGGTAAAACCTGCGGTTGTCGCCATCGACACCACCTGGAAGAACGCCTGGTTTAGCGTGGTCAACGCCGAGTTATAGACATCATGGAACCAAAGCACCAGCGTACAGATGACCACCAGCGTGAGCTGGACGCCAATAAACATACGGAACTCCGGGTCGCGCCAGTACACCTTCAGGCTACGTCCGCTGAGTAATGAGAAGTGTAGACCGTAGTTACAGCCGGAGATCAGCAGGAAAATAGCAATAATGGTGTTGATCGTTGGACTATCAAAGTAGCCCACGCTGGCATCGTGGGTAGAGAACCCGCCGATGGCGATTGTCGCAAAGCTGTGCCCGATGGCATCGAACGCGGGCATACCGGCAAACCACAGCGCCAGCGCACAGGCAACGGTCAGTAAAACATAAATCAGCCACAGGGTCTTCGCCGTCTCGGCAATACGCGGGCGCATCTTGTTATCTTTCAGTGGCCCCGGCATTTCTGCCCTGTACAACTGCATGCCCCCGACGCCCAGGATAGGAAGGATGGCCACCGCCAGAACAATGATCCCCATACCACCGAACCATTGCAGCATCTGGCGATAAAAGAGAATGGCGTGGGGTAATGAATCCAGCCCAACCAGCGTAGTCGCGCCGGTAGTCGTTAAGCCGGAGAAGGATTCAAAAAAGGCATCCGTGATGCTCAGATTGGGCTGTTCAGAGAAGATAAAGGGCAGCGAACCGACGCTTCCCAGCACCGTCCAGAACAGCACCACAATCAGAAACCCTTCACGTGATTTCAGCTCACCTTTCTGACGACGGTTTGGCCACCATAGCAGCGAGCCAATCGCCAGCGCAACAAAGAAGGTCTGGGTAAATGCCCGCCCCGCGCCGTCCCGGTAGATAAGCGCCACCAGTCCTGGGAGAATCATTGTCCCGGAAAAAAGTATGACCAGCAGTCCAACGATTCGGGTTATGGCACGAAAATGCATCTCTGCCGCTTCCTTTGGTATTCAAAAAGTGAGGTGGGGATTATTCTTCAATCGGCAGCAATTGCAACGAACCGCGACTAAAATCCGCCAGTTTTGCCGAAAAAGCAGCCTGTTCAGCCTGAGGAAGCGCCACGCGCAATTGCACCATTGCCTGGTAATCACTGTGTGCAATCACACCGTTAAACTGTTTAAGCAGCGCTTCGACACCCGATAGCTGGGCGTAGTCGCACAACAAAGTATATTCGGTGAGTGGCGTTTTGCGGGTAGTGACCAACATATTAAGCGCCTGCTGTACGCCCCCGCCATACGCTTTCACCAGCCCACCGGTACCTAATAAAATGCCGCCGTAGTAGCGAACAACCACGGCGGTGATTTCACCCACGCCACTGCCCATGAGCTGGGAAAGCATAGGTTTACCGGCAGTACCCGCCGGTTCACCGTCATCAGAAAAACCCAGCTGCTGCGAATCGTCTGGCGGCCCGGCGACCCACGCCACGCAGTGGTGACGGGCGTCGGGATGCGCAGCGCGGACAGACTCAACAAACGCCTTTGCCGCCTCTACGCCATCGGTGTGTGCCAGCAGCGTAATAAAGCGGCTTTTCTTGATTTCTTCAACAAAGGTGACCGGCTCAGCCGGTATCAGCCAGCTTTCCATCAGGCCAGCTTCAGGTCTCGCGTCATATTCTCGATACCGTTCTCATGAATCACGACGTTATCTTCGATACGAATACCGCCAAACGGCTTCAGCGCGTCAATTTTTTCCCAGTTGAAGTGCTTGCTGAACTGACCTTCGCGCCATGGCGCTAACAGCGATTCGATAAAGTAGATCCCCGGCTCGATGGTCAGCACCATGCGCGGCTCAAGGATACGCGTGCAGCGCAGGTAAGGATATTTAGACGGCGCGGCGAGGTGCGTGCCGGTATCATCCTGCATAAAGCCCGCAACATCATGAACCTGCAGACCCAGCGGGTGGCCGATACCGTGCGGCATAAAGGGTCCGGTCAGATCGTTTTCGACCATCGCCTCTTCGCTCATGTCTTTCACGATCTGGTGTTTACGCAGCAGTTTAGCGATGCGCTGATGGAACTGGATATGGTAATCCACATAGCTGGTTCCGGCTTTCATGGTGCTGATAAGCGCCAGTTGCTCATCGTTGACGTCTTTAATCAGATGCGCAAAATCGGTATCCGCATTGGCCGCCCAGGTACGGGTCAGGTCAGCCGCGTAGCCGTTGTACTCTGCGCCCGCGTCCAGCAGGAAGCTGCGCATCTCAGACGGCACATGGTGATCCAGTTTGGTGTAATGCAGAACAGAGGCATGCTCATTCAGGGCGACGATGTTGCTGTAAGGCACATCGGTGTCACGGTGACCGGTCGCGGTGAGGTACGCCTGATTGATATCGAACTCGCTCATACCGGACTGGAAGGCTTCATGCGCTGCACGGTGACCATTCACCGCCGTTTTTTGCGCTTCACGCATGCAGTAAAGTTCGTAGTCGGTTTTATACGCGCGGTAATAGTGCAGGAAATCCAGCACCCCTTTCGGGTTGAGTTTGTCTGCCGGGATATCCAGACCCAGCGCACGCTCCGGGACCGGGCCAATGTAGGCAATATTGCCACGCGCGGCAGGCAACTGGCTGCCAATACCGTCGGCTTTTGGTAAAGCCATGACGTCCACTTCTTCTGTCCAGAAGCTGGTCGGCAGCGGCTCAACGTTGTGCCAGTAATCCACAGGCAGATAGAACCACAGTTTCGGCTTGTTCACGCCATCCACCAGCAACCAGCAATTTGGCACCTGTGTTACCGGCACCCAGGCTTTAAACTGCGGGTTAACCTTAAACGGATACGCATGGTCATCCAGAAAGGTATTCATCAGCTCGCCAGAGTGGATTAACAGCGCATCCAGCTTAAAGCGGGCAAGTACATCACGGGTACGTTCCTGTAGGGTAACGATATGATTTTTATAAAGCGAAGCCAGTGAGTCCATCATTCTTCCTTTCGTTTTTTTGACCTCAAGTCCTCGCATCTTAGCACACCTGTCTCCGGCTGCGTGATTTCCACCGACCGTGATCAATGCAGCAATTTCTTAATGAGTAATTTGCATTTTATTAACATAAATCCCACACTCCGACTCATCTGGTATGACCAGATCCACTTGCTGGATTCAGGAGACTGACATGCTCTACAAAGGCGACACCCTGTACCTCAACTGGCTGGAAGATGGCATTGCCGAACTGGTGTTCGATGCCCCCGGCTCAGTCAACAAGCTTGATACCGCGACGGTGGCCAGTCTTGGCCAGGCGCTGGATGTACTTGAAAAACAAACTGATTTAAAGGGGCTGCTGCTGCGCTCGAACAAAGCGGCCTTTATTGTTGGTGCCGATATCACCGAATTTCTTTCACTGTTCCTGGTGCCTGAAGAACAGCTGAGCCAGTGGCTGCACTTTGCCAACAGCGTCTTTAATCGTCTGGAAGATCTGCCTGTCCCGACCCTTTCCGCCGTTAACGGCTACGCGCTGGGCGGCGGCTGTGAATGCGTGCTGGCCACCGACTACCGCCTCGCCACGCCGGATCTGCGCATCGGCCTGCCGGAAACCAAACTGGGCATTATGCCGGGCTTTGGCGGCTCCGTACGTATGCCGCGCATGCTGGGTGCCGACAGCGCGCTGGAAATTATTGCCGCAGGTAAAGATGTTGGCGCAGAGCAGGCGCAAAAAATCGGCCTGGTTGATGGCGTCGTGAAGCCAGAAAAACTGATTGAAGGCTCCCTCGCCATTCTGCGTCAGGCCATTAACGGCGATCTCGACTGGAAGGCCAAACGCCAGCCGAAACTGGAGCCGTTAAAGCTCAGCAAGATTGAAGCAGCCATGAGTTTCACCATCGCCAAGGGCATGGTGATGCAGACGGCGGGTAAACACTACCCGGCGCCGATCACGGCGGTGAAAACCATCGAAGCCGCAGCCCGCTTTGGCCGTGACGAAGCCCTGAAACTCGAAAACCAGAGCTTTGTCCCGCTGGCACATACCAATGAAGCCCGCGCGCTGGTGGGTATCTTCCTCAACGATCAGTTCGTGAAAGGCAAAGCAAAACAGCTGACGAAAAACGTTGAGACGCCAAAACATGCGGCGGTACTTGGCGCTGGCATTATGGGCGGCGGCATCGCTTACCAGTCCGCCTGGAAGGGCGTGCCGGTGGTGATGAAAGACATCAGCGAGAAATCCCTGACGCTGGGGATGACCGAAGCAGCCAAGCTGCTCAATAAACAGCTGGAACGCGGCAAAATTGACGGTCTGAAACTCTCAGGCGTGATCTCCACTATCCAGCCCGTACTGGAATACACCGGTTTTGACCGCGTCGATGTGGTGGTTGAGGCCGTGGTAGAGAACCCGAAAGTGAAGAAAGCGGTACTGGCCGAAACGGAAGAGAAAGTGCGTCCGGAGACCGTACTGGCCTCTAACACCTCGACGATCCCGATTAGCGAGCTGGCAAGCGTCCTGAAGCGCCCGGAAAACTTCTGCGGAATGCATTTCTTCAACCCGGTGCACCGCATGCCACTGGTCGAAGTGATCCGCGGCGAAAAAACCTCTGACGACACCATCGCAAAAGTGGTGGCGTGGGCCAGCAAGATGGGCAAAACCCCGATTGTGGTCAACGACTGCCCGGGCTTCTTCGTCAACCGCGTACTGTTCCCTTACTTCGCTGGTTTCAGCCAGCTGCTGCGCGACGGCGCGGACTTCCGCAAAGTCGACAAAGTGATGGAAAAACAGTTCGGCTGGCCGATGGGGCCAGCGTATCTGCTGGATGTGGTTGGCATTGATACCGCGCATCACGCTCAAGCGGTTATGGCGGCGGGCTTCCCACAGCGCATGCAGAAAGATTATCGCGATGCGATTGACGCCCTGTTTGACGCCAACCGCTTTGGTCAGAAAAACGGTCTGGGCTTCTGGCGCTATAAAGAAGACAGCAAAGGCAAACCGAAGAAAGAAGAAGATCCGGCGGTGGATAGCCTGCTGGCCGGGGTTAGCCAGCCAAAACGTGACTTCACGGACGATGAAATCATCGCCCGGATGATGATTCCGATGATCAACGAAGTGGTGCGTTGCCTGGAAGAAGGCATTATCGCCAGTCCGGCAGAAGCCGATATGGCGCTGGTCTATGGCCTGGGCTTCCCTCCGTTCCACGGTGGCGCGTTCCGCTGGCTGGATACGCTCGGCAGCGCCCGCTATCTCGATATGGTGCAGCAGTATCAGCACCTCGGCCCGCTGTATGACGTGCCGGAAGGGCTGCGTAATAAAGCGCGCCATAACGAATCCTATTACCCAGCAGTTGAGCCAGCCCGTCCGGTTGGCGAGCTGAAAACGGCTTAAGGAGTCACAATGGAAAAGGTTGTCATTGTTGATGCGATTCGCACCCCGATGGGCCGTTCAAAAGGCGGCGCATTCCGTAACGTGCGTGCAGAGGATCTCTCAGCGCACCTGATGCGCAGCCTGCTGGCGCGTAATCCGGCGCTGGACCCGGCTGCGCTCGACGATATCTACTGGGGCTGTGTGCAACAGACGCTTGAGCAGGGCTTCAACATCGCCCGCAATGCTTCGCTGCTGGCGGAGATCCCACATTCGGTGCCGGCAGTTACCGTCAACCGTCTGTGCGGCTCCTCAATGCAGGCACTGCATGATGCGGCGCGTATGATCATGACCGGTGACGCGCAGGCCTGCCTGGTCGGCGGCGTGGAGCACATGGGCCATGTGCCAATGAGCCACGGGGTCGATTTCCACCCGGGCATGAGCCGTAACGTGGCGAAAGCCGCAGGAATGATGGGCCTGACCGCTGAAATGCTGTCCCGCCTGCACGGAATTAGCCGTGAAATGCAGGATACCTTCGCCGCGCGTTCTCATGCTCGTGCATGGGCCGCCACGCAATCCGGCGCGTTTAAGAATGAGATCATCCCGACCGGCGGCCATGATGCTGATGGCGTTCTGAAGCAGTTCAGCTACGACGAAGTGATCCGCCCGGAAACCACCGTTGAAGCGCTATCCACCCTGCGCCCGGCGTTTGACCCGGTCACCGGTACGGTCACGGCAGGTACCTCGTCGGCGCTGTCTGACGGAGCGGCCGCGATGCTGGTAATGAGCGAAAGCCGCGCCCGCGAGCTGGGGTTAACGCCTCGCGCCCGGGTGCGCTCAATGGCGGTGGTAGGCTGCGATCCTTCTATCATGGGTTACGGCCCGGTTCCGGCCTCGAAGCTGGCGCTGAAGAAAGCGGGATTGACCACCAGTGATATCGACGTGTTCGAGATGAACGAAGCCTTCGCCGCGCAGATCCTGCCGTGCATTAAAGATCTGGGGCTGATGGAGCAGATCGACGAGAAAATTAACCTCAACGGCGGCGCGATCGCCCTCGGTCACCCGCTGGGCTGCTCCGGGGCGCGTATCAGCACAACGCTGATTAACCTGATGGAACGCAAAGACGCGCAGTTTGGTCTGGCAACGATGTGTATTGGGTTGGGTCAGGGTATCGCAACGGTGTTTGAGAGAGTGTAAGGCTATAACGTAGGCCCGATAAGCATCGCGCCATCGGGCTTTTGCCGGGAGGTGCTGCGCTTTCCCGGCCTACGAGAGGTACCTCGCCGCAAGTGACGCCATTTGCGAAGAGAGACAGTTTAGTTGCCGTTCTTCCCGCCTGTCAGGGGCGGGTTTTTTATTTAGATAAACGCAAAAGCATCGCCAAACAGACGATCTTCACGCGCATCACGTTCGTTACAGAACAGGTCACGGGCAATTTTCGCCATCTCAAAGCGGCCAGCGATATAGATATCGTGCCCTGCCAGCGTGCCATGATCCTGCAGTACCGCCGTCAGCACTGTGCCGCTACGCCCACGCCAGCCCTCTTCCGGCTGCTCAACCACCGGTTCAACACGCAGGTTGGGATGGTTAACGCTCAGCGCTTCAAGCTCAGAGAGATCGTAGAGATGTTTCTCTTCGCGGCCACCCCAGTAGATAGTGATATCACGGTTCGGGTTACGCGCCAGGGCCGTCAACAGAATAGAGCGCACGTAGGAGAAGCCTGTACCACCGGCAATCAGGATCAGCGGACGGTCTTCATCGTCACGCAGCCATGCATCACCGTGTGGAATATCCACCACGATCTCGCGCTCTTTAAGAATGCGGTCCATGACGGCCATTGCATACAGGTTAAGCTCTGACGCACCAATATGAAGCTCAATAAATTCCTGCTCCGCTGGCGTTGAGGCCATAGAGAAAGGACGCTTATCACGTTCATCCATCACGACCATCAGGTACTGACCAGCACGGAAAGAGAATGCCGCTTCAGGCACTAAACGGACGCGATATACGGTGTCGGTGATAGCATCTACCGAGGTCACTTTACAGCTTAAGGTTGTCATTCGCTCTCTCTGTCGGGAAGTCTATAGGGCTTAACGGTCAGCCTGCGGTTTACCGTTATTCATTATGGCCAGTTCGTCCCAGATCGCGTCAATTCGCGCGGTCACAGCAGGATCTTTCTTGATCGGGCGACCCCATTCACGGTCGGTTTCGCCAGGCCATTTATTTGTGGCATCCAGTCCCATTTTTGAGCCAAGACCGGAGACCGGCGAGGCAAAATCCAGATAATCTATCGGCGTGTTTTCCACTAACACCGTATCGCGCGCCGGATCCATTCGCGTGGTAATGGCCCAGATAACATCATTCCAGTCGCGGGCGTTAACGTCATCATCGCAGACAATCACAAATTTGGTATACATAAACTGGCGCAGGAAAGACCATACGCCCATCATCACGCGTTTAGCGTGACCAGGATACTGCTTCTTCATTGTGACCACCGCCAGGCGATACGAGCATCCTTCCGGCGGCAGATAGAAATCAACAATTTCCGGGAACTGCTTTTGCAGGATCGGCACAAACACTTCATTCAGCGCCACACCCAGTACTGCAGGTTCATCCGGTGGACGTCCGGTATAGGTGGAGTGATAAATCGCATCTTCACGCTGGGTAATGTGCGTGACGGTAAACACCGGGAAGTTATCCACTTCGTTATAATAGCCCGTGTGGTCACCGTACGGGCCTTCGGGTGCCAGCTCGCCCTGTTCAATGTAACCTTCCAGGACAATCTCTGCACTCGCGGGCACTTCGAGGTCGTTAGAGATACACTTCACGACTTCCGTTTTGGTGCCACGCAGCAGTCCTGCAAAGGCATATTCAGAGAGTGTATCCGGCACTGGCGTTACCGCGCCCAGAATGGTGGCGGGGTCGGCCCCTAACGCAACTGAGACCGGAAAACGCTCGCCCGGGTGTGCAGCACACCACTCCTGGAAATCCAGCGCGCCGCCGCGATGCGACAGCCAGCGCATGATGAGCTTATTCTTGCCAATCAGCTGCTGGCGGTAAATACCCAGATTTTGACGCTCTTTATGCGGCCCGCGTGTGACGGTGAGCCCCCACGTAATGAGTGGCGCGGCATCTTCAGGCCAGCACTGCATGATCGGGATTTTGGTCAGATCTACCGCATCCCCTTCCAGCACTTTCTGCTGGCACGGCGCGCCGCGCAGACGTTTGGTTGGCATGTTCAGCACCTGCTTAAACTGCGGCAGCTTGTCGAACAGATCGCGGAAGCCTTTCGGTGGCTCCGGCTCTTTCAGAAACGCCAGCAGTTTACCCACTTCACGTAACGCTGTGACGTCCTCCTGGCCCATGCCCAACGCCACACGGCGAGGGGTTCCAAACAGGTTGCACAGCACCGGCATTGAATAACCCTTCGGGTTTTCAAACAGAAGCGCCGGGCCACCGGCACGCAGGGTGCGGTCAGCAATTTCTGTCATTTCCAGATAAGGATCGACAGGAAGCGTAATGCGTTTGAGTTCGCCCTGCTTTTCCAGCAGCGTCAGGAAGTCGCGGAGATCGTGGTATTTCATGCAGTTAATCATGGCCTCTCTGTAAGCGCTTCATTATACGGCGTAAGCCTGCGTGATGCTGTAATTTTGTTAAATTAGCGTGAACTTCTGCATCCTGTTCCCTTTTCGGCCATTATAATCAACTTAGCGATCCCGCCAGGGTTTTGATATGCTTGCGCCCGAAACTAAGGGAAAGAGTGATTATGCAGGCCTGGTATTTACTGTATTGCAAACGCGGGCAACTTCAGCGCGCGCAGGAACATTTAGAACGTCAGTCTGTAAATTGCCTGACACCCGTGATCACGCTTGAAAAAATGCAGCGCGGGAAGCGCACAACCGTCAGTGAGCCGCTATTTCCGAACTATTTGTTCGTGGAATTCGACCCGGAAGTGATCCACACCACCACCATCAGCGCCACGCGCGGCGTCAGCCATTTTGTTCGTTTTGGTGCGCACCCGGCAACGGTGCCGTCGACGGTGATCCATCAGCTTTCGGTTTATCAACAACCTGAAGATATTACCGACCCGGAAACCCCGTACGCGGGAGACAGTGTCGTCATCACCGAAGGTGCCTTCGAAGGCCTGCAGGCGATTTTCGCCGAGCCGGACGGTGAAGCACGCTCCATGTTATTGCTCAATCTGCTTAATAAGCAGGTGCTACAAAGCGTGAAAAACACCGACTTCCGCAAAGTTTAAAAATCAATGCCAAACAGGCGACGCACGTTGTCATCCGTCTGCGTAGATAACCCGTGCGGATCCTCTCCGCGCCACTGCGCCACGCTCGTGACAATATGCCCCAGCCACGCCGGTTCGTTACGTCGCGATGCCGGTTTTGGTTTCATATCACGCGGCAATAAATAAGGCGCGTCGGTTTCGAAGAGCAACTGGTCGGCCGGGATCACCGGCAACAGTTCACGAAGCTCCAGCCCGCGGCGTTCATCGCACACCCAGCCGGTAATCCCCAAATAAAGCCCACGATCCAGACAGTCCAGCGCCTCCTGACGTGAACCGGTAAAACAGTGCAGCACCGCGCCTGGCAGTTTATCCAGCCAGGGATCCAGCAGCGCGAGGAAGCGCTCATGCGCGTCGCGACAGTGCATAAACACCGGCATTTCAAGCTCGGCCGCCAGGGCAAGTTGCGCCGTAAACGCTTTTTCCTGCTCGGCAGGGGTGGAAAAATTACGGTTGAAATCGAGCCCACATTCCCCGATAGCCACCACTTCGGCAGTTTTCGCCAGCCTGTGAATGATTTCAGCGCTCTCCGACGTCCACTGGCTGCTGTCATGAGGATGCACGCCCGCCGTAGACCAGCAGCGATCGTAGCGTTGGGCCAGCTGTTGCGCCTGCTCGCTTTCATGCAGGTTGGTGCCTGTCAGCAGCAGCCCTTTTACGCCGGCGGCAAACGCGCGCGCCACGACGTCGTCGCGATCTTTCGCAAACTGTGAACTGGTCAGGTTAAGTCCAATATCAAACATGCAATTCCCCATATGACAACCGCCCTGACGGGCGGCTGGTTTTACTCTTCAGTGCTCTTTTCAGAGACGTCGTCTTCGTCCTCTGACCGACGCCCTTTCCCCACATAGAAACGTGAGAAGAAGACGCCTACCTCAAACAGACAGTACATCGGTATGGCCAGCAGCGTTTGCGAGAAGACATCGGGCGGCGTCAGCAGCATGCCGACCACAAATGCGCCGACCAGAATATACGGACGCTTTTTACGCAGGTCTTCTGGTGTGGTTACACCCACCCAGCAAAGCAGCACAATCGCAACCGGCACTTCGAACGCCACGCCGAATGCCATAAACAGCGCCATCACAAAGCTGAGGTAGCTGGCAATATCGGTCGACACCTGTACCCCTTCCGGCGCGGTATGCGTCAGGAAGCCAAAAGCCAGCGGGAAGACCACGAAATAGGCAAACGCCATGCCGATATAGAACAACAGCGAGCTGGAGACCAGCAGTGGGATCACCAGTTTGCGTTCATGCTTATACAGCGCTGGCGCCACAAACGCCCAGATCTGATACAGCAGGATGGGTGCAGAAGCGATCAACGATACCCAGAACGTGAGCTTAATGGGCGTAAAGAACGGCGAAGCAACGTCCGTCGCGATCATCGTTGCGCCCAGCGGCATCTGCTTTATCAGCGGCGCGGAGACAACCTGGTAGATGTCATTGGCGAAATAAACCAGGCATAAGAAAATAACGAAAACCGCAATAATGCAGTTTAACAGGCGCTTACGCAGCTCAATGAGGTGCGTAATGAGCGGTTGAGTATCATCTACTGCCATGTTTACGCTTTATCACTCGACGAGGGGGATGATTCGGTAACAGGCGCGGCGGGCTTTGCTTCAGCCGCGTTGACCACAGGGTCTTCCGGCTGCGCCTGTTTTTTCAGTTCAGGTTCCTGCGGCGTATGTTCAGGCGCGGTGGCCTGATGCTCCGCGCTGGCAGGCGTTACGCCCTCGCGCTGCGCTTCACTGTTCTTCACCACCGGGTTATGGATGGTGTTCGCTTCATCGCTCGCTTTTTCAGGATCGTTAACGCTGTAGGAGCGCTTCATGGATTCTGCCGCTTCGCGCAGTTCATCCATGGAGGCTTTCAGTTCCGGCGTCAGGTTATCCATGCTCGCCTTCTCAACCTTTTTCAGGCTTTCCTGAAACTCTTGCAGCTTAAGTTCCTGCGCCAGCTCGTTCTGTACGGTGGATGCCAGCGAACGAAGCGCACGCACCCACCCCACAACCGTTTTGACTGCAACGGGTAAACGCTGTGGCCCCAGCACGATGAGGCCAATCACAAAGACCAGCAGCAGCTCACTAAAACCAATGTCGAACACGACTTACACCTGCTCTTTATCGTGGCGTTTAGCGTCTTCCTTTTTGGCATCTTCTTGCTTGTCGGAGATGGATTTAGCAGTAAAGTCAGCGTCCTGGCTGGTTTTATCCTGCTTGCTCTCATCATCGCTCATTGCTTTCTTGAAGCCTTTGATAGACGCGCCCAGATCGGAACCGATAGAACCGAGCTTTTTGGTGCCAAACAGCAGCACGACGATGACGGCAATAATGACTAATTGCCAGATACTGATACCACCCATACATATTCCTCAGAGATAGATGATTAATTAGTCAGACCGCATTATACGTATGCGACCTGGTGATAGCGATGCCTGTTCAGCGCGTCTTTCTCCAGCCAACGAACCAGACCACTATTCCGGCAGCCATTAGCCAGGCGGGCATCATCTGCCAGTCCGGACGGTTGATTAACAACAACGTACCACTGAGCAGCAGGGTTGCGCCAATGCCAAACAGATAGCGAGACTGGCCCTGGCGTACGCGGTTCGACTGAAGCTCGTGGGCGATTTTATCCATGCTGAGCTGAAGGTTCTTGCTCTGACGCAAACTGTCATACACCAGTTCAGGAAGTTCCGGCATTTTTTCAACCCAGAACGGGGCTTTCTCTTTGAAAGCCCGCACCAGAGCCGGAATGCCAACCTGATCCTTAATCCAGGATTCCAGGAACGGTTTCGCGGTCTTCCACAAGTCTAACTGAGGATAGAGCTGTCGACCTACACCTTCAACGTAAAGTAATGTTTTCTGAAGTAAAACAAGCTGTGGCTGCACTTCCATATTGAAGCGGCGAGCGGTGTTAAACAGATTCAGCAAAACGTGACCGAACGAGATTTCCGCCAGCGGTTTTTCAAAAATCGGTTCACAGACGGTACGGATGGCAAACTCAAACTCTTCGACATTGGTGTCCGGCGGAACCCAACCTGAGTCAACATGCAATTCAGCCACTTTACGGTAGTCGCGATTAAAGAAGGCGATAAAATTCTCCGCCAGATAACGCTTATCTTCTTTATTGAGCGAGCCGACAATACCGCAATCAATGCCGATATATTGCGGGTCGTCCGGATGCTCATAGCTCACAAAGATATTGCCCGGATGCATGTCTGCGTGGAAAAAGCTGTCGCGGAAGACCTGAGTAAAGAAGACCTGTACGCCACGTTCGGCCAGCAGCTTCATGTTCGTTCCCTGTTTCTCCAGGGCCACGACATCCGAGACGGGAATACCGTAAATACGTTCCATGACCATCATGTTCTGGCTGCAGTAGTCAGAATAGACTTCAGGAACATACAGCATCGGGCTGTTTTCAAAATTACGCCGTAGCTGAATGGCGTTTGCCGATTCGCGCAGCAGGTTTAGTTCATCGATCAGCGTTTTTTCATATTCCCGTACCACTTCCAGCGGGCGCAGGCGGCGTCCGTCAGGGAGCAGACGCGGAACCCAGCGCGCCAGACGATAGATAAGCTTCATGTCCGCTTTGATGATCGGCAGAATATCCGGGCGGATAACTTTGATAACGACTTCTTTGCCATTCTCTTTCAGACGCGCGGTATGCACCTGGGCAATGGAGGCAGAAGCCAGCGGCTGAATGTCGAAATCGTCGAACCAGGTCTCAACAGGAATATTGCCCATCGCCTCTTCGATCTGTTTTTTCGCGCGCACGCCGTCAAACGGGGCCACACGATCCTGCAGCAGTGCCAGCTGATCGGCAATCTGAGGCGGGAAAAGATCGCGACGGGTCGAGAGCATTTGGCCGAACTTAATCCATACCGGGCCCAGCTCCTGTAGCGCCAGACGCAGGCGTTCACCCAGCGGCTGTCCTTTGTGGCGATTAGGCATCCAGAACAACATCCGCCGCCAGATACGAAGCGGCAGCGTGATACGCATTTTGGGGATAAGCTCGTCGAGCCCGTAACTCAAAAAGGTGTGGACGATAAAATAGAGGCGCCGAATTTCACCAGGCGTCATTTGCCCTCCAGTTTTTCCAGCCGTTTGGTTAACGCATCAACCGCACGTTCAACAGCCGCAGTCTCTTCCGCGAACCAGGCCACTTCCAGCGGTCCAGGGGCCATACGCCACTCTTCAGTCAGCACTTCTGCCGCATAGCGCTGCTGACGTTGCAGGCTTTTACGCAGGAAGGCGGTACCACCATGCAGGGCTTTGCCGATCCCTTCCGCTGCAATGTCGCCAATAAACGGGGCAAGCAGTTCCGCCGGGTCAAACTCGGCCAGATCGCTGAGCGCAACGAAATTTTGTACGACCTGAAGGTCGCCTTCCACTTCCAGCTCACCGCTGCGGATCAGCGCCGTTAGTTGCTGGCGGTCACGCAGTTTTGGCAGCACGCTCATGCGCGTGATGACAGAGCAATCGGCGTCTCCTTCCCACTCCCCCAGAACATCAAGCTGGCGTTCGCTGAAGACCAGCACAAGCGGCGTCGAGAACTCTTTTAAAACGATCCGCAATACCTTCCCGTTAAGTCGCTGCCGCGCGGCTTTTAGCGCTGGCGCACGATAGAGAAAGGCATTCAGTACATTCTCGATGCCTGCGGTGACTAAGGGTTTAAAGGGCACAGGACACCTCCACTCAGAACTTATAACCGCGATGCAGTGCGACGACACCCGCCGTCATGTTGAAATACTCAACGTTTTCAAACGCCGCATCCTGCATCATGGCCTTCAGGGTGTCCTGATCCGGGTGCATGCGAATGGATTCCGCCAGATAGCGGTAGCTTTCTGCGTCGTTTGCCACCAGCTCGCCAATACGCGGCAGAACATGGAATGAATAGGCGTCGTAGGCTTTGCTCAGTGGCTCGATAATCGGTTTGGAGAACTCAAGCACCAGCAGACGTCCGCCCGGCTTCAGCACGCGATACATTGAGCGCAGTGCTTTTTCTTTATCGGTGACGTTACGCAGGCCAAAAGAGATAGTGATGCAGTCAAAGGTATTGTCCGGGAACGGCAGTGCCTCGGCGTTTGCCTGCACATATTCCACATTCCCCACCACGCCGATGTTACGCAGCTTCTCACGCCCCATTTTCAGCATGGAGTCGTTAATATCAGCCAGAACAACACGCCCGGTTTCACCCACCAGACGGGAGAATTTCGCGGTCAAATCGCCCGTGCCGCCGGCAAGGTCCAGTACCGTTTGTCCACGACGCACACCGCTGCAGTCGATGGTGAAGCGCTTCCACAAGCGATGAATGCCGAATGACATCAAGTCATTCATCACATCGTACTTCGCCGCCACGGAATGAAATACGTGGGCCACCATGTCAGCTTTCTGCGCTTTGGCGACAGTCTGAAAGCCAAAGTGCGTTGTGTCTTGTGAATCGTCAACCATCTCAGAGCCTGCTTATCAGTAAAATGTTCGTGAAGTGTAACAGATTGGGCGCGTTTGCCCTACGTTTCAACCACCACGTAAGAAACGCGCCAGATGCGGGTCTGGCGATATCTCTGCCGCTAACTCGTTGTCTTCACTGTCTCTCTTTTGTCCATCAGCGCCTTCGCGCAGGCGAAACTCTTCGTCTTGTGCCGTGGCTTGCTCAACCAGTTCCGGATTAATCTCGCGTTTAACCTCCACCCCCAGGCCGCGGAAGGCTTCAGCTTGCGCCAGCAGATTACCCCGCCCGGAGGCGAGTTTTTTCATCGCCTGGCGGTAGTTGTCCTGCGCGCGGTCCAGGCTTTGCCCGACCGAGGACATATCATCCACAAAGAGGCGCATTTTGTCGTACAGCTTGCTGGCGCGATCGGCAATCTGCTGCGCGTTGCGGCTCTGATGTTCATAGCGCCACAGGTTGGCAATGGTGCGTAACGCCACCAGCAGCGTGGTGGGGCTGACCAGCATAATGTTGTTTTTCAGCGCTTCAGTTATCAGTTCCGGCTGTCTGTCGAGTGCCAGCAGAAAAGCAGGCTCTACCGGGATAAACATCAGAACATAGTCAAGCGAGCGCAAACCCGGCAACTGCTGATAGTCTTTTCTGCCCAGCAGACGAATATGGTTCCGCACGGAGGCAATGTGCTCCTGCAACGCCGATTCGCGGGTGTAGTCATCCTCCGCATTGAAGTAACGCTCATAGGCCACCAGCGTCATTTTGGCATCAATCACCACATCTTTACCCTGCGGCAGACGCACAATGACATCTGGCTGCATTCGCGAGCGGGCGTCGTTTTCTATGCTGACCTGGGTTTCGTATTCATACCCTTCGCGCAGTCCAGAGGCTTCCAGCACCCGCGTCAGGACGACTTCACCCCAGTTACCCTGCGTTTTGTTATCCCCTTTCAGGGCGCGGGTCAGGTTGACCGCTTCCTGCGCCATTTGTGCATTCAACTGCTGCAGATTACGAATTTCGTGTGCCAGGGTGTGCCGCTCGCGGGCCTCCTGACCAAAGCTGTCCTGCACCTGACGACGGAAACCGTCCAGTTGCTCACGCAGAGGCGTCAGGAGACTGTTCAGACTCTGGCGGTTTTGTTCGTCAACGCGGCGGTTGCTGTGCTCAAAAATGCGGTTCGCGAGATTCTCAAACTGTTCGCTGAGGCGCTGCTCGCTGTTCATCATCTGGCGGATTTTGTCTTCCGCATGCAGTTGAGTGGATTCCAGGCGGGTTGTTACTTCACGGAGATCGGCTTCCAGTGAGGTGTTGATATCACGCAGATTGCGCAGTTCGTTGTTGAGTAACTCGCACTCGTCTCGCCAGTGTTCACTCAGCGCAAGTTGCTGTTTTGTCGCGCTTAACTCGGCGACTATCTCTTCACGCTCTGCCAGCTGATCGGCCTTTTGCTGCGCGTGCTGATAGCTGGAAATCAGCCAGCCTATCGCCACGCCCGCGAGCGCAATCACCGCGTAAATCAGAATTGAGAGATCCACAATGCCCCCTGCATCAACGTATTACCGCACAAAATAAGATTGTGCTGTATAAACGTCCAGTTTGAAAGGGTTTTCCTGCGAGGCGCTACGCAAAAAATAAAGGCCGAACGTGTCGGCCTTTGATGTCAGAAGAGAGGATTAGATCAGACGACGGGCCGCTTCAACCACGATTTTTACCGCATGACTTTCGGTTTGTTTCATGGTTTCGGCGTTCGGTATTTCCTGCTGGGTACGGTTGACGATAACCCCCGCCACCATACCGGCACGCAGACCCTGGCTTGCGCACATAGTCAGCAGCGTTGCAGATTCCATTTCATAGTTCATCACGCCCATAGACTGCCACTCTTCCATAGAGCCTTTAAAACGGCTCACCACACGGCCAGAGAAGGTGTCGTAACGCTCCTGACCCGGGTAGAAGGTGTCCGACGAGGCGGTTACGCCCACGTGCGTGGTTGCGCCAACGGATTTCGCTGCTTCAACCAGCGCCGTCGTACATTCAAAATCGGCAACCGCCGGGAATTCCATTGGTGCAAAGTGCAGACTCGCCCCATCCAGACGCACGGACGCGGTAGTCACCAATACATCACCCACGTTGATATGCGGCTGGATCGCACCGGTCGTCCCGATACGCAGGAACGTCCGGATGCCCAGCTGCGCCAGTTCTTCAACGGCAATGGAGGTAGATGGGCCACCGATACCGGTAGAGCACACAATCACGGCCTTACCATCCAGCTCTGCACGCCAGGTGGTGAATTCACGATGGGCTGCCAGCTTAACCGGCTTATCCATCAGCGCGGCGATCTTTTCCACACGCTCAGGATCGCCCGGGACGATCGCGAGCGTAGCCCCTTGTAAATCGTTTTTGGTGAGGCCGAGATGAAAAACATCAGACTTAGACATAGGTGACTCCTCTGTGGGTCGGTTAGTCAGAAGAAGTAAAACGGTACTTTACAGAAGCAATACGCATAATTTCGTGACACATCTCACCATGAATGAAAATGATTGCAGTATATTTCCATAAAAAAGTGATTTACATCACATTAACAAGTTATATCGTGGTGTGCTGCACAAAAGATAGACCGTTTAAGGCACTGTGGGTTGTTAACCTGGTGTCTATATTTACCTTTGCGCTAACTCATTGGTACGGAGAATGCCATGACTGAAAAAACCGGTTTTGCACCTGCTGCGGCTCCGCATGCCTCAACCATCGTCTCAACGCCTGAAGACGCCATTACGGCGGGAGAGACCTCCATTCCCTCGCAGGGGGAAAATATGCCTGCTTACCACGCACGACCAGCATCGGCAGACGGTCCGCTGCCGATCGTGATTGTGGTTCAGGAAATTTTCGGCGTTCATGAACATATTCGCGACCTCTGCCGCCGACTGGCGCTGGAAGGTTACCTGGCCGTTGCGCCAGAGCTCTATTTCCGTCAGGGCGATCCGAACGACTACAGCGATATCCCAACGCTTTTGAGCAACCTGGTCAGTAAAGTGCCGGATGCACAGGTGCTGGCCGATCTGGATCATGTTGCCAACTGGGCGGCGCGTAACGGCGGTGATGCGCATCGCCTGATGATAACGGGGTTCTGCTGGGGCGGACGCATTAGCTGGCTGTATGCCGCGCACAATCCGCAGCTGAAAGCTGCTGTGGCCTGGTACGGTAAACTGGTGGGCGAAAAAACGCTGAACTCGCCAAAACATCCGGTTGATATCGCCACAGACTTAAATGCCCCGGTGCTGGGACTGTACGGTGGTCAGGACACGGGTATTCCACTCGATACGGTAGAGACCATGCGCCATGCGCTACGCGCGGCGAATGCGAAGGCCGACATTGTCGTATACCCGGATGCCGGACACGCGTTTAACGCCGATTATCGCCCGAGCTATCACGCGGAGTCAGCCAAAGATGGCTGGCAGCGGATGCTGGCGTGGTTTAGCCACTACGGCGGCAAGAAAGCGTAAACATAAAAGCCCGGTGGCGGCGATGCCTTACCGGGCTACATAATGGGATCGACTCTGTCTTAACCCTGACGCAAATTCTGCGCCGCTTTCACCATATTCGCCAGCGCCGCGCGGGTTTCAGGCCAGCCGCGGGTTTTCAGACCGCAGTCCGGGTTCACCCACAGGCGCTCTGCCGGAATGCGCTGAGCGGCTTTCTTCAGCAGGGCTTCGATCCACTCTACGCTCGGCACGTTCGGGGAGTGAATGTCATATACGCCCGGCCCGATTTCGTTCGGGTAATCGAACTCTTCGAATGACTCCAGCAGTTCCATATCTGAACGCGAGGTCTCGATGGTGATCACGTCGGCATCCAGTGCGGCAATGGAATCCATAATGTCGTTAAATTCGCAGTAACACATGTGGGTGTGGATCTGCGTGTCGTCCTTCGCCACTGCGGCATTGATGCGGAACGCTTCCACACCCCACTGCAGGTAGGCGTCCCAGTCGCTGCGACGCAGCGGTAATCCCTCGCGCAGGGCCGGTTCGTCAATCTGGATGATGCCAATGCCCGCCGCTTCCAGATCCGCCACTTCATCGCGCAGCGCCAGCGCAATTTGCTTCGCGATGGTTTCACGGGTCACGTCCTCACGCGGGAAGGACCAGCAAAGAATGGTCACCGGACCGGTCAACATGCCTTTTACCGGCTTGTCGGTCAGGGACTGGGCATATTTAGCCCATTCGACGGTGATCGGGTGCGGACGGCTGACGTCACCGATCACCACCGGTGGTTTTACACAGCGGGAACCATAGCTCTGTACCCAGCCGTTTTGGGTAAAGACGAAACCGTCCAGATGTTCACCGAAGTACTCCACCATGTCGTTACGCTCTGCCTCCCCGTGAACCAGCACGTCCAGGCCTAAGCGCTCCTGCTCCACAATCGCCTGTTTGATATGTTCCGCGATGCCGGTGCGGTAGTTGGCCGCATCAAGGTTGCCCTTTTTGAAGTCCAGGCGCAGGCCGCGGATCTCGGTAGTTTGCGGGAAGGAACCGATAGTGGTGGTTGGCCACGCAGGCAAGTTGAAACGGGCGCGCTGGGCTTCTGCACGCACTTCATACGGGCTTTGACGCTGGCTGTCCTGCGCGGTGATAGCCGCCAGACGTTTTTCCACCGCCGGGTTGTGAACGCGAGACGAATGACGACGGGCCTGAATCGGAGCGCTCCATTCGGTAATCGCCGCCGTGTCACCGCTGTTCAGGGCATCACGCAGCAGAGCCAGTTCTTCACATTTCTGCAAGGCAAAGGCAAACCAGCTTTTCACTTCCGCATCCAGGCGGGTTTCAACGCTGAGATCGATAGGGCTGTGCAGCAGTGAACACGAAGAGGCCACCCATAGCTCACGTTTGCCGACGATGTCCTTAATCTGAGCATATTTTTCTGTCAGATCGGCGCGCCAGACGTTACGACCGTTTACCAGCCCGGCAGAGAGCAGCCACTCCGCTGGCAGGCGCTTGTGCAGTTCTGCAACATCATCTTTTCCATGCACCAGGTCAACGTGCAGGCCCTGCACTGGCAATTTGGTGATGGTGCCGAGGTTCGGCGTCACACCTTCAAAGTAGGTGGTAAGCAGCAGCTTCACCTGCCCGGTCAGTGCATCGTAAGCCGGTTTGAAGGCATCGAGCCACGCTTGCGGCAGCTCGAGCACCAGCGCCGGTTCGTCGATTTGCACCCACTGAATACCGCGTTTGCCCAGCTCAATCAGCACCTGTTTGTAGACCGGCAGGATATCCTTCAGCAGGCTCAGACGATCGAACGGCTCGCCTTTGACTTTTCCTAACCACAGGTAGGTCACTGGCCCCAGCAGCACCGGTTTCACCTGGTGCCCCAGCGCCAGCGCTTCGTCCACTTCATCCAGCAACTGGGTCCAGGTCAGTTTGAACTGCTGACCTTTAACAAACTCCGGCACCATATAGTGATAGTTGGTGTTAAACCACTTGGTCATTTCCGCCGCTGCCGCTGGCTCACCGGTTGGCGCACGGCCACGGCCGATGCGGAACAGCGTGTCGATATCTACCGATCCATCGTTGTTCTGATGACGAGCCGGGACATTGCCAAGCAGCAGGCTGGTCGTCAGAACATGGTCGTACCAGGCGAAATCGCCCACCGGCAGCAGGTCTACGCCCGCCTGTTTTTGCTGCTCCCAGTGGCGGGCACGCAGTTCGCGGCCCACTGCCAGCAGTTCTTCACGCGTGGTGTTTCCTGCCCAGTAGCTTTCTTGTGCTTTTTTTAGCTCGCGACGAAGGCCAACGCGAGGGAAACCGAGAGTGTGATTGCGGATTGTCATGTCATGCCCCTTGTGAAATTCGTTATTTAGACGTCCAGATGTTTACACATCTATAATTGGCAGGTACTGTATATTCCTCAAGCGCAAAATGTTCATGGCGAAGTGAAGGACTTTCATGATCGAGATAAAACACCTGAAAACGCTACAAGCGTTGCGAAACTGCGGTTCTCTCGCGGCGGCGGCGGCCTCACTGCACCAGACTCAGTCCGCCCTTTCTCACCAGTTCAGCGATCTGGAACAACGCCTCGGCTTTCGTCTTTTTGTGCGTAAGAGCCAGCCGCTGCGCTTTACTCCCCAGGGCGAGATCCTCCTGCAGCTGGCAAATCAGGTGCTGCCGCAAATTGCCAGCGCGCTTCAGTCCTGCAATGAGCCGCAGCAAACTAAATTGCGTATCGCCATTGAGTGCCACAGCTGTATTCAGTGGCTGACCCCCGCGCTTGAGAACTTCCGCCAGAAGTGGCCGCAGGTAGAAATGGACTTTACCTCCGGCGTGACGTTTGACCCGCAGCCGTCACTCCAGCAGGGCGAGCTGGATCTGGTGATGACGTCAGACATTCTGCCGCGTAGCGGCCTGCATTATTCGCCAATGTTCGATTATGAGGTGCGTCTGGTGCTGGCACCGGATCATCCGCTGGCCAGCAAGACGCGTATCACCCCGGAAGACCTGGCGACTGAAACGCTGCTGATATACCCGGTGCAGCGCAGTCGCCTGGATATCTGGCGCCATTTCCTGCAGCCGGCGGGCATCAGTCCACAGCTGAAAAGCGTGGATAATACGTTGCTGTTGATTCAGATGGTTGCCGCCAGAATGGGCATCGCGGCGCTGCCGCACTGGGTGGTAGAGAGTTTTGAACGCCAGGGCCTGGTGGTCACCAAAACCCTGGGAGAAGGACTGTGGAGCCGGCTGTACGCCGCCGTGCGCGATGGCGAGCAGCGTCAGCCGATCACGGAAGCGTTTATTCGCTCAACGCGGAACCACGCGTGCGACCATCTTCCGTTTGTGCGGAGCGCGGAGCGACCCAACGGCGATGTACCCACAGCGAAGCCAGGATCACCGCTCCCCCAATAAGGAAACTCGGCCAGTGGGGCTGTTGCTGCCAGATAGCAAGGTTTACCAGTAGCCCCGCGGGCACGTGCACGTTGTTCATGATGCCCAGCGTACCGGCGTCTACCTGAGTTGCGCCATAGTTCCACATGAAGTACCCCAGCCCCGAGGCCACCACACCCAGCCAGACCAGAATGCCCCACTGCACGGTGGTGGTAGGTAATTTTTGCGGGTTACCCAACATAAACCAGGCTGCGACCGCGACCACCGCCGCCCCCATATAGAACCAGGCAAACGCGTTGTGCTGTGGCATCGGGCGGGTTTCCATCAGGCGCTTGTAGCCCACCATACCAATAGCGAAGCTGATGTTTGCTAACTGCACGAACATCAGGCCGGTCCAGAAGTGATCGCTCACTTTATCGTAGCGAATAATCGCCGCGCCAATCACCGCCAGCGCTGCGCTCAACAGATAGCCCCAACGCAGACGACGCCTGCTGAGCAGGTCGTAAATCAGCGTGATATAGAGCGGCGTCAGCACTGTAAAGAGCAGAAACTCCGAGACGGACAAGTAGATATACGCCCGAAAGCTAAACAGATACATGATGCCGAGCTGCATCGCCCCCACCAGCATATACAGCAAAACGGTTTGCAGGGATTGTCCGCGCGTACGCAAAAAGGGCAGGAACACTAGCGCCGCCAGCCCCACGCGCATCAGCACCGAGAAATAGCTGTCGACCGATCCGGCAAGGTATTCGCCAATCAGGCTAAAGGAGAAGGCCCACAGGATAGTGGTGATAATGAGTAGCGCCACAATGCTTGTCTCTCAGAAAGAAGGAGAGGCATTGTAGCGAACTCTTTAGTTGACAACTGAGCAATAAACAACCAAATGAAGATTATTCAAGGAACAGCTTGCGCAGATATTTTGGTACCGCATTGTCTGCGTTGGTGCCGATCACTTCCAGCTCCGGGTGCAGGTCTTTCAGGCGCTGGTGCGCGTTCTGCATGATGCAGCCTTTACCCGCCATCGAGAGCATCTCAGCATCGTTCATGCCATCACCAAAGGCGATACAGTCTTTCAGCTCAAAGCCCATGCGTTTGGCCACCGCTTCCAGAGCGTGCCCCTTGGAAACGCCACCCGCCATCACTTCCAGGCAGGTCAGCGTGGAGAAGCTTACGTTGACGCGATCGCCCCAGCGGGCGTTGATCGCCTGCTCCAGCGGCAGCAGTTCTTCGTGACTTTCGCAGGTAAAGAAGACTTTGCTGATCCCTTCCGGCTCGAGCAGACCTGGCTCATACAGGGAGTAGTTAAACACCGCTTCTTTGAAGAAGCGCATCTCTTCCGGGCGGTGGCGGTTCATGAACCAGTCATCGTCGCGGTAAACGTTCGTGACGATAGCCGGATTATTGTGCACCACACCGAACAGATCGGCGGCAATATCGCGATCCAGGTTGTGGGTAAAGATCAGATTGCCATCGGTGTCGTGAACGCGCGCACCGTTGGAGGTGATCATGTACGATTTAATCTCAAGATTATCGCGGATCTGCCCCACATCCACGTGGTGGCGCCCGGTGGCAAACACAAAGTGCACGCCACGGGCAGTCAGCAGCTTTAAGGTCTCTTTCGCGTACGGCGACAGGGTGTGGTCGGGGGAAAGCAGCGTGCCATCTAAATCAGATGCAACAACCTGGTACATAGGAAAATTTAACCTCAATAGAAAATCAGTTATGCCGGTCGAAAAACTCGACGATGGCGTTAAGCGCGACTGAGCGCATAGCGTCCTTTTCAAAAAGGATCTCATGGTACGCGCCGTTGATGACCAGCGGTTTACCCCCTTCACAAGGGTGACCGGCGGCAGCGCGCAGTTCACAAAAACGGTCATGCATGCGGTTATCCACCACACGCTCTTCTTCAGCCTGAATCAGGAGTGTCGGCGTGTCATCATCACCAACACCCGCCAGAACCTGCTCCCCTGCATGTATCCCCTCCCGCACCCAGTGCCAGGTGGGGCCGCCAACGCGCAAGCGAGGCTCATCGGCATAGAAGCGCAGGTTGCGGCGATAACGCTGACGGCTATGGGTTAAGACGTTGAGGGCAAACGGCAAAGCCCGCCAGCGCCCTGTTCCGATGGCGTAGCCTTCACGAATGCGCTGATGGCCCTCAGCCCAGTCGAGAAGATGGCGCACCATCCAGTCCGGAAAACGTATCACAATGCCATACATCGGCGCGGTCAGCGCAATGGCATCGCACTGGTGATCGTAGCGCTGCAAAAAGAGCGTAGAGATCGCGCCGCCCATGGAGTGCGCAAGAATATAGCGCTTGCGCCACGGGCCGGGCTGCACTTCCTGCTGCCAGAAGGCGGCAAGATCGTCGACATAATCGCTGAAGTTATCTACGTGGCCGCGATGGGTATCCGGCAACATTCGACCAGAAAGCCCCTGCCCACGATGATCGATAATTAACACGTCAAAACCCAGATGGAACAGGTCGTACGCCAGCTCGGCATATTTTATGTAGCTTTCGATACGCCCGGGGCAGACCACAATCACCCGGTCATTTTTTTCATCACGGAAACGAACAAAGCGCACCGGGATATTCCCGACGCCCGTAAACTCATCTTCCTCACGCTGACGCCAGAAATCGGTCAGCGGCCCCATGGAGAAAGCAGCAAATGCGTTTTCTCGTGTTTCCCAGTCCTTTTTCTGCTGCAACATCGGGTTTCCACCCCCCGTCATTCAGGGAATATCGTTTTTTTCGTAACTGGTCACAAAATGACTCAACAATAGCGTATTGTGGCATAAAAACAGACGATTCGGGAGTTTCAAATGACCTTCGAGTGGTGGTTCGCTTACCTGCTGACATCCATCATCCTCAGCCTGTCACCGGGTTCGGGGGCAATTAATACCATGACAACCTCCATTAACCACGGTTATCGCGGGGCGGCAGCATCCATTGCCGGTTTGCAAACCGGACTGGGGATTCACATTGTGCTGGTGGGCGTGGGTTTAGGGACGCTCTTCTCCCGCTCGGTGCTGGCATTTGAAGTGCTGAAATGGGCCGGTGCGGCGTATCTGATTTGGCTCGGCATTCAGCAGTGGCGCGCAGCAGGCTCAATTGACCTCAACACTCTTGCGCGGACGCAAACGCGCGGTCGCCTGTTTAAGCGGGCGGTGTTTGTGAATCTGACCAACCCAAAAAGCATCGTTTTTCTGGCTGCCCTGTTCCCGCAGTTTATCGTCCCGCATCAGCCGCAGGTCATGCAGTACGTAGTCCTGGGCGTGACCACCATTGTTGTCGATATTATTGTGATGATTGGCTATGCGACGCTGGCGCAGCGGATTGCAGCATGGATTAAAGGGCCTAAGCAAATGAAGGCCCTGAACAAAGTGTTTGGTTCGCTGTTTATGCTGGTTGGCGCGCTGCTTGCGTCAGCGCGTCATGCTTAGCGAGAGATAATAAGGTGAATACCAAAGCCGGCGAACAGCGCGCCGGCGAAGCCGTCAATCCACTTCGCGATGCGCTGATAGCCACGGCGCATCGCCGGTAAGGCAAACAGGCTGGCAACAACGGTGAACCACGCAAACGTCTCAACCACAATCAGCAGGAAGATGCCCCAGCGTGCACCCGCCCCCACGCTGTCGCCCACGAACAGGGAGAAGACGGAACCGAAATAGATAATCGCTTTCGGGTTCGCCAGGTTGGTCAGCAGCCCTTTCACAAAGCTACGGCCGCCCGTTGCCAGCTCAACTTTTGGCTCTTGCGGTTTTTTCTCTTCTTTCTTCAACGCTCCGCGCAGCATCTGGTAGCCCATCCAGCACAGGTACAGACCGCCACCGACCATGATGATGTTATGCAGCCACGCCATCTTCGCCAGGATCAGGTTCAGGCCAAGCAGCGCCACGGCCGCCCAGACCATAACACCCATAGTGATACCCAACACCCCCATCATGGCTTCTTTGCGGGAGCGGCTGACGGCGGTTTGTGACACGAAGAAAAAGTCAGGGCCCGGGCTCATCAGCGCAACAATGTGCACCAACGCCACGGTAAGAAATAGCATTAACATAATTCGCTCGCGGGAAAATAATTCAGTGAGTCATCATCCTGGCACTTTTTTGCGCGGCTGACTACTCCTCATCATCACCATCGACATGTGAACGGATGAGCGCCATGAATTCTTTACCAAAGCGCTCCAGCTTGCGCGTGCCCACGCCGTTGACGCTGAGCATTTCGCTGGCGCTGAGCGGCATCTGCTCGGCCATCTCGATCAGCGTCGCGTCGTTGAAGACCACATATGGCGGAATGTTCTCTTCATCGGCAATCGCTTTACGCAGCTTGCGCAGTTTGGCAAACAGCTTGCGGTCGTAGTTGCCGCCGTAAGACTTCTGCATCACCCGCGGTTTCAGGGCGACAACGCGCGGCACGGCGAGCTTGAGTTCAACATCCCCGCGCAGTACCGGACGCGCAGCTTCGGTGAGCTGAAGCGCGGAGTGCTGGGCGATGTTCTGTGTGGCAAAGCCGAGGTGAATCAACTGGCGAATAATGCTGACCCAATGCTCGTGGCTCTGGTCCTTACCAATACCGTAGACAGGCAGCTTATCGTGGCCCATGTCGCGGATACGCTGGTTATTGGCGCCGCGCAGCACTTCCACCACGTAGCCCATCCCGAAGCGCTGATTAACACGGTATATGGTCGAAAGCGCCTTACGCGCGTCCATCAGGCCATCGTACTGCTTTGGCGGGTCGAGACAGATATCGCAGTTGCCGCACGGCTCCTGACGCCCTTCACCAAAGTAGTTGAGCAGCACCAGACGACGGCAGGTCTGCGCTTCCGCAAACGCGCCCATGGCGTTGAGTTTGTGACGCTCGATATCCTGCAGCTGTCCCTGCGGTTTCTCTTCCAGGCAGCGGCGCAGCCACGCCATATCGGCCGGATCGTAAAACAGCATCGCTTCCGCAGGCAGGCCATCACGGCCGGCGCGGCCGGTTTCCTGGTAGTAGGATTCGATATTTCGCGGAATGTCGAAGTGCACCACAAAGCGGACGTTGGGCTTGTTAATGCCCATGCCGAACGCCACCGTCGCCACCACAATCTGCAGGTCATCACGCTGGAATTTTTCCTGCACGTCGGCGCGGATGTGGTTTTCTAACCCGGCATGATAGGCCGCCGCGCTAAAGCCGCGGTTTTGCAGACGCGCAGCGGTGTCTTCCACCTTCGCGCGGCTGTTGCAGTAGATGATGCCTGACTTGCCGCGCTGCTCCTGCACATAGCGCAGAAGCTGATCCAGCGGCTTGAATTTTTCCATCAGCATATAGCGGATGTTCGGGCGGTCGAAGCTGCTGACCTGGATCAGCGGGTCGTTCAGCCCCAGCAGGCGGACGATATCCAGCCGCGTGGTGTCATCTGCCGTGGCGGTCAGCGCCATAAACGGCAGTTCAGGGAAGCGCTGACGCAGCTGACCAAGTGCCGCATATTCCGGGCGGAAATCGTGGCCCCACTGCGAGATACAGTGCGCTTCATCAACGGCCAGCAGAACGGGATTCCAGTGCGCCAGATGGTCGAGGAAGTTATCCAGCATCAGACGTTCTGGTGCGATATACAGCAAGCGAACCTGTCCGGTACGGCAACCGGCCATCACCTCTTGCTGCTGCTCGCGGGTTTGCGTGGAGTTAAGACAGGCCGCCGCCACACCGTTGGCGAGCAGCTGGTCAACCTGGTCTTTCATCAGAGAAATCAGCGGCGATACCACGACCGTCAGGCCATTAAGTACCAGCGCGGGCACCTGATAGCAGAGCGATTTACCGCCACCGGTCGGCATTACCACCAGGCAATCACGGCCTTCCAGCACGGTTTCAATGATGGTTTCCTGGCCAGGACGGAACTGCTGGTAGCCAAAGGTTTCATGCAAAACCTGTTTAGCCAGCGACTCCTGATTCAATACTTCCGCCTGCGCCACGTTAACCCCATATGCCAGAAATGAAACAGGCGCTATTTTCAGCGCCTGAGAGAGAAACTTCAACGTTTAACGCAAAAACATTCGAGCGTCTTAGAAAATATCGTTCAGCATCACGCCGACACCCACGCGGGTCTGATTGAAGTTGTAATCGATGAGCGACTCGCCGTAACCGCTGTAGACCTGCGTATAGATACGCACGTGTTTGGTCATCGGGTAGCTTAAGCCCACTTCTGCGCCGCCGTAACCGGTGTTCCAGTTGTACTGGCCCCTGGCGCTCAGCACCGCATCACCCAGCTGATAGCCAATCCTGAGCTGATAGTAGCCCATATATTTGGTGATATCCGGGTTGTCATCGGTGCTGCCCACCACGTACCACGGCTTCACTTCCACCATCATATTACCGTTTTGCGCCATCAGGCGCGTATAGGCGCGGTTCCAGCTACGTGAGGTTGGATCGGAACGGCCGTTGGAGTCATGGTTGAAGCCCACTTCAACGTCACGCAATGTCCAGCCTGCAAACTCATAATCCGTGGCGAACCCCAGGAACAGCTGTGGCTCATAGTTGGTTTCACGGAACGGTGACGATTCACCGCTGTTGGAAAGCTGCCACCAGGATTTCTGGGTATAAGATGCACCGAGAACCGAATTCGGCCCCAGAATGCCGCGCCAGAACGGAAATGCGAGGCTGAGCTGATATTTCACCTCATCTTTGCGCGCATTCTCAGCCCAGTCATAGGAGCGAATCGCCTCTTTGTTGAGATCGCTGGTCCAGGTATAGAGCACATAGTTGGTGTCGTACGGGTAGAGCGTGAAGGGATTATCATGCTCCTGCAGCAGGTTAGCGATAATGCTACCGCGAACTGCTGGCGTATCATGCACCTCTTTGACTGTCGCTTCCTGCGCATAGGCTGTGAGGGGCAGCGCAACCGCTGCCAGTAACCCTGCCAGATACGTCCGCATCGGTGGTGTTCTCCTGCAAAATGTTAAATGATCTGAATCGTTATATGGCGCACATTCTACAGACTTCTGCAGCAACTGCTGCATCCTCGTTTCTGAAAGTGGCATTCTTGCCTGTCCGGGCATAAAATCAACATTTTATTAACATTAAGGATGTGATGTCTCATGTCAGCCATGCTAACCGCCGAAGAAGCGTTAAAACTCGTGGGCGAGATTTTTGTTTACCATATGCCGTTTAACCGCGCGCTGGGACTGGAGCTGGAGCGTTACGAAAAAGACTTTGCCCAGCTCAGCTTTAACAACCAGCCGATGATGGTAGGCAACTGGGCACAGAGCATTTTACATGGCGGGGTGATTGCCTCCGCGCTGGACGTGGCTGCAGGGCTGGTATGTGTTGGCAGCACCCTGACCCGCCATGACACCATCAACGAAGACGAGCTGCGTCAGCGCTTATCCCGCATGGGTACCATCGATTTACGCGTCGATTATCTGCGTCCCGGGCGCGGAAACCGCTTCACCTGCAGCAGCAGCCTGCTCCGTGCGGGTAATAAGGTCGCCGTGGCGCGTGTTGAATTGCATAACGAAGAACAACTTTATATCGCCAGCGCAACCGCCACTTATATGGTGGGTTGAAGCTGAAAAATCGGGTAAAGTTAATTCACTTTTTTGTCACGGATTTTCCCGATGGATGCTAAACAGACGCGGCAGGGCGTGTTACTCGCCCTTGCCGCTTATTTTATTTGGGGTGTCGCCCCCGCCTACTTTAAATTTATCGCTTACGTACCGGCTGATGAGATCCTCACTCACCGCGTCATCTGGTCCTTCTTCTTCATGATCGCGCTGATGAGCGTTAGTCGTCAGTGGTCTGGCGTCAAAACGCTGCTACAAACTCCGAAGAAGATCTTCCTGCTGGCACTCTCGGCAGTACTGATTGGCGGAAACTGGCTGCTGTTTATCTGGGCGGTGAATAATCATCATATGCTCGAAGCGAGTCTGGGCTACTTTATTAACCCGCTGGTGAATATTGTGCTGGGGATGATTTTCCTCGGCGAGCGCTTCCGCCGGATGCAGTGGCTGGCGGTGATCCTCGCCTTCTGCGGCGTGCTGATTCAGCTGTGGACCTTCGGTTCACTGCCTGTTATTGCGCTGGGGCTGGCGTTCAGCTTTGCGTTCTACGGGCTGGTGCGTAAGAAGATTGCCGTGGAAGCGCAAACCGGCATGCTGTTTGAAACCCTGTGGTTGTTGCCGGTGGCCGCTATCTATCTCTTCGGCATTGCCGACAGCCCGACCAGCCACATGGGCAGCAACCCGTGGTCCCTGAATGTAATGCTGATGGCCGCAGGCGTGGTGACGACCATCCCACTGCTCTGCTTTACCGGTGCGGCAACGCGCCTGCGTCTGTCCACGCTGGGCTTTTTCCAGTACATCGGCCCGACGCTGATGTTCCTGCTGGCGGTGGTGTTTTACGGCGAAGTGCCGGGTGCGGATAAGATGGTGACGTTCGCGTTTATCTGGGTGGCGCTGGCGATTTTTGTCGCTGACGCGATTTATACCCAGCGCCGGGTGCGTAAAGGGCTGTGATTTTCCCCCTCCCGGTGGGAGAGGGAATTCGATCGTAGGGCGGGTAAGCGCAGCGCCACCCGCCAGATTTTTACAGCCAGTTGCGACGCTTGAAATAGAGATACGGCGCCAGCCCGGCGAGGATCATAAAGATAATCGCCCCAGGATAGCCGAAACTCCACTTCAGCTCTGGCATAAACTCAAAGTTCATCCCATAGCTGGATGCCACCAGCGTCGGCGGCAGGAACACCACGGATACCACCGAGAAGATCTTGATAATGCGGTTCTGCTCGATGTTGATAAAGCCCATCGCCGCCTGCATCAGGAAGTTGACCTTCTGGAACAGTGATTCGTTGTGCGGCAGCAGGGATTCGATATCGCGCAGGATCTCACGCGCCTGTTCCAGCTGGCCGCCCGGCAGACGCGCCTTGCGCACCAGGAAGTTCAGCGCGCGTTGGGTATCCATCAGACACAGACGCACCTTCCAGCCGATATCTTCCAGCTCCGCCAGCGTGGAGAGCGCTTCGTCGTATTCATCGCCCTGATGGCCTTCCATGATGACGCGGCTCAGTTTTTCCAGATCGCTGTAGATGTTTTCAATCTCATCCGCCAGCTGCTCAATTTTGGTTTCGAACAGATCGAGCAGCAATTCGTAAGCATTGCCGTCCACCATCGCCTGGCTGCGGGCGCGCATACGATAGAGACGAAACGCCGGCAGTTCGCGCTCGCGCAGGGTAAACAGGCGACCGTCGCGAATGGTGAATGCCACGGTGGAGTTCCCCGCGTGGTCTTCGGCATCTTCAAAGAAGAAGAAGGAGTGAATGTGCAGGCCGTCTTCGTCTTCAAAAAAACGTGCGGATGCTTCGATGTCTTCCAGTTCCGGGCGAGTTGCCAGACTCTGCCCCAGCTCAGATTGTACGCGCAGGCGTTCATCGTCGTCCGGCTCGACCAGATCCACCCATACGGCATCAATGAGGGGCTGTGACTCTTCGGCTTCAAGCCGAGTCAGTCGGTTATTTTCGAGTTGAAATGCGCTCAACATGACCGGGACTCCCAATGCAAAAAATATCGGACAGTTCGGTGGGCACACAGAAACAAATTGGGTTTCAGACCATTAAACAGCCTGACTCAGCGCGACGGGAATAATGCAGGTCGCTGACAACCACTAAGGCCATCAGCAAGAGGAGATAGCCTTAGGAGTTGTTCCTGGATGACAGGGAATTGAGCCAGTATCTACTGGGTGTGTCCAAGGCGAATGTCCTCTTAGCGTAATCGTGCGCGCATGTTACGCCAGCAGCAACTGTGGCGTCAACACGCAACGAAACGCTGAAGGGCATTAATTGACCTTCAACGTATAAGGCTAGCAGATTATTACAAAATAATGATATTTTTCTGAAAGTTACACTGCTTCCAGCTTGGCGTACGCGGCCACCAGCCATTTGATCCCCTGCCCCTGGAACGCCACCTGCAGGCGACTGTGCTCGCCGCTGCCTTCCAGATTGACGATGGTGCCTTCACCAAACTTCGAATGACGCACGCGCTGGCCCAGCTTATAGCCGGTGTCGGTTTCCGCAATCGGCGAGCCCATCCGCTGATGGCTGACCGGGCGGCTGATACTGGCACGCAGACGAACCTCTTCGACACACTCTTCCGGCAATTCGCCGATAAAGCGCGACGGACGGTGATAGACCTCTTTACCGTACAAACGGCGGGTTTCAGCGTAGGTCAGCGTCAGCTTCTGCATCGCTCGCGTCACGCCTACGTAAGCCAGACGGCGCTCCTCTTCCAGACGCCCGCCTTCATCCAGCGACATCTGGCTCGGGAACATCCCCTCTTCCATGCCGACGATAAACACCTGCGGGAATTCGAGGCCTTTGGCAGAGTGCAGGGTCATCAGTTGAACCGCATCCTGCCAGGTATCCGCCTGCCCTTCGCCCGCTTCCAGCGCGGCGTGAGAAAGGAACGCCTGCAGCGGCATCAGGTCTTCGTCTTCTTCGTTGTAGCTGAACTGGCGCGTTGCCGTCACCAGTTCCTCTAAGTTCTCAATACGGGTCTGGCCCTTCTCGCCTTTCTCCTGCTCGTACATGGTGCGAAGGCCGGAGTCTTTGATCACCCGGTCAGTCTGCACATGTAGCGGCATGTCGGCGGTTTCCTGCGCCAGCGCGTCAATTAATTCCAGGAAGCGCTGCAGCGCGCTGGCAGCGCGTCCGGCGAGGGCTTTTTCCTGCAACAGCTCGCGGCACGCCTGCCAGAGCGTAAGCTGCCGATCGCGCGAGGCCTGACGCACCACGTCCAGCGTTCGGTCACCAATGCCGCGGGTTGGCGTATTCACCACACGTTCAAACGCCGCATCGTCGTTTCGGTTAGCGATCAGGCGCAGATACGAGAGCGCGTCTTTGATCTCCTGACGTTCGAAGAAGCGCATGCCGCCGTAGATACGGTACGGCATGCTCACCTGCAGCAGCGCCTCTTCCAGCACGCGCGACTGGGCGTTGCTGCGGTAGAGAATGGCACACTGTTCCAGCGCGCCACCGTTGTCCTGCCAGGTTTTGATGCGGTTCACCACGAAACGTGCTTCGTCGAGCTCGTTGAAGGCGCAGTAAATCGAAATCGGCTCACCGTCGACCCCATCGGTCCACAGCTTTTTACCCAGGCGCCCGTTGTTGTTTTCAATCAGGGCGTTGGCCGCGCTGAGGATATTGCTGGTCGAGCGGTAGTTCTGCTCCAGACGGATGGTTTCGGCGCCGGGGAAGTCGTTGAGGAAGCGCTGAATGTTTTCCACCTGCGCGCCACGCCAGCCGTAGATGGACTGGTCGTCATCGCCCACGATCATCACCTTGCCGGTATCCCCGGCCAGCAGGCGGATCCAGGCGTACTGGATATTGTTGGTATCCTGGAATTCGTCCACCAGAATGTTGGTGAAGCGTTCGCGGTAGTGCTGCAGGATATGCGGTTTATTGAGCCACAGCTCGTGGGCGCGCAGCAACAGTTCGGCAAAGTCCACTAGCCCGGCGCGGTCACACGCTTCCTGGTAGGCCTTGTAAACGTTCTGCCAGGTCTGCTCCACCGGATTGCCAAAGCTCTGAATATGGTGCGGGCGCAACCCTTCGTCTTTCTGGCCGTTGATGTACCACATCGCCTGACGCGGCGGCCACTGCTTCTCGTCGAGGTTCATCGCCTTAATCAGGCGTTTCAGCAAACGGAGCTGGTCTTCGCTGTCGAGGATCTGGAAATCCTGCGGCAGATTGGCATCCATATGGTGCGCGCGCAGCAGGCGGTGCGCCAGGCCATGGAAGGTGCCGACCCACATGCCGCCCTGGCTGGTGCCCATCAGCTGGGCGATACGGTGGCGCATCTCCGCCGCCGCCTTGTTGGTGAACGTGACCGCCATGATGGAGTACGGAGAGCAGTTTTCCACGCTCTGCAGCCAGGCGATACGGTGAACCAGCACGCGCGTCTTACCACTGCCCGCCCCAGCCAGCACCAGCAGGTTGGTACGCGAGGCGGCAACCGCGTCACGCTGTTTGTCATTAAGGCTGTCGAGCAGGTAAGAAACGTCCATTGGCACCGTCACATAGTATTCAGGAACACAGCAAAGCGCCCGGCGGCGCTTTGCTTACCGGGCCTACAACTGCAAAAACCCTGGTAATTTATACAATATTACTGGTGATTATATCAGCGTCGTGAGGGATGCCAACCGTGAAATTTCCAGGTGCGGCAGAAGACGGCTGTCCGGGGCGATCATCAGGTCCGTCTTTTCTGGCTTGATCCAGCAGGCCTGCATACCGCAGCGGATGGCACCCGCTACGTCTGTGGTCAGGTCATCACCCACATGCAACATTTCGCCGAGCGGCAGGTTCAGCTTCTCCGCCGCCAGATGATACATATCGTTAAACGGCTTCGAGCGTCCGTGCGGACCCGCCCGCAGCACAAATTCAAAGTAATCCCCCAGACCAAACAGCTCCGGCTGCGCATTGCCATTGGTGATTGCGACCAGCGGCCATTTTTCTGCCAGTTTTGCCAGGGTGTCGTGCGTTTCCTGCGGCACGTCGATACGGCTGCGCCATTTGGCGAAGTTTTCCATTGCGGCTTCAGCCCCGACGGCCGCATCCTGTGCGCTCAGCCCAGCGTTGAGCATCGCCTGCTCCACCGCACGGCGACGCCATTCGGTTACATCGTGATAAATATCCGGCTCGGTCTCACGCAGGGACTGGCGCAGCAGCTGAAAGTCCTTGTTCTGCATCGTCTTCAGCGCCGGATGGTAGTTCTGAACAAACGCCAGTGACTCCTGCTCAGTTCGCAGGATCACTTCACGGTTGTCATAAAGGGTGTCATCAAGATCAAAAGTCAGGGCTGAGATGTGACCCAGTGGGCGGTAAAAACGCATTATTTCCCCCGTTTGGCGCGTGGATGCGCCGCGTCATACACCGACGCAAGGTGTTGAAAGTCTAAGTGGGTATAGATTTGGGTGGTGGAGAGATTCGCGTGGCCGAGCAGTTCCTGCACGCCACGCAGATCGCCACTCGATTCCAGCATATGGGTGGCAAAAGAGTGGCGCAGCTTGTGCGGATGGACGTGGCTGTTCAACCCCTGCTTAATGCCCCACTCTGCAAAGCGTTTCTGCACGTTACGCGCCGAGATCCGCTTGCCGAGTTTCGACAGGAACAGCGCATCCTCCTCGGCGCCAAACAGCCCGCGCAGATCCAGCCAGTGCTCAATCCACGAGACGGCATTACGGCCAATCGGCAGGCGGCGCTCTTTGCTGCCCTTACCCATCACCCACACTTCGCCGGACTCCAGATCGAGATGTTTTAAATCGAGATTAACCAGTTCGGAAAGACGCAGACCCGCACCGTACATGACCTCCAGCATCGCGCGATCGCGCACGGCCAGCGGGTCGTTGAGGTCAATATCCAGCAGGCGGTTTACATCGTCGACGTCGATATTTTTCGGCAGGTGACGCGGGGCTTTCGGCGTGGCGATGCCTTTCGCCGGGTTGGCTTTTAAGCCGCCCTGGCTCACCAGCCAGTCGAAGAAACTGCGCAGCGCAGAAAGCCTGAGCGCCAGACTCGCCGGGCTTAGGTTTTTTTTACGGCTGCGCACAACAAACCCACGGACGGTTGCAGCGTCACATTGTTGCCAGCTTTTCAGGCCGATCTCATCGGCAATCTGCATGATGGCATCAAGCTGACGCTGATAGTTCAGCAGCGTAATGGGGCTTAGCTGACGTTCAACGCCCAGGTAGCGCAGAAAGCGCGAGACGTCAGTCGCGAGCAGGGCGTCCGTCATACACGTTCAATCCAGCGCTCCAGCAGCTCAGGCAGCATCAGGGCGATCTCCTGCAGCAGCTGCGTGCCTTGTCCCTGCTCGTAATGATGCGCGTCGCGGCTGGTAAATAACATCACCCCCAGATCGCCATCACGCCCCATCATCGACATCGCCACCGAGCCTATCGCTTTCGCCTCCGGCAGTACCACCAGCAGTTCCGGCCCGTTAAGCGGCCCAAGATAGTGATGTTCGTGGCCCAGACGCTGAATACGCAGGGGTTCAAACGCCTGGCGACTCAACGCCAGATGGGTAAAACCGGACGGCGCGCCAATGCGCCAGCGGTCAGGGAAAAGACGAATCGTTGCGCCAGCCAGCCCCAGTTCACGCGCCCAGCGGTGGAAGCGGCTGAGAAATTCTTCGAGGCTGTGCGCCGAGGCCAGACGCGCCTGCAGATGCAGAAGACGATAGAACAGGCTTTCGTTCGTGTTGGCCTGCTCCATCAGCAACGTCATGTTCTCTTCAAGCTGATTGATGTGGTTGCGCGAGCGTGCCATGTGCCATTCGACCAGCGACACGGTCCCGCGAACCGGATGCGGCACACGCATCGCTTCGACGACGCGTGCATTGCGAATAAAAAACTCAGGATTGCGCAGCAGATAATCAACAACAGCCCTGTCGTCCAGTTCCGTCACCGTTTCCTGCAGTTCTTCCCCTGGTTGTTTCATAGATGGATAAACCCGTCATAGACATGTGCCGCCGGGCCAGTCATATACAGTGGATGACCCGGTCCTTTCCAGGCGATATCAAGACGACCGCCTGGTAACTCCACGCGAACCTCTTCGGCCAGTAACCCCTGAGAGATGCCGACGGCCACCGCAGCACAGGCACCGCTTCCGCAAGCCTGCGTTTCGCCCGCGCCGCGCTCGTACACGCGCAGACGGATATGCTCACGCTTCACCACCTGCATAAAACCGATATTCGCCCGTTCCGGGAAACGTTCATGGCTTTCCAGCACCGGGCCCAGGGTTTCAACCGCGGCCGTTTCCACGTTATCGACCTGAATCACACAGTGTGGGTTGCCCATCGAGACGACGCCACACAATACTGTCTGCTCGGCCGCACGCATAATATAGGTCTTTTCCGCTTTGTTTGCGCGAAACGGCACCGCAGAAGGTTCGAAGTTTGGTTCGCCCATGTTCACGCGCACCAGCTCGTCATCGGTAACGCTGAGCACCATGCGGCCATTCGCCGTGCTGACACGGATATCGCGTTTGTTGGTCAACCCTTTCAGGCGGACAAAGCGGGCAAAACAGCGCGCGCCGTTGCCGCACTGATTCACCTCGCTGCCATCCGCATTGAAAATACGGTAGTGGAAATCGAGGTCTGGATCGTACGGCGGTTCAACCACCAGCAGCTGATCGAACCCCACGCCCAGGTGTCGATCCGCCAGGCGGCGGATCAGTTCCGGGGAGAAAAAGACATTCTGCGTTACCGCGTCGACGACCATAAAATCGTTACCAAGGCCATGCATTTTAGAGAACTGCATCATTTGCTCCATTGCGCGGGTACAGAACGTGATCGTCAGAGATTAACCTGAGTCGGGCCACCGTTGTTGCCACGATCGTTAGTGTCTGGCGTAGATGACTCAATGCCGCTGTTCACAGGTTTCGTCGGCGGCGGCGCGGTTTTATCCGCTGGCGGGAAGTACAGCGGCCCCTTCAGTCCACAGCCAGTCAGACTAAACAGCGTGATGAGAACGGCAAGCGTTCGGAAAGCGTTTTTCATTATAAAGTTGCCCGTAAGTTCAAATCTGTTTCTATCATCGCAGGAGAAGACACAAAAGCAAGAGTTTGCCGCTTTCCTGCAACGGGAATTATTTAGGGTTATACTGCCGGCATCACGAAAAACAGGAACAAAACCATGAACGACAGTGAATTCCATCGCCTTGCCGACACCCTGTGGATGACCATTGAAGAGCGCCTGGACGACTGGGAAGGCGACAGCGATATCGATTGTGAAATCAACGGCGGTATCCTGACCCTCAGTTTCGAAAACGGCAGCAAAATTATTATTAACCGCCAGGAGCCGCTTCACCAGGTATGGCTGGCGGCCAGACAGGGTGGCTACCATTTCGATCTGAAAGGGGATGAATGGGTTTGTGACCGTAGCGGCGAAACCTTCTGGGATCTGCTTGAGCAGGCTGCAACCGCGCAGGCGGGTGAAGATGTGAGTTTCAGGTAGTGTTGTTGCCCGGTGGCGGCTACGCCTTACCGGGCCTACAACGGCTCGGACCGTAGCCACCCGGCGAAAAGCATCACGAGAAATACTGCTGCAACAGCGGTGCGGTATCCTGATTCGCAGGCACGGCAGGCGTGACGGCCTGAGTACGGAACGGAATCACCTGCGCACGGCCATCGACATTCACAATCTGGTAGAACTGCGGCAGGTTGAAGTTGATGAAGCTGGAGCCGTAGGTGAAGCGGTCGTGTGATGAGGAGTAGAAGCGGCTAACGTCACGCACCAGTTCCTCTTTACTGCCTTCGCAGTGGTGATACACCTCTGCGCGGTTGGTCTCATCAAGAATATAGATGTTGAAACCGGCATCGTCTCCCGACTCTTCAAAGAAGAACTGGATAATCCCTTCGCTGGCAAAGCCATCCACCACCTGCGGCAACTTGACGTGGTTGGTCTCCACCTGAACCGACAGGCCATGCAGTTTGTTGTGCGAAATCGCGCCGTAAAACTCAATGGCGTTCTCCAGCTTCTGCACCGACACGTTCAGGCGTTCGAAGAACAGACCCCAGGTTTGCCCTGAAACACGCAGCGCTTTAAAGCGACCGGTTTCCTGACGGGTACTGGAAAGACGCAGCTCAATACACTCTGAAACTAACTGCTGCACGCGGGTACGAATCAAACCACGCAGGTGCTGGCTGTAGCAGAACACTTCCACGCTGTCCGGCGGCGCGGCATCCTGGTGCATCTTACCGAGAATGGTTTTCAACGCTTCGATCATCGCCTGCTCGCCGTTGAAGTGCAGCGTACGCACTTCGTTCCACGAGTTGCGGTACAGCAGATCCACGCTGCCGACCAGGCAGTTTTGCTGCTCGCCAAAGCTGAAGACGTCCAGCTTGCGGAAGTCAAAATGCACGACCTGATTGCGGAAGGCCGCCGTCGGGTCATATTCCAGGTTGACGATAATCGCCAGATGACGAATTTCACACGGGCTGTAGAGCGCTTTTGGCGTGGGTGCCGGCAGACGCAGCGGGAAGTGATGGGAGACATCCGCCACCATCTCCTGCAGTTTGGCTAAATCGACCACCTCGTTGCCTTTGATAAACAGGCGGGTGCGCGAGGTCAGCAGGCCGTTAAACCAGGCCCAGGCCACCAGCTTGTTCAGGTAGCGGTTATACTCCAGCGGCTGATGGCTAATGATCGAATCCATGCTTGGGGCACGGTTATACAGATACCACCCGGTGCGGTTCGCGCGGCCCGGCGGCACATAGATAAAGGTCAGGTTTGGCTCTGACAGATCGGGCGAAATTTGCGGGTTAACCAGGGTGACTTTGCCCGGCAGCGCTTCAAACGCGGCATACAGTTTGCGGGTCAATACCCCGATGTCCTGCGGGCTGGCGGACACGCTGAGATTGTTACGGCGCGCAAAGCGGATCAGGTTACGGTAGCTTTGCATCATCGCATCAAGCAGTTCGTTGTGCGCTTCACGCACCTGATCGATTTTCCAGTTGGCGCGATTGTCGAGCATGGAGAGACGCTCTTCGCCCCATCCCCACTCTTTGACGAGCTGAGAAACCACTTCACGACGCCAGCCCACGCAGGCGCGTTCACGGCTCAATTTCTCACAAACTTTGAGATAGAAACATCGACGCACCAGGTCGAGACGCGTGGTGTCATCAATGGCTTTCAGGTATTCGGTAACGCGTTCCAGCATCATGCAGTAGGCGTCAAGCCCAAAGGAGACAATCTCCCCGTCGTGCAGACGCTGCTTGATATCTTTCGCCAGCAGGCGTGGGGTTGGGTATTCCCAGGAATAGGCTTCGAGCAACAACGTTTTCAGCACCGCTTTGTACGGTGAGTCGATGCTCTTATAAAGCTGCCAGAGGCTCGCGCCAAAGTACTCTTCGGCCGACAGGGAACTCAGGCCGCCCAAATCCAGCCATTCGTTTGGCGTCAGTACGCCCTGCGCGTAAAGCGACATCACGTAATCATCGTAATGCTCTTCTTCTTCGCACGGGACCATATTCCACAGAATACGCTTCCCGGCCAGACGCACTGCCGTACGGTAAAATTCGTCCAGCAATAAAATGTGCTGCGTGGAGCCGCAGTCCTCACCACCCAGACTGCCGCTTTCGTTATGGCGGAAACGGTTTTCATCAATCAGGAAGAAGCTCACTTCCACGCCAAGCGATGCCGCCCAGCTTTCCAGCAGGCTACATTTACGCTGCAGCAACTGACGCTCTTCGTTATCGAGCCAGGATTGATGACAGACCCAGATGTCCAGGTCAGACGAACAGCTTTGCCCTACCGAAGAGGTGCTCCCCATGGAGTAAACGCCGGTGATAGGCAGTTCACCTTTCGGGGATTCCTGCGGCGGCATGCCACGGTAGAGTTCAAGTTCGTTGAGATAATGCTGTTGGGTTTCATCAGGCGTGAAAAGGCAAATGCCCTTGGGAACGTTACCGTCAAGGTAACCCGGCATCAGCGGATGGTGATAGTGCAATAATGTCGGCAGCAGACTGTATACCTGCTGGAAAGCAGGGCCCATGGCAGCAAGCGCGCGATCCACACGCAGTTGATTGATGGCATCCAGTCTCTGTTTCAGAGTCTCAATATAGAGGTACAAGACGTATCGCCTGATGTTTCCGGGTGTCGCAAGCTATTCAAAAACCAAAATAACAGCGAGCCCGCAGTATTTCAAAAAGATAACCGTTACCCTTTTTCGCCCTTATCATTATGCTGGTACCGACGAAAAAATGGTCTAAAACGTGATCAATTTAACACCTTGCCGATTGACCGTAAAGAAAGTTGCGCTACATACAAAGTGTAGCACCGTTCTGTACGTGTAAATTCCTTAATACGGCTGTGGCTGACGAGAACTCCCGCCCTGTCCCTCTCTTCTTCATCACCGTAAAACTGCCATCCCAGAGTCAACAATGTTAGGATGGTTAGCGATTGATAATGACGGTAACAAGCATGTTAGACAATGTTTTGAGAATTGCCACACGCCAAAGCCCTCTTGCGCTCTGGCAGGCACATTATGTTAAGCAGCGCCTGGAAGCCTGCCACAGCGGCTTGCGCGTCGAGCTGGTGCCCATGGTCACGCGCGGCGATGTGATCCTTGATACGCCGCTGGCGAAAGTGGGCGGCAAAGGCTTGTTTGTCAAAGAACTGGAACTGGCATTGCTTGAGAACCGCGCCGATATCGCCGTGCATTCGATGAAAGACGTGCCCGTCGAGTTCCCGGAAGGGCTGGGACTGGTGACCATTTGCGAGCGCGAGGATCCGCGCGATGCGTTTGTCTCTAACCAGTTTGACTCGCTTGATGCGTTGCCCAAAGGCAGCGTGGTTGGCACGTCCAGTTTACGCCGCCAGTGTCAGTTGGCTGAACGCCGTCCGGATCTGATCATACGCTCGCTGCGCGGTAACGTTGGCACGCGTCTGGGCAAGCTGGATAACGGCGATTACGATGCCATTATCCTCGCGGTAGCAGGACTTAAGCGTCTGGGGCTGGAGTCACGCATTCGCGTCGCGTTGCCACCGGAGCTCTCTTTGCCGGCCGTGGGACAGGGCGCTGTAGGTATTGAGTGCCGTCTGGATGACAGGCGTACCCGTGAACTGCTTGCACCGCTGAATCATGACGAGACGGCCATTCGCGTCAAAGCCGAGCGTGCGATGAATACCCGCCTTGAAGGGGGGTGCCAGGTGCCGATTGGCAGCTATGCTGAATTAATTAACGGTGAACTGTGGCTGCGTGCGCTGGTTGGCGCGCCGGATGGTTCGCAGATGGTACGCGGTGAGCGCCGCGGTAAACCGCAAGATGCTGAGCAGCTTGGCGTTTCGCTGGCGGAAGAGTTACTGGATAACGGTGCCCGCGAGATTCTGGCTGACGTTTACGATGGAGAGCCCCCTGCATGAGTATTCTCGTCACCCGCCCTTCTCCCGCAGGAGAGCAGTTAGTGAGCCGTCTGCGCGCACTGGGGCAGGTGGCCTGGAGTTTTCCGCTTATTGAATTCTCCCCGGGTCGGGAGTTGTCCGCGCTCGCCGACCATATGAATACCCTTCAGGAAGGCGACCTGCTGTTTGCCTTGTCGCAACATGCTGTGGAATTTGCCCATGCGCAGCTACAACAGCAGGGACTGAACTGGCCTACCGCGCCACGCTATTTCGCGATTGGCCGTTCCACCGCCCTGGCGCTGCATACCGTAAGTGGAGCAGACGTGCGTTACCCGTTAGATCGGGAAACCAGCGAAGTCTTGCTACAATTACCTGAATTACAAACCCTAATCGGAAAACGTGCGCTGATTTTACGCGGTAACGGCGGACGCGAACTGTTAGGCGAAACGCTGCGTGAACGCGGAGCTGACATCACGTTTTGCGAATGTTATCAACGCTGTGCAAAACATTACGATGGTGCACAAGAGGCGATGCGCTGGCATACGCGCGGCATTACAACGTTGGTGGTGACCAGCGGCGAAATGCTGCAGCAACTCTGGTCGCTGGTGCCGCTTTGGTATCGTGAAAACTGGTTACTCCACTGTCGGCTTTTGGTCGTCAGTGAGCGTCTGGCGAACCTCGCCCGGGAACTGGGCTGGCAAGATATTCGGATCGCTGATAACGCCGACAACGATGCGCTGCTGCGCGCATTACAATAACTCTCATAATGGGATGCCATAATGACGGAACACGACAAATCCTCCGCCGTGGTTGAAGAGACCAGGGAGACTGTGGACATGACGCCACAGTCAGAAACGACTGAGAAAACCGTTGAGAAGAAAAACGGCAGCAACAAGACCAGCCTCGCGCTGAGCGCGATTGCCATCGCCATTGCGCTGGCAGCAGGCGTCAGCCTCTACGGCCTGGTGAAACAGCAAAGCACCAATCAGACGGCAACCAGCGACGCGCTGGTTAATCAGCTCGCCGCGCTGCAAAAAGCGCAGGAGACACAAAAAACCGAGCTGGAAGGCGTCATCAAACAGCAGGCCGCCGCGCTTGCCGATGCGAACAGCAAACAGGAAGAGCTAACCAAACAGCTGGACGAAGTGCAGCAAAAAGTGGCCTCCATTTCCGGTACCGATGCCAAAACATGGCTGCTTTCTCAGGCCGATTTTCTGGTGAAACTGGCCGGGCGTAAGCTCTGGAGCGATCAGGATGTCACCACCGCCGCCGCTCTGCTGAAAAGCGCAGATGCGAGCCTGGCGGACATGAACGATCCAAGCCTCATCACCGCACGTCGCGCCATTACCGAAGACATCGCCAGCCTCTCCGCCGTTTCTCAGGTGGATTATGACGGCATCATCCTCAAGGTAAATCAGCTCTCGAACCAGATTGATAACCTGCAGCTGGCAGATAACAACGACGACGATTCTCCCATGGATTCCGACGGCACCGAACTGTCCAGCTCCCTGAGCGAGTGGCGTGTAAACCTGCAAAAAAGCTGGCAGAACTTTATGGACAGCTTCATCACCATTCGTCGCCGTGATGAAACCGCCGTGCCGCTGTTAGCGCCGAACCAGGATATCTACCTGCGTGAGAACATTCGTTCCCGTCTGCTAGTCGCGGCCCAGGCCGTGCCACGTCATCAGGAAGAGACCTACAAACAGGCGCTGGATAACGTCTCCACATGGGTACGTGCTTACTACGATACCGATGATGCCACCACCACGGCTTTCCTCGATGACATCGACAAACTGAGTCAGCAGAACATCACCATGAACGTGCCGGATAAACTGGCCAGCCAGCCGATTCTGGAAAAGCTGATGCAAACGCGCGTACGTAACCTGCTGGCACAGCCGGGCGTTCCGGCTGCGCAGACGGGTGAACCAGCACCAGCCGCCGCGCCCGCGCCTGAAAGCGCCCCACAAGGAGAGTAACGATGCTTAAAGTACTCTTACTCTTTATCCTGCTGATCGCCGGGATCGTCCTTGGGCCGATGCTTGCCGGTCACCAGGGATACGTGTTGATCCAGACCGACAATTACAACATCGAAACCAGCGTAACGGGTCTGGTGATCATTCTGATCCTGGGCGTTGTGGTGCTGCTGGCGCTGGAGTGGATCCTGCGCCGTATTTTCCGCACCGGTGCCCATACCCGTGGCTGGTTCGTTGGCCGCAAGCGCCGTCGCGCCCGTAAGCAGACCGAGCAGGCGCTGATTAAGCTCGCCGAGGGCGACTATCAGCAGGTGGAAAAGCTGATGTCGAAAAACGCCGATCACGCCGAACAACCCGTCGTGAACTATCTGTTGGCTGCTGAAGCAGCTCAACAACGTGGTGACGAGGCCCGTGCCAATCAGCATCTGGAGCGCGCGTCGGAGATGGCGTCCGACAACCAGATCCCGGTTGAGATCACTCGCGTTCGCCTGCAGCTGGCACGTAATGAAAACCATGCGGCGCGCCACGGCGTTGACCGTCTGCTGGAAATCACTCCTCGCCACCCTGAAGTGCTGCGCCTTGCCGAGCAGGCCTATATCCGTACCGGTGCATGGGGTTCACTGCTGGACATTATTCCTTCGATGGCGAAAGCCGACGTGGGTGATGATGAACATCGTGACGAACTCCAGCGCATGGCGTGGATTGGTTTGATGGATCAGGCGCGTGCCGATCTGGGCAGCGATGGTCTGAAAACCTGGTGGAAGAATCAGAGCCGCAAAACACGTCAGCAGGTTCCTCTGCAGGTGGCAATGGCGGAACACCTGATTGAATGTGACGATCATGACACGGCTCAGGAGATCCTCCTCGACGGTCTGAAGCGCCAGTACGACGATCGTCTGGTCATGGTGATCCCGCGTCTGAAAACCAACAACCCTGAGCAAATCGAAAAAGTGCTGCGCCAACAGATCAAAACCGTTGGCGATCGTCCGCTGCTCTGGAGCACGCTGGGTCAGTCGCTGATGAAACACGGTGAATGGCAGGAGGCGAGCCTCGCCTTCCGTGCGGCGTTAAAACAGCGCCCGGATGCGTTTGACTACGCGTGGCTTGCCGATACGCTCGACAAACAGCATAAACCGGAAGAAGCTGCCGCCATGCGGCGCGACGGTCTGCTTTTGACATTGCAGAATAACGGAAATCAGCAATAATCGTTAAGGAGGCCGGACGGCCTCCTTTTTTACGCACCCTTTTTGCATATCCATCAGGAAACGTTCCGGCCAATGTAACGATCTCTTTTCATTAACCTTTTTACACACACGCGCATCAGCCGCGTGGACTAAATCGTTTTTGAAAGGAAATCGTCATGAACTCGCTTTTGTATGCGCTTGTTGAAGCGCTGCGCTGTCATCGCTGGCTGCGTTTGCTGGCCTGCGCCTTTATTTTTACGTCGCTGGGAAATGGGTTAACTCAGGTTGTTGTCTTCGGTTTACTTTTAGACTGGTCGGCACCAGCCACTCTGCTTACGCTCGCCTTTCTTTTTGCAACGGTGCCTGGTTTTATCGGCAGCATCATCAGCGAAAAACTGTGCGCACACTATTCTCCCGTCTCTTTGTTGATCCTGTCAGAGGGGTTGGGCTTACTCGCCCTGTTATTCCCACTGCTGGGTATTCATTATCACAGTATTTCAGCGCTGCTTGCTGTGCAATCCACCGAAGCCCTGTTGAATGGGATGAGCTGGCCGGCCCTAACGTTGCTCTTTAAACGCGGACTCAGTAAAGCAGAGCTTCCTGCAGCAACCTGTCTTGAAAACGTGATTTTTGCGGCTCAGGTACTGCTCGGTACCGGACTGGGCGTAGTACTTTTCCAGCGAATATCGGTGATGACATTGCTGGCAATCGATGCTGCCAGCTTTCTGGGGTCAATGTTTATGCTGTGGCTGGCTGGAAGGACATTTACTGCGCAAGCACGCTCTTTATCCCCAGACGAAGGCTCCCCGGTTATGCTGCGGTGGCATGCGCTGACCCTCCGGCAAAAACGCAGTTTACTCATTTTGCCCGTTCTGGCAGCCGTCGGTTCACCCGCCATGGCGCTTTTACCGGCGCTAGCGCAGCAGATCCAACCGGAGGATGCTGCGGCTCTCGCCTTACCGCTTCTCTTTGCCAGGAGTATGGGGCAGCTTTGCGGCCCTATACTCCTGAAGAGAGACAGCCTGCCGCGGCTCACTGCGCACACACCATTGTTAATGCTCTGCCTTAGCCTCTTTTTAGCGGCTTACGGTGTGATCCCGTTTTTATCTGGTTGGATGGTGTGTGCACTGGGGATGATTTTTATTGCACATCTGGCATCAAACGTTGTTTTCGCGGTGGGAACATATGGTGTGCTCAGCAACTTTCACTCTACGCAGACTGCTTCAGCGAGTGGAAAAGTCTGGCGCTGGCAAACGCTCAGTGCCTCTTTGTTCACCGGTATTGCAGCGGCATTAACCGCCGCGTTAGAGGCACTACAGGCAATGTATATTGTCTCTGCGGGTGCGCTGCTTCTGGCAGCCCTGGTCATGTTTCGTTACCGTGAATAAGGCATAAAAAAACGCCTGCTATAAGAGCAGGCGTTAAAACAGGTCTGTAAGACAACATATTTGGTGCTTCACTCAACGTTATGCCCATGGTGTCTGATGAGGCCGAAGCGACATCTGTCAGTGGACGATAAGCACCGTAAATGGCTCTGCATCATTCCTGAGTTTATGAGGCACGAAGGCGAACATAAGAGATGGAATGAGCATCTACACGTATATTATTGCACGTTACATGCCAACGTTACACGAAGAAATTTTACATCGCGCAACATTTTAAGATAAAAGGAATTTCTGCTGCTAAGACTCGTCTGACGCACCATAAGATATCGGTAAAAGCGCTGAAGTGTCGTCAGAAAGAGACGGTTAAGACGATGATGCAATATTGTTTTAGTTTTCAATTAATTAAGTGTCGCTGGTTCGCGACAACAGGAAACGCGTATGTCGGGGATTGGATACAGAGGTGAAAAGCCGCAGAAAACAAAAAACCCCGCCGAAGCGGGGTTCAAAATTGGTCGGCGAGAGAGGATTCGAACCTCCGACCCACTGGTCCCAAACCAGTTGCGCTACCAAGCTGCGCTACTCGCCGATGTACTGCTTTTTGAATTTTTAGTTCAATTCATTAAAGTCGTGGTGCGAGGGGGGGGACTTGAACCCCCACGTCCGTAAGAACACTAACACCTGAAGCTAGCGCGTCTACCAATTCCGCCACCTTCGCAATTCACAACTCTTCAATAATGGGGTGGCTAATGGGATTCGAACCCACGACAACTGGAATCACAATCCAGGGCTCTACCAACTGAGCTATAGCCACCACTGTATTCTTTCACGCGGTACTGACTACTTCTCAGACCACCGCAGCTCTAGCGCCGGGACTAAAATGGCGCGCCCGACAGGATTCGAACCTGAGACCTCTGCCTCCGGAGGGCAGCGCTCTATCCAGCTGAGCTACGGGCGCTTAGCGCCGTTGCGGGGCTGGATATTACGTACCTCCGACCCCGCTGTCTAGTGCTTTTTTGAAAAAAATGCGCGTTTGGTTATGGTTTGCACATTTTGCCGCTTATTCCTCCACTTTCTGCGTGGTGGCGCGGCGCCCCAGCCCAAATAGCTTATAGGCTGCAGTGACTGCCGCCAGGAAGATCATCCCGACAAACAGCGACATGCGGGTATCATCATTAAAGTACATCCCGATTAATACGCAAATCAGGAACGCCATCGTCAAATAGTTCGCATACGGGAACAGAATCGAGCGGAACGGATGGCTGGCAATCGCCTGTTTATGCGCATGGCGGAAACGCAGCTGGCTGATCAGAATAACGAACCACGGCACCATCCCCGGCAGCACGCTGGCGCTGTAGACATAAACAAATACGCGCTGCGGATTTGGAATAATGTAGTTCAGGCATGAGCCAATCAGCAGGATGGCAATCGACACCGCCACACCCGCAACAGGCACACCCGCGCGGGACACTTTACTCATTGCCGCAGGCAATTGATTGTTCTTCGAAAGCGCATAGAGCATACGACCACAGCTGTACATTCCGCTGTTACAGCCAGACAACGCCGCCGTCAGGACGACAAAGTTGATGATACCTGCTGCCGCCGTAATACCTATCTTCGCGAATGTTAAGACAAACGGGCTGCCTGTCGTGCCGATCTCATTCCACGGGAAGATGGTCACGATAACGAAGATCGCCCCCACATAGAAAATCAGGATACGCCACAGCACCTTACCCACCGCACTACGCAGCGTGACCTGCGGGTTCTTCGCTTCACCGGCCGTAATACCAATAAGCTCAACGCCCTGATAGGACGCGACAACGATACACAGCGCCGTCAGGAAGCCTTTCCAGCCACCAGCGAAGAAGCCGCCGTGCCCGGTCAGGTTACCGAAGCCAATCGCGTTACCACCGTTGCCAAAGCCGAAGAAGATGACGCCGAGTCCAACCACAATCATCACGATGATGGTGGTGACTTTAATCATCGCAAACCAGAACTCGATTTCACCATAAAGGCGAACGGCTGCCAGGTTTGCCATTGCCACCAGCCCCACAGCAATCAGCGCCGGTATCCACTGGACCATATCCGGGAACCAGAACTGCACATACACCCCGATTGCGGTAATCTCCGAGATACCCACCGCCATCCACATAAACCAGTATGACCAGGCCGTCAGGTAGCCGAAGAACGGGCTCATGTAGCGGTGCGCATAGACGGCGAAAGAGCCGGTCACTGGCTCCAGGAAGAGCATTTCGCCCATCGAACGCATGATGAAGAAAACGAACAGGCCAGCAATAATATATGCCAGCAGAACGGATGGCCCGGCCCATTTGAGCGTGCTTGCAGAGCCCATAAACAGGCCCACACCAATAGTGCCGCCCAGCGCTATCAGTTCAATATGACGAGCTTCCAGCCCACGCTGTAGCTCCGGTTTTTTCTCTGCCATAGATCCTCGGTTGTGTTTGCTGTTTCCCGGCTTAATACCAGGTATTGTTTTTTAGGGGTACTAAAATACGGAGCGAATGGTTTCTTAAATTCTGCAAAATGGCAAACAATGCATTAAAAAAATAAATGCATTGCACAGTTTCGCAGCAGTTTTGCAGGGGAGTTGCAGCGCGAACAGCATATCGCGCTACATTTTGATTACATTTTCCCGGTGTAGTGCCAGGCGAGATAACGCAGCAGACGGAGCTGGCGTTTAATACGTGTTGGTTGCGACAGCAGTCGGTACAGCCACTCCAGTCCCAGGTTTTGCCATACCTTCGGCGCACGTTTTACATGGCCAGTGAAGACGTCATACGTCCCGCCGACGCCCATATAGAGGGCATCCGGGCAAACCAGACGGCAATCACGCATCAGGATTTCCTGGCGCGGTGAGCCCATCGCCACGGTGACAATTTTCGCCCCGCTGTCGCGCACGCGGTCAAACAGCGCCTGCCGATCCTCAGGTTTAAAATAGCCGTCCTGACTACCCACAATATTAACATTCCACTGACGCCGCAGTTTCTGCTCGGTCTGCGCCAGGACCTCAGGCTTACCGCCAATAAGAAATACGGGCGTGCCTTCTGCCCCTGCACGTGCCATCAACTGTTCCCAGAGATCGGCCCCCGCGACGCGTGAAACATTAGCACCAGGAAACTTTTTACGGATCGAGCGCACCACGCTGATACCGTCCGCGTATTTAAACTCGGCGGCGTCTATCAGACTTCTGACTTCAGCGTTATCTTCTACCGCCAGCATCTTCTCCGCATTGATGGCGACCAGCGTACCGGATTTCATCTGGCCACCCGCAAAGAGAAAATCCAGCGCGTGTTGCATATCGCGCCAGCCAATAAGCTGCAGGCCACGCAGCGCGTAGCGCGGTGCAGAGGTTGTGTCGGTCATGACTATCCTTACTCAGACTTGCGACAGCGTTCTGCTGCCCTGTGGCTCGCGCTTATGCACAAGCCCTGCACTGTCAAACAGCCAGTACAGCAGTTTGGCCAGCAGCAGGCAGACGCCGAAAACGACCATGAAGAAAACCACGCGCGAGACGAATGAATCCAGCCCCTCGCGCGCCAGAACGATCATATTGAAAATGGCACCAAAGCAGAAACTGTGCAAAATGGCGGCCTTGTAGCGGTTAGTCTCTTCGTTGCCGAGCACATAGAGCCAGTCAAACCATTTGATAATCAGCCCTACCACAACCGCGCCCGGCAGAATAAACCAGCTTCCGCCCATCACCACCAGCGAACCAATCAGCGTAGGGGAAATGGCCAGACCTGAATGGTTGTTCAGCACTTCCCAGGTGAAGTAGTTCGCCGTATTGAGCACGGCACCCGGGCGGTCAGGCCACAACCACGACGGGATAAACACATAGAAGTCACGCACAATGGGCGCCAGCCCCTGGAAATCGATTTTGTCGTAGTTTTGCAGCAGTAAAGCGAGGTTTTCCCACGGCGAGAAGGTATCGCGCGTGAGATACAGGAAGGTGTAAAACGCTTCGTCACCGGCCACGTTCAGTCCATAGCGCTTAAGGGCCAGCCAGAACATCCCCACAATGCCAAACACGCCCGCTGCCGCCAGCATCCACAGGGAGATCCACCCGCGAATGATGCCGATAAACAGGAAAATCGCAAAGGCGATAATAATGTTGGCGCGCGTCCCACCCACAATCATGTAGGTCAGGAAACCAAAGGCGACCGTGCTCACCAGGAAGAAGAGCCAGGCCTTACTGTCCTGGCGCAGGAAAAAGATCACCAGCATTGCCGGGATGAAGAAATAGAAGAAGCGCTTAAGCGCCACGCCCGAAACTTCGGCAGAAAAAATCTGACTGTAGGAGTGCAGCTTAAACAGCAAAAAGCCGTTATGCATGAAGAAGATCCCCACGCTGACCAGCGCGATGGTCATCAGCATCACCCACGTCAGATGGGTCTCTACCCGGTTCATGGTGAACAGCGGACGACGCGGCGCACTCGCTTTCACCGAACGCAGACGCGTTTTATAGGTGACGTAGTACACCGCATAGAAGCAGGTCGCCGACAAGAGTGCCTGGAGCAGGATTTCCGGCGGCGCGACGCTCACGTCAAAACGGAAAACCAGAATACTGGTCAGCGGAAAACCGAAGAAGAAGGTCAGAAGAAACAGTAACGAGAAGAAGACGTTAAAGTTAAAACGCACGCGGCGGAACTCAAACCAGGTCAGAGTGGCGATAAATAGCGTGCTCAGAAGCCATACCACTAACAAGCCGCTGAATTGCAACTGGCTCATGCGTTGTCTCCTGAAGCGATACGCAGCGCACGGTGCCACGGCGTAAGGTAGTTCGGACTAAAGAAATCGATGGTACTTTTATCCACCAGCGCCAGTTGACGCTGAGCTTCACGTACCACCTCCACGTTCAGGGTATCCGTGGTGAACAGTACCGGAATGTGTTGTTCAGCCATATCCTGCCAGAACGGATTATCGCGATTAAGCACACAGGGAACGCCTGCCTGAATCAGCAGGCACAGCGTGCCAATTCCCTGCTGGCGGGCAAAGATGAAATAGCCGAGATCGCACTGGCGAAGCAACGCCAGATATTCATCAAATTCCAGCTTATCGCGCAGGATGTTCATATTCTCCGGGCTAAACAATCCCAGAGCCTGCTGGCGAACGTCATTGATGTAAGCATCATTATTGGCCGGATAGCCCATCGGCACAACGACATTTACCGTGTCGCCAAACTGCTGATGTACCGCCTTCAGCGCAGCAATATGCTCATTGCTGCGATCGCCAGAGTTACCCACCAGGATCGTCAGCTTACCCTCACGCGGCGTATCGTTTGCCATGTTATTCAGCGCCGGGTTCATGCGTGTCGGGAAATAGAGCAGCTCACCGCGAACGTTGGGGTGCTGTTTCGCGAAGTAATTGAGATCGCCACGGGTGGCGAAAACACAGCCAACCCGCCCCTGCGCCATACGCCGTAGCGGGTAGAAGAGTCGGAACTTCCAGCCGCGGGAGACTTCATAGAGATCGGCTCCCCAGATATGCCAGCTGCACTGGGAAGGTTTAATCCCGCCGCTCAGGAGAGCCAGCCACAGACCGGTATTAAATTGTCCATGGAAGAAGAAGCGCTGCTCACGATCCGCTTTCGCTTTCGCGACAACTGCCTTCGCCAGGGCGGCTTTATCCGGCCAGAAGGTAAGCGTCAGCGCCGGACACATCTCGCTCAGGCCCCTGTCCTGGCCTGCAACCATAAACTCGCGTGCATCGGGATTGTCCGGGGCCAGCTCATCGTTGAAGAACCGCAAAACGGTCTGGTTATGGTGTGGGATATCCGATCCCAGTATGTGAATCAGTGCAGTCATGCGCGTTTACGCCAAAGTAAAAATACGCCGCAACAGGCAGCGAAATAAACGATATAGGTTGCCATATAGGCCTGAGCCGCCCCCAGTGCACCGTGTGCCGGGATCAGCCAGTGTGAGAACGCCGTCAGGAGCGTAAACTGGCTTATCTCTGCCAGGATATACAAACGCAGCGAGGCTTTCGCAATCACCAGATACCCGAATACGTAAGCGCCTACTTTCAGTACATCCCCCACCAGCTGCCAGGCAAACAGATCGCGCATGGCGATGAATTTCGCCGAAAAGAGCAGCCAGATGGCGACATCGCGCAATAACCACACGGTAAAACTGGCCGCCGCCACGGCGGGAAGTACAAAACGCAGCGAGCGGGTAATCTCGCGGGTAATATCCTGTCGGGAGCTCAGACGCGATAAGGTTGGCAGCAACCAGACGCTAAAGGAAGCCGTTATAAATTGGAGGTAGGCGTCAGAAATGCTGCTTACGCCCTGCCAAATTCCCACCTCATCCCAGCTGTAATGCGCCGCCAGCAGGTTTCGCATCATCACGTAAGCCACTGGCAGCGTAACAGAGGTAATGAGCGCCATCAGGGTAAATTTACCCAGTTGACCCGCAAGCACCTTGTCCCACTGCGGTTTCAGGTAGCTTAAGGGGATAACGCCACGACGCATCAGCATAAATGCCGCCGGAACGACCACTAACGCAGGTACCAGCGCCAGACCCAGCAGCGCGCCTTCATACCCGCCCAGGCGGTAGCAGAAGTAATAGGCGATAACACCTATAACGCTGCCCAGGATCAGCGCAAGCGCGTTCCCGGCAGCATCACGAAACCCTTTCATCAGCGCCAGTAGCAGGTTAGCCCACGCGATCCCCATCTGAACCAGAGCGACCAGACGCACCAGCCCTTCATAATGCGTGTGTCCAAACAGCCCCTGGCTAAGGGGGGCCGCCGCCAGCAGAAACACCGCGGCCAGCAGAGTAGAGAAACCTAACACCATCGCCGACGATGTGCCGACGACTTTGCGCAGCTGCGCTACGTCATCCTGATGCTGTGCAACGTATTTCGTAACGCCGTTGAAGATCCCGGCGCCGGCCAATACCCCAAGGACGGTGACAAGCTGGCGGAAATTGCCCGCCAGACCCACCCCAGAAGGGCCGAATGAGACGGCCAACAGCTTGACGACCAGCAGCCCGGCGCCAATTTTGACAAGCGTGGACGCGGCGGTCCACACCGATGCTTTTGCCAGAGACATATCAGCCGAAATAGCTCAGAAGGGTATTAATCACCGTACGCTGGTTAACCGGCGCGAGGTTGTAGAACAGTGGCAAGCGAAGCAAACGCTCACTTTCTTTCGTGGTATAGCGGTCTTCACCCGCGAATGTCCCGAACGCTTCACCGGCCGGGCTGGAGTGCAGCGGAATGTAGTGGAACACCGCCATAATCTCAGCCTCTTTCAGCCAGGCAATCAGCTTGCTGCGATCGTCGTTATCGCGCAGTTTGATATAGAACATATGGGCATTGTGGACGCAGTCTGCTGGAATGGTCGGCAGCGCAATACGCCCGGCTTTTGCCAGCGGTGCCAGCGCGTCGTAATAGGTCTGCCACAGGGACAAACGCTGCAGGTTAATGCGCTCTGCCGCCTCCAGCTGTGCCCACAGATACGCCGCCTGCAGATCCGCCATCAGATAGCTTGAGCCAATATCGCGCCAGGTATACTTATCAACCTGGCCACGGAAGAACTGGCTGCGGTTGGTGCCTTTTTCGCGGATCACTTCCGCACGCTCAACCAACGCGCGGTCGTTAATCAGCGTCGCGCCGCCTTCACCACCTGCGGTATAGTTTTTGGTTTCGTGGAAGCTAAAGCAGCCGATATGGCCGATGGTGCCGAGCGCGCGTCCTTTGTAGGTGGACATCACGCCCTGAGCGGCATCTTCCACCACAAACAGGTTATGCTTTTTCGCGATCGTCATAATGGTGTCCATTTCACAGGCCACGCCCGCGTAATGCACCGGAACAATCGCCCGCGTTTTATCAGTGATCGCCGCTTCAATCAGCGTTTCATCGATATTCATGGTGTCCGGACGAATATCCACAAAGACGATTTTCGCCCCGCGTAACACAAACGCGTTCGCCGTGGAGACAAAGGTGTAGCTCGGCATAATCACTTCATCACCGGGCTGAATATCCAGCAGCAGCGCAGCCATTTCCAGCGACGCCGTACAGGAAGGGGTCAGCAGCACTTTAGCGCTGTGAAAACGCTGTTCCATCCACTGCTGGCAGCGACGGGTAAACCCACCATCACCGCAGAGTTTGCCGCTGCCCATAGCAGACTGCATATAGTCGAGTTCGGTTCCCACGACGGGTGGTGCGTTAAATGGAATCATCTTGTCACCTGTATAACCAGTAGGCGGTGGCGTCGATGTTGGCACCACTCGCAATATAACGTTTAAGCGCAGCGGTGTTGCCCATCTGGGTTGCCACCCGCAGCGTCGAGACCTGTTGCTGCTGCGCCCAGTGTAGCGCCGCCTGCATGAGTTTCTCGCCCATACCCCGGCCGGCTAATAAGCCGATACGCGCCTCGCGCTCGTTGAGCTTGCGAAGCGAAACAAAACCCTGGATCTGGCCGTCCGCCGCGCGGAATACCAGACAAACATGATCGAACGTCCCTTTTACCGCATTCTCAATCCACTGGGCATAGAAACGTCCGCTGTCCTCAGGTGCATACCAGGGGGCACGAAAGCGGCTGCGGGCAAACGCCTGCGCCGCCATTTCGCGCAGCACCGGGATATCCTTCTTAGCGGCAACCTCCGCACCTGGCGCCTCATGCCGGGTTAGCGTAATGGCAAGATCGACTTCGCCTTCCACCAGCTGAAAACCGTGTTGCTGAAGCGCATCCAGCAGGTCGGCGCGGTCCGCCGGGATCTTCGCCTGTACCCGCTGCCAGACGCGAAAGTCGGCGTCAGTCAGTGCCGGTGCAGTTTCGCGCAGACGCAGAATGGCGGAAGGCAGGCCAAAAAAATGGCTCTCCCACTCAAGGGACTCAAGCGTCCCGTTCAGGTTGCTCAACGCCAGACACCTTTGGTATCAATAATGTAACGCTGCTGTACGGCATCAGCGGGGGTCGCTTTAAACTCTTTATGATCCACCAGCAGCACCAGTACGTCCGCCGTGGCCAGCGCGTCATCCAGCGCGGTAAGCGTGCAGTGCCCCACCAGTTTTGCCGGCAGTTCATGAATATTCGGCTCGACCACCAGCGTTTCGCCCGTGTGCCATTGGGCAATCATCTCAGCAATTTCCATCGCCGGGCTTTCGCGCAGATCGTCGATGTTAGGTTTGAATGCCAGGCCAAAGCAGGCAATTTTCAGTTCACTGGCCCGTTTGCCACTCTCAGCCAGACAATCTGCCACCGTGGTTTTAACCTGGTTGAGAACCCAGTGTGGCTTGCTGTCGTTAACTTCACGCGCGGTGCGGATCAGGCGTGCCTGATCGGGGTTTTGCGCCACGATAAACCATGGATCGACGGCGATACAGTGACCGCCCACGCCCGGGCCTGGCTGCAGAATGTTAACGCGCGGATGGCGATTCGCCAGGCTGATTAATTCCCAGACGTTAATCCCCTGATCGGCACAAATTAGCGACAGTTCGTTGGCAAAAGCAATGTTCACATCGCGGAAGCTGTTTTCCGTCAGTTTGCACATTTCTGCGGTACGGGAGTTCGTCACCACGCATTCGCCTTCGAGGAAAATCTTGTACAGCGCGCTGGCACGAGCGGAACAAACAGGCGTCATCCCGCCAATCACGCGGTCGTTTTTAATCAGTTCGACCATCACCTGCCCCGGCAGCACGCGCTCCGGACAGTAGGCGATATTGATATCGGCCTGCTCTCCCGCCTGCTGCGGGAAGCTTAAATCCGGCCGGGCTTCTGCCAGCCACTGTGCCATCTGCTCGGTTGCGCCAACCGGAGAAGTGGACTCCAGGATCACCAGCGCCCCTTTCTTGAGCACAGGTGCAATAGATTTCGCAGCGGCCTCGACGTAGACCATGTCGGGTTCATGGTCGCCTTTGAATGGCGTCGGCACAGCAATGAGATAAGCATCGGCTTCAACCGGCGTGGTACTGGCGCGCAGGTATCCCCCATCAACGGCCTCTTTGACCACGCGGTCGAGATCGGGCTCCACAATATGGATTTCGCCACGGTTAATGGTTTCCACCGCGCGCGCATTGATGTCCACGCCTACAACCTGTTTTTGACGAGAGGCAAATGCTGCCGCAGTAGGCAAGCCAATATAGCCAAGACCAATGACAGAGATGGTAGTAAAACTCATAGCGATACCCGATTGTGTTTAAGTGCATGCAAAATACGGCCACAAGCCAGCCCATCACCGTACGGGTTATGGGCCCGGCTCATCGCCTGATACGCTTCTTCGTCGTGCAGCAGGTGTGTCACTTCATCGACGATACGCTGCTTATCCGTGCCGACCAGACGCACCGTGCCCGCTTTTACCGCCTCCGGGCGCTCGGTGGTTTCACGCATTACCAGCACCGGCTTGCCGAGTGAAGGTGCTTCTTCCTGAATACCGCCTGAATCGGTGAGGATCAGCCAGGCATGATTCATAAGCCAGACAAACGGCATGTAGTCCTGCGGCTCAATTAAAAGGACATTTTCAATATGTCCCAGAATGCGGTTGACCGGCTCGCTGACGTTAGGGTTGAGATGCACCGGATAGACAATCTGCACATCTTCGTTTTGCGCGGCGATTTCAGCCAGCGCATGACAGATTTGCTCGAAACCCCGGCCAAAGCTTTCACGACGGTGGCCGGTGACAAGAATGGTTTTTTTGCCGTTGTTCAGGAACGGGTAGCGCGCAGCGAGTTCTGCCTGAAGTTCGTTGTTAGCCAGCACACGGTCACGCACCCAAATCAGGGCATCAATAACCGTATTGCCGGTCACAAAGATTTTTTTGTCGGCAATATTTTCACGCAGCAGGTTCTGGCGCGAATTTTCGGTGGGTGCAAAGTGGTACATCGCCAGGTGCCCGGTAAGCGTGCGGTTGGCTTCTTCCGGCCACGGCGAGTAAAGATTGCCGGTGCGCAGGCCCGCTTCAACGTGGCCGACAGGAATACGTTGGTAAAACGCTGCCAGACTGGTTGCCACAGTAGTGGTGGTGTCGCCATGCACCAGCACGACATCAGGCTTAAAGGATTCCAGAATGGGCTTTAACTCTTGCAAGATACGGCAGGTAATCTCCGTTAATCCCTGCCCCGGCTTCATTATATTGAGGTCGTAGTCCGGGACGATGGAAAAGAGCGTTAAAACCTGATCGAGCATCTCCCGGTGTTGCGCCGTGACGCACACTTTCGCTTCAATATCAGGATCGCTGGCCAGCGCATGCACCAGAGGCGCCATCTTGATGGCCTCCGGCCTGGTGCCAAATACGGTAAGTACTTTCACATCGATTCTCTTCGATTAGGCGATGAAGGCCGTAGCCTTCATCGTAGACGGCGTTCTTAATTTGTGCGACGACGTATTAACGCCACGCCAGCGCCCGTCAGTGCGCCTACAATCCCCCACATGATCATCAGGAATGCACGACGCGGACTATCGCGTTTTACAGGTTCTTCAGGCGTTCGCAAATAACGATAGGTCTGAAAACGCGGGTCCAGCGTTGGACCAACATTCAGGGTGGTGAGCATGGCGCGGTTTTGATCGTAGTCGAGGTCAAAATCAGGGCCAACGGCCTGCAGGTTTTCCAGACGAGCCTGCAGCATTGGACGACCAAGCAGGAACATTTCAGAATCAGGCAGTTCATCCGCCGGAACGTCCGTTTCGCTGCGAGAAATATTGTGCTGTTCCGCAATTTTGAGTGCCTGTTCAATGTTATGAACACGGCGGGAGAATATGGCTTTAGCCACCTCTTCCTGACGTTTTACCTGCGCTTTCATCTGGATGGTACGGGCCGCCCAGGCGCCTTTGAGTTCTTCATTAAGATGACTTGCGGCGCGCTGGCTGGCAAAAGCGACATACTGGCGCAACAGGTTATTGGCATCCGGCGCCGTCTCTGCAATCAGTTTGACGCTGTCATTAACATTACGCAGCGCATCGCCCGGCATAAACTGAATGTTGTTAATCAGGTCATCCAGTAGCGCGGCATCGGCTTTGCTGTTGCCCACCATGCGTTGCTTGTAATAATCCGTCTGGCTCCAGAAATCACGACGCGTGTCCCAGGAGGCCAGTTGCATGACAAACTCTTTATACGCCTCATCCATAACGGAAGCCTGATCGGGCGTCGCCAGATTCGCCTTGATATCCAGGTTGCGCAGGAACTGCTGCTGGGAATAAAACCCGCCGAGCATGTTAACCGTTGGTCTGTCTGTAATTGCCGTGGCGCTCCACTCCTGCTTTGCAAAGAAAGTGTAGGCCAGCGCTAACAGTGCGAACCCCAGCGCGATCCCCGCAATCCAAAGTTTGCCTGCCCATAACACGCGAAACAAACCCCGAATATCCAGTTCATTCTCAGTTACCACTGATTTCGCTCCCGCCAACGGTTGAGTCATCATAGTCCCGGTTTTACTTAGTTAATGTTGTGTTTTTGTCATTGTTACGACGCATCCTGCGTTTCAGACGTTTAATGAATCGCGCCACTTTCCATGCGCGCTTAATGCAGTAGCCGTACAGGAAAAATGCTAGCAAGAATAATACCAACATTACCCATTCAGGAATGAAATGAGCATATTCTGCGGCAACGCCAATCGCGGCCAGAATAGCGGCGGCAAGGGTAATCAGGACAAACGCCTGACGGGAAGTAAAGCCCGCACGCATGATGAGATGATGAATATGCTGGCGATCGGGAGAGAAAGGACTCATCCCTTTACGCAGACGGCGATACATAATCGCCACCATATCCATTAACGGAATGGCGATAATCCACAGCGCGGTTACCGGGCTAATCGGGTGAGTTTTACCCTGCGTAGTTTCGAGCAAAATCCAGATAACGGTAAAACCGATTAGCGTACTGCCGGCGTCACCCATAAAGACTTTATAGCGACGCCCCAGCGCACCGAGATTAAGGAGAATATAAGGCAGGATGGCGGCAATCATGGCAAAACACCACATTGACAGGCTGTACTGACCATCAAACCAGAGAATGATGCCGATTGCGGCAAACGAAACCGATGACAATCCGCCAAGCAGACCGTCAATACCATCCACCATGTTGAAAGCGTTAATCGCCGCCCAGACAGCAAAAAGCGTCAGGAAGAAGCCAAATGGACCCAGGACTAATTCCCATGGGCCAAAGACATAGCCGAGGCTTCTCAGGTAAAGTCCGCCGACGACCATCATTATCACGCCAATCGCCGCCTGAACGGTGGCGCGGATTTTCACCGCGATATCGAATCGGTCATCCAGTGCCCCGACAAGGACCAGGACACCCGCACAGGCAAGATAGAGTGCTGCGTGTGGAATATAATAATCCGCAATGCCAAATGTGAAACAAATGCCAGCGTAAACAGAAATCCCTCCAACCAGAGGAATAAGTCCCTGATGACGTTTACGGAAATTGGGCTTATCCACCAACCCTATTCTTTTTGCCACCTTACGCGCGATGAACAAAAAACAGGTTGTGAATAAAAAAATACTGATCAGCTCAGTAACGGCGGTGAGTAGATTCACAATGGATTGCTCTCAACAAATGTTAGTCCCGGAAGTATAACCATGAAGCCTCCGCCTCAGAAGTATTAAAGGTGGCTTCTTACAACTCCCTCTGTATATTTTTCAATCAATTATTTCTTTGACTGTACAAACGGTCCTATTGTCGCACCGACCGGTCAAAATTGGGAGTGTGTGGTAATAGCGTATAGTCCATAAAAGAAAAACGCCACGTAAAAACGTGGCGTTCACTGGCTTTATTTGCGTTACGAGCGCTTCATCATGTCGAAGAAATCGTCGTTGGTTTTGGTCATCGCCAGTTTGTTAATGAGGAATTCCATTGCGTCGATTTCACCCATTGGGTGGATAATTTTGCGCAGGATCCACATTTTCTGCAGCTCTTCCTGAGTGGTGAGCAGCTCTTCCTTACGGGTACCGGAACGGTTGTAGTCGATAGCCGGGAAGACACGTTTTTCTGCAATCTTACGAGAGAGGTGCAGTTCCATGTTACCTGTCCCTTTAAACTCTTCGTAGATCACTTCGTCCATTTTAGAGCCGGTATCGATAAGAGCCGTCGCGATGATGGTCAGGCTACCGCCCTCTTCCACATTACGTGCAGCACCGAAGAAGCGCTTCGGACGATGCAGGGCGTTGGCATCCACACCACCGGTCAGTACTTTACCGGAAGCCGGAACCACGGTGTTGTAGGCACGCGCCAGACGGGTGATGGAGTCGAGCAGAATGATAACGTCTTTCTTGTGCTCAACCAGGCGTTTCGCCTTCTCAATAACCATTTCCGCAACCTGAACGTGACGGGATGCCGGTTCGTCAAAGGTCGACGCCACAACTTCACCTTTCACCAGACGCTGCATCTCGGTCACTTCTTCCGGACGTTCATCAATCAGCAGTACCATCAGCACACAGTCAGGGTGGTTGTAGGCAATGCTCTGCGCGATGTTCTGCAGCAGCATGGTTTTACCCGCTTTTGGCGGTGCCACAATCAGACCACGTTGACCACGACCAATTGGCGAAGCCAGATCCAGCACGCGCGCGGTTAAGTCTTCGGTAGAACCGTTACCACGCTCCATACGCAGACGAGAGTTCGCATGCAGCGGCGTTAAGTTCTCGAAGAGGATCTTATTACGCGAGTTTTCCGGTTTGTCGTAGTTAACTTCGTTAACTTTCAACAGCGCAAAGTAGCGTTCACCCTCTTTTGGAGGACGAATCTTACCTGAAATGGTGTCACCAGTGCGGAGGTTGAAACGGCGGATTTGGCTGGGGGATACGTAGATGTCGTCAGGGCCGGCGAGGTAGGAGCTGTCTGCAGAGCGGAGGAAACCAAATCCGTCTTGCAATATCTCCAGCACACCGTCGCCAAAGATATCTTCGCCACTCTTAGCGTGCTGCTTCAGGATGGCGAAAATGATGTCCTGCTTGCGCATACGAGCCTGGTTTTCCAGTCCCATATTTTCGCCGAGAGTGATCAGCTCAGAAACCGGCGTATTCTTTAATTCGGTAAGATTCATAATGGTGTGGGTTCTTAAACTCGGGGTGATTCTCGAACTTAATGTTGTGAATGGTATGGCAGGGTCATCCATGCCTGTTTAGCGGCCATCAACTCATGTCTGTTCGCTGTCTGGTCACAGGGAAAGAACGCAGATCTGAAACGACAAGACGGATTGAGTGACAAGCCCGGAATTTAGCCACTTCACGCACTGTTTAAGTTAACAACGGGAAGTTTCGGGTAAAACAAGATTCAAACAACAAGATATGTTTAAAACGAAGTCATAGCTAACTTAGCACGACTTAAGCCGGGCGTCCAGAGTTGCACATCATTTTGGCCTCTGGACGCGCAGCGGAGAAACCTTACGCCAGGTTAGCGTCGAGGAACTCTTTCAGTTGACCTTTGGACAGTGCGCCCACTTTGGTCGCCGCCACTTCGCCGTTTTTAAACAGCAGCAGGGTCGGGATGCCACGGATGCCGTATTTTGGCGCGGTACCCGGGTTCTGGTCGATGTTCAGCTTGGCAACGGTCAGTTTGCCCTGATATTCGTCAGCGATCTCATCCAGAATCGGGGCGATCATTTTGCAAGGACCACACCATTCAGCCCAGAAATCGACGAGGGTCAGCCCGTCAGCCTTAAGTACGTCCGTGTCAAAACTGTCGTCAGTCAGGTGAATAATTTTATCGCTCATATATAACTCCACAGGAATAAGCCTGGTGCGTTGGTTTCGCCTTCATCAACGACGTGTTGATGTCGCATTAACCAACTAAAGGTTGACTTTATTTCACCGGATACGCTTTCGTAAAGCAATAGTAAGCTGATATTCTACCACACTATGAGCAAAACACATTTAACAGAACAGAAGTTTTCCGACTTCGCCCTGCACCCAAAAGTGATTGAAGCCCTTGAAAATAAAGGGTTTCATAACTGCACGCCCATTCAGGCTCTCGCCCTGCCGCTGACGCTGGCCGGTCGTGACGTAGCAGGGCAGGCGCAAACCGGTACTGGCAAAACGATGGCGTTTTTAACGTCAACGTTTCATTATTTACTTTCTCATCCAGCGATTGCAGACCGCAAAGTTAACCAGCCGCGCGCGCTTATCATGGCTCCGACGCGAGAACTGGCGGTACAGATCCACGCAGACGCTGAACCTCTGACGCAGGCGACCGGCCTGAAGATTGGCCTGGCTTACGGCGGCGATGGCTACGATAAGCAGCTGAAAGTGCTGGAAAGCGGCGTGGATATCCTGATCGGTACCACTGGCCGTCTTATCGATTATGCAAAACAGAATCACATTAACCTCGGCGCAATCCAGGTTGTGGTGCTGGATGAAGCCGACCGCATGTACGATCTGGGCTTTATCAAAGACATCCGCTGGCTGTTCCGTCGCATGCCTCCGGCGAACCAGCGTCTGAACATGCTGTTCTCCGCTACCCTTTCTTATCGCGTACGCGAGCTGGCGTTCGAGCAGATGAACAACGCCGAATATGTGGAAGTGGAGCCGGAGCAGAAAACAGGTCACCGCATTAAAGAAGAGCTCTTCTATCCTTCCAATGAAGAGAAAATGCGTCTGCTGCAAACGCTGATCGAAGAAGAGTGGCCAGATCGCGCCATTATCTTCGCGAACACCAAACACCGCTGTGAAGATATCTGGGGCCATCTGGCTGCAGATGGTCACCGTGTGGGTCTGCTGACCGGCGATGTGGCACAGAAAAAACGCCTGCGTATTCTCGACGAATTTACCCGTGGCGATCTCGATATCCTGGTCGCAACCGACGTGGCCGCGCGTGGTCTGCACATTCCCGCCGTCACGCACGTCTTCAACTATGACCTGCCGGATGACTGCGAAGACTACGTACACCGCATTGGTCGTACCGGTCGTGCAGGCGCAAGCGGTCACTCCATTAGCCTTGCGTGTGAAGAATATGCGCTGAATCTTCCGGCGATTGAGGCCTACATTGGTCACTCTATTCCACAGAGTAAATACAATCCGGATGCGCTGTTAAGCGAACTGCCGCCGCCTAAGCGCCTTACCCGCGCCCGCTCCGGCAATGGCCCGCGTCGTTCTGGCGCACCGCGTAATCGTCGTCGTTCAGGTTAAGAAAATATGCTCAGCTCCACCTCGCTTTATGCGGCAATTGATCTCGGTTCGAATAGTTTTCATATGCTGGTTGTGCGCGAGGTGGCGGGAAGCATACAAACGCTGACGCGCATTAAGCGCAAGGTCCGCCTCGCGGCGGGCCTGAGCAGCGATAATTATCTCTCTCCCGAAGCCATGGAACGTGGCTGGCAGTGTCTACGTCTCTTTGCCGAACGCCTGCAGGATATTCCCCATTCGCAAATTACCGTTGTCGCCACCGCGACGCTGCGCCTGGCAGTCAATGCCGTGGATTTTATTGCCAAAGCGCAGGAAATTCTCGGGTGCCCGGTTCAGGTTATCAGCGGTGAAGAAGAAGCACGTCTGATCTATCAGGGTGTTGCGCACACGACGGGCGGCGACGATCGCCGTCTGGTCGTCGATATCGGGGGTGCCAGCACCGAGCTCGTCACCGGCACGGGCGCGCAGGCGACTTCACTGTTCAGCCTGTCGATGGGCTGTGTGACCTGGCTTGAGCGCTACTTTGCCGATCGAAATCTGGGTAAAGAGAACTTCGACGAAGCTGAAAATGCTGCCCGCGAGGTGTTACGTCCGGTAATGGACGAACTGCGCTATCACGGCTGGAAAGTTTGCGTGGGTGCGTCAGGTACCGTGCAGGCGTTGCAGGAAATCATGATGGCCCAGGGGATGGACGAGCGGATCACGCTTACCAAGCTCCAGCAGTTAAAACAGCGCGCGATTCAATGTGGTCGCCTGGAAGAGCTGGAAATAGAAGGCCTGACGCTGGAACGTGCGCTGGTCTTCCCAAGCGGCCTGGCCATTTTGATCGCCATTTTTACCGAGCTGAACATCCAGTGTATGACGCTGGCCGGTGGTGCGCTGCGTGAAGGTCTGGTCTACGGAATGCTGCATCTTTCGGTTGATCAGGACATCCGCACCCGAACCCTGCGTAACGTACAGCGTCGCTTTATTGTCGATACCGATCAAGCGCAACGGGTAGCTCAGCTGGCATCACTGTTTGCCGATCAGGTAAAAAACAGCTGGGATATCGACCCGTTGAGCCGCGATCTGCTGCTAAGTGCCTGCGCGCTGCATGAAATTGGGCTGAGCGTCGAGTATAAGCAGGCGCCGCTGCACGCAGCCTGGCTGGTGCGTAATCTCGATCTGCCGGGCTACACGCCGGCACAAAAGAAGCTGCTGGCAACGTTACTGTTGAACCAGACCAACGCCGTTGACCTCTCCTCGTTACATCAGCAAAACGCCGTGCCGCCGCGCGTGGCCGAGCATCTGTGCCGCCTGCTGCGTCTGGCAATTCTGTTTGCCAGCCGACGTCGCGATGATTTGCTGCCCAATATTCATCTGGTGGCGGATGACGAAAGACTGTCTCTGACGCTGCCGGAAAACTGGATTGATAATCACCCGCTTGGGGCAGAGATGATTGAGCAGGAGTGCCAGTGGCAGAGCTATGTCCACTGGGCACTTGAAGTGAAGTAATACGCTGTGCATTGCCGGGCGGCGGCTTCGCCTGACCCGGCCTGCAAATTCTTATCCCTTCTCTTTGGCTTTAGCCAGCATGGCGCGTATGTTGGCGACGTTAGCCTGACCTTTGTGCATTCGTTCTTCAGCGGTAATCACCTTGCGCTCCTGCTCCCAGATCAGGTCATCCTGCGGCAACTCCAGCAGGAAACGGCTCGGCTCAGGGCGAACCAGTTCCCCATACTGACGGCGCTCTTTACACAGCGTAAATGTTAATTCTTTCTGCGCGCGGGTAATGCCCACGTAGGCCAGACGACGCTCTTCATCGACGTTATCTTCATCAATGCTGCTCTGGTGCGGCAGTAAGCCCTCTTCCATGCCGACCAGGTAAACATACGGAAACTCCAGCCCTTTAGACGCATGCAGCGTCATCAGTTGAACCTGATCGGCTTCCTCTTCGCTCTCACCGCGCTCCATCATGTCGCGCAGCGTAAAGCGGGTAACGACCTGGGTCAGGGTCATTGGCTCGTCGATTTCTGAGCCTTCCAGCATTTCCGTCATCCAGCTGAATAGCTGGTTAACGTTTTTCATCCGCATCTCTGCCGCCTTCGGGCTGGCAGAGGTTTCATACAGCCAGGACTCGTAGTCGATGCCGTGGATCAGATCGCGAACGGCGGCAACCGGTTCGCGCTCCGCCAGACGCTGGACTTCGCCAAGCCAGTGGGTAAAGCGGGTTAAGGAATCATAACCGCGCCCAGTTAACGTCTGACTCAGCCCCATATCGAAGCTGGCGGTAAACAGGCTTTTGTTGCGCGTCATCGCCCATTCACCGAGCTTTTGCAGCGTCGCCGGGCCGATTTCACGTTTCGGCGTGTTCACGATACGCAGAAAGGCGCTGTCGTCATCCGGGTTGGTGAGTACACGCAGATAGGCCAGCAGATCTTTGATTTCAGGGCGCGAGAAGAAGGAGGTTCCGCCGGAAATTTTGTACGGGATGCGGTTCTGCATCAACATCTTTTCAAAGACGCGCGACTGGTGGTTGCCGCGATACAGGATCGCGTAATCTTTATATTCCGTTTTATTGACGAAGTGGTGCGCAATCAGCTCGCCCGTCACGCGCTCCGCTTCATGCTCTTCATTATTGGCACTGAGCACTTTGAGCTCCGTGCCATAGCCAAGTTCCGAGAAAAGGCGTTTTTCGAAGACGTGCGGGTTATTGGCAATCAGGATATTTGCCGCTTTCAGGATGCGCCCGGAGGAGCGGTAGTTCTGTTCCAGCTTGATCACCTGCAGCGCCGGAAAATCTTTGCTCAGCAGCACCAGGTTTTGTGGACGCGCACCGCGCCAGGAGTAGATTGACTGGTCATCATCGCCTACCACGGTGAAACGCGCACGCTGTCCCACCAGCAGCTTCACCAGCTCATACTGACTGGTGTTGGTGTCCTGGTATTCATCCACCAGCAGATAGCGGATCTTATTCTGCCAGCGTTCACGCACCTCTTCATTACGCTGCAGGAGCAGCGTGGGCAGCAGGATCAGATCGTCAAAATCCAGCACGTTACACGCTTTCATATGTGCATCGTACAGACCGTAGCAGTGAGCGAAGATCCGATCCCGCTCACCTTTGGCGCTTGCCGCCGCCTGAGCGGGGGTCATCAGATCGTTTTTCCAGTTGGAGATCGTCGAGATCAGCTGCTGCAACAGCACTTTGTCATCTTCGATCAGCCCCTCGGTAAGCTCTTTAAGCAATGCCACCTGATCGGTGTCGTCGAAGAGCGAGAAGTTAGACTTCATCCCCAGCGCCGCGTATTCGCGTTTGATGATATCCAGCCCCAGCGTGTGGAACGTGGAGATCATCAGACCTCGCGCCTCTTTACGCCCCAGCGTCTGGCCGACACGCTCTTTCATTTCGCGCGCCGCTTTGTTGGTAAAGGTCACCGCAGCGATATGCCGGGCCTGATAGCCGCAGCCGCGGATCAGGTGGGCGATTTTGTTCGTGATCACACGCGTTTTGCCGGAGCCAGCCCCCGCCAGCACCAGACACGGTCCGGTGACAAATTCGACAGCTTGTTGTTGTCCGGGGTTTAAACGCATAAATGATCACTCAATGAAAGTCAGGAGGGGAGAATAACAGCGTGGTAGTATAGCGAGCCTAATCCATACCACTCAAGGCACGATCATGGCAAAAACAGCAGCAGCACTGCATATCCTTGTTAAAGAAGAGAAACTGGCTCTGGATCTTCTGGAACAGCTCAAAAACGGCGCCGACTTCGGCAAGCTGGCTAAGAAGCACTCCATTTGCCCGTCAGGCAAACGCGGCGGTGACTTAGGTGAATTCCGTCAGGGTCAGATGGTTCCGGCGTTCGACAAAGTGGTCTTCTCCTGCCCGGTACTGGAGCCGACTGGCCCACTGCATACGCAGTTCGGCTATCACGTGATCAAGGTCCTCTATCGCAAATAAAAAGCCGGGTAGCGGCTGCGCCTTACCCGGCCTACGTCTTAGCGTTTTGTAGGTCGGGTAAGCGAAGCGTCACCCGACAAGGTTGTTAACCCGCTACCGCGATACGTTTCATATCGGTCATGTAGCCACGCAGTTTGTGACCTACTTTCTCGATCTGGTGGCTGCGAATCGCTTCGTTCACATCGCGCAGTTGTGCGTTGTCTACCGCACCTTCCGCAATGGCTTTGCCCAGATCGCCCGGTTGCAGAGTGGTCATGAACTCTTTCAGCAGCGGTACGCATGCATAAGAGAACAGGTAGTTGCCGTACTCAGCGGTATCGGAGATAACCACGTTCATTTCGTACAGACGCTTACGGGCGATGGTGTTCGCGATCAGCGGCAGCTCGTGCAGAGATTCGTAGTACGCAGACTCTTCGATGATGCCGGAATCCACCATGGTTTCGAACGCCAGCTCAACACCTGCTTTTACCATCGCGATCATCAGTACGCCTTTGTCGAAGTACTCTTGCTCGCCGATTTTACCTTCATACTGTGGCGCAGTTTCGAACGCGGTCTTACCGGTCTCTTCACGCCAGGTCAGCAGTTTCTTATCATCATTCGCCCAGTCAGCCATCATGCCGGAAGAGAACTCGCCGGAGATAATGTCGTCCATATGTTTCTGGAACAGCGGCGCCATAATGGTTTTCAGCTGTTCGGACAGCGCGAAAGCACGCAGTTTCGCCGGGTTGGACAAACGATCCATCATCAGCGTGATACCGCCCTGCTTCAGCGCTTCGGTGATGGTTTCCCAGCCGAACTGAATCAGTTTTTCTGCGTATGCCGGGTCGGTACCCTCTTCCACCAGCTTATCGAAGCACAGCAGTGAACCGGCCTGCAGCATGCCGCACAGAATGGTCTGCTCGCCCATCAGGTCAGATTTCACTTCAGCCACGAAGGAAGATTCCAGAACACCCGCACGGTGGCCACCTGTAGCCGCTGCCCATGCTTTCGCGATCGCCATCCCTTCGCCTTTCGGATCGTTTTCCGGGTGAACCGCGATCAGCGTCGGCACGCCGAAGCCACGCTTGTACTCTTCACGGACTTCTGTACCCGGACACTTCGGAGCCACCATCACTACGGTGATGTCTTTACGGATCTGCTCGCCCACTTCAACGATGTTGAAGCCGTGAGAGTAACCCAGCGCCGCGCCGTCTTTCATCAGCGGCTGAACGGAGCGCACAACATCAGAGTGCTGTTTGTCTGGCGTCAGGTTAACAACCAGATCCGCCTGCGGGATCAACTCTTCGTAGGTACCCACTTTGAAGCCGTTTTCGGTCGCTTTACGCCAGGAAGCGCGTTTTTCAGCAATTGCTTCTTTGCGCAGGGCGTAAGAGATATCCAGCCCGGAGTCACGCATGTTCAGGCCCTGGTTCAGACCCTGCGCGCCACAGCCGACGATGACCACTTTTTTACCCTGAAGGTAGCTCGCGCCATCAGCAAATTCATCGCGCGCCATGAAGCGGCATTTGCCCAGCTGCGCCAGCTGCTGGCGCAAGTTCAGTGTATTAAAGTAGTTAGCCATGGGTGATACCTCGTGATGTTGTGTGTCTTATTGTTCGGTTCGCGTTTCAGCGAGAATGTACCCACATTACAACAGGAAATTTATTGCGGAAATTGATATATTCACAACGTCACGTTGCAATATCTGCAATGTAAAAAGGGGGAGTGGAATCCGTGGATTTACGCGATCTGAAAATGTTCCTGCATCTGGCAGAAAGCCGCCATTTTGGCCGTAGCGCCCGGGCTATGCACGTCAGCCCGTCCACGCTTTCGCGCCAGATCCAGCGCCTTGAAGAGGACCTCGGCCAGCCGCTGTTTGTGCGGGATAATCGCACCGTTACCCTCACGGAAGCGGGCGAAGAGCTGCGGGTCTTTGCTCAGCAGACGTTGCTGCAGTATCAGCAGCTACGACACGCCATCGATCAGAAAGGGCCGTCTTTATCCGGCGAGCTGCATATTTTCTGTTCCGTAACGGCCGCCTATAGCCATCTTCCCCCTATCCTTGACCGTTTCCGCGCGGAGCATCCCTCGGTTGAAATTAAGCTCACCACCGGCGATGCCGCCGATGCCATGGAAAAAGTCGTCACAGGCGAAGCCGATCTGGCCATTGCCGGGAAGCCCGAAACCCTGCCGGGCGCGGTGGCGTTCTCCATGCTGGAGAATCTGGCGGTGGTGCTGATCGCACCGGCGCTACCCTGCCCGGTGCGTAATCAGGTGTCGGTGGAAAAGCCGGACTGGTCATCGGTGCCGTTTATCATGGCCGATCAGGGTCCGGTGCGACGCCGTATCGAACTCTGGTTCCGTCGTCAGAAAATCAGTAATCCGTCGATTTACGCGACGGTGGGTGGACACGAGGCGATGGTCTCGATGGTGGCGCTTGGCTGCGGCTTGGCGCTGCTGCCGGAGGTGGTGCTGGAAAACAGCCCGGAACCGGTGCGCAATCGCGTGATGATTCTGGAGCGCAGCGACGAAAAGACACCGTTTGAGCTTGGCGTGTGTGCACAAAAAAAGCGGCTGCATGAGCCGCTTATTGATGCGTTCTGGAAGATATTGCCGAACCATTAAAGTCGGGTGGCGCTACGCTTACCCGACCTATACGCAGACCCCCCCTTAGCCCGCGAGGAAGAAGCGGAACGCCGGGTTGTGCGTTTCATCATGGCACTCATAGCCCAGCTCATTCAGACGCGTTTCGAAATCCGGCTCGTGCTCGGCCAGTTCAAACGCGGCCAGCACGCGGCCATAGTCGGTGCCGTGGCTGCGGTAGTGGAACAGGGAGATGTTCCAGTGCGTGCCCAGCGTATGCAGGAACTTCAGCAACGCGCCCGGGGATTCCGGGAACTCAAAGCTGTAGAGACGTTCCTTAAGCGGCTTCGACGGACGACCGCCGACCATATAACGTACGTGCAGTTTCGCCATCTCATCGTCAGAGAGATCGACCACGCTGTAGCCGCCTTCGTGCAGCAGGTTGAGGATCTCTTTGCGCTCTTCCAGACCGCGGCTTAAACGCACGCCGACAAAAATACAGGCGTCTTTCGCATCGGCAAAACGGTAGTTGAACTCCGTTACCGAACGGCCGCCAAGCAGCTGACAGAACTTCAGGAAGCTGCCCTTCTCTTCCGGAATGGTCACCGCCAGCAGGGCCTCACGCTGCTCACCCAGCTCGCAGCGTTCAGAAACGTAACGCAGACCATGGAAGTTGACGTTAGCGCCCGAGAGCACGTGCGCCAGGCGCTCGCCGCGAATGTTGTGCTGGGCAATATATTTTTTCATTCCAGCCAATGCCAGCGCACCGGACGGTTCCGCTACCGCACGCACATCCTCGAAGAGATCTTTCATCGCCGCACAGATCGCATCGCTGTCGACGGTGACGATGTCGTCAAGATACTCCTGGCACAGACGGAAGGTTTCGTCGCCAATACGTTTTACCGCCACGCCTTCGGCAAATAGCCCAACGCGCGGAAGATCGACCGGATGACCCGCATCCATCGCGGCCTTCAGGCAGGCTGAATCTTCCGCTTCCACGGCAATCACTTTGATCTGCGGCATCAGCTGTTTGATCAGCACCGCAACGCCTGCGGCTAAGCCACCGCCGCCCACCGGAACAAAAACGCGGTCAAGATGGGCATCCTGCTGCAGCAGTTCCAGCGCCAGGGTACCTTGTCCTGCAATCACCATCGGATGGTCGAACGGCGGTACCCAGGTAAAGCCCTGCTGCTGCGCCAGCTCGATCGCTTTGGCTTTTGCTTCGTCAAAGTTAGCGCCGTGGAGCAGCACTTCGCCGCCGAAGCCACGCACCGCATCCACTTTGATATCCGCCGTGGCAACCGGCATCACGATCAGCGCTTTCAACCCCAAACGGGCAGACGAGAACGCCACACCCTGCGCGTGGTTGCCCGCCGACGCGGTAATCACGCCGCGTGCTTTTTGCTCGTCGGTCAACCCGGCCATCATCGCGTAGGCCCCGCGCAGCTTGAAGCTGTGCACCGGCTGACGGTCTTCGCGCTTCACCAGAATCACGTTGTCGAGGCGCGAAGAGAGTTTTTCCATTTTCTGCAGCGGGGTGACCTGCACCGCTTCATAGACCGGCGCGCGTAGCACTGCCCGGAGATATTCCGCCCCCTCAGGGGCGGCGGATAAGGGTTGTGACTCGGCCATCATTAGCCCCCAAGTTTCGATTTATCGCGTACCGCGCCTTTGTCTGCACTGGTCGCAAGGCTCGCGTAAGCGCGCAGGGCGAAGGAGACTTCACGCTGGCGGTCCTTCGGCGTCCAGGCTTTATCGCCGCGCGCTTCCTGTGCTTCACGACGAGCCGCGATCTCCTGATCGCTCAGCTTGAGCTGGATCCCGCGATTCGGAATGTCGATTTCAATCAGGTCACCGTCTTCGATGATCGCAATGTTGCCGCCACTCGCTGCTTCCGGTGATACGTGGCCGATGGAGAGACCGGACGTACCGCCCGAGAAACGTCCGTCGGTGATCAACGCACAGGCTTTACCGAGGCCCATCGATTTCAGGAAGGTGGTTGGGTAGAGCATCTCCTGCATGCCTGGACCGCCTTTCGGCCCTTCGTAACGGATGACCACCACGTCGCCTTCCACAACTTTGCCGCCCAGGATGGCATCTACCGCCTCGTCCTGGCTTTCGTACACTTTGGCCGGGCCGGTGAATTTCAGGATGCTGTCATCCACGCCCGCGGTTTTTACGATGCAGCCGTTTTCCGCAAAGTTGCCGTACAGCACGGCCAGACCGCCGTCTTTACTGTAGGCGTGCTCCAGCGAACGAATGCAGCCTTCGGCGCGGTCATCATCCAGTGTGTCCCAGCGACAATCCTGAGAGAAGGCCTGCGTGGTACGAATACCGGCCGGACCCGCGCGGAACATGTTTTTCACCGCCTCATCCTGAGTCAGCATCACGTCATATTTATCCAGCGTCTGCGGCAACGTCAGACCGAGAACGTTCTTCACATCGCGGTTCAGCAGCCCGGCGCGATCCAGCTCGCCAAGAATACCGATGACGCCACCCGCACGGTGTACGTCTTCCATGTGGTATTTCTGGGTGCTTGGCGCGACTTTACACAGTTGCGGCACTTTGCGGGACAGCTTATCGATATCGCTCATGGTGAAGTCGATTTCCGCTTCCTGCGCCGCAGCCAGCAGGTGCAAAACGGTGTTAGTAGAACCGCCCATGGCGATATCCAGCGTCATGGCATTTTCGAACGCCGCCTTGCTGGCGATGTTGCGCGGCAGCGCGCTGGCATCGTCCTGCTCGTAGTAACGTTTGGTCAGTTCAACAATGCGCTTACCGGCGTTGAGGAACAGCGCTTTACGGTCAGCGTGCGTCGCCAGCAGCGAACCGTTGCCCGGCTGAGAGAGGCCCAGTGCTTCGGTCAGACAGTTCATGGAGTTTGCGGTGAACATCCCGGAACAGGAGCCGCAGGTTGGGCACGCGGAGCGTTCCACCTGGTTGCTCTGCTCGTCAGACACTTTTGGATCCGCGCCCTGGATCATCGCATCGACCAGGTCGAGCTTGATGATTTTGTCAGAAAGCTTGGTCTTGCCCGCTTCCATAGGACCACCGGAGACGAAAATTACCGGAATGTTCAGACGCAGGGAAGCCATCAGCATCCCCGGGGTGATTTTGTCGCAGTTGGAGATACAGACCATGGCGTCCGCACAGTGCGCGTTAACCATGTATTCCACCGAGTCGGCAATCAGCTCGCGCGACGGCAGTGAATAGAGCATGCCCCCGTGCCCCATCGCGATACCGTCATCCACCGCAATGGTGTTGAATTCTTTCGCCACACCGCCCGCAGCTTCAATTTGCTCAGCAACCAGTTTGCCGAGATCGCGCAGGTGCACATGGCCCGGCACAAACTGGGTGAAGGAGTTCACCACGGCGATGATAGGTTTACCGAAATCTGCGTCGGTCATCCCGGTGGCGCGCCACAGTGCGCGGGCACCCGCCATGTTACGGCCGTGGGTGGTGGTGGCGGAACGATACTTAGGCATGCTTTATTTACTCCCGTCTGACTATTAAATGGGACGGTGCGTGCCGTCCCATATTTATGCTTATTGATTAACCTGATCCAACCAGCCGTATTTATCTTCTGTTTCGCCGGTGAAGAGGCCGAAGAAGGCTTGCTGAATACGTTTGGTAACCGGGCCACAGCGGCCTGCGCCCACCTGAATACCGTCTACACTGCGAACCGGCGTGATCTCAGCCGCCGTACCGGACATAAAGACTTCATCGGCCAGATACAGGGATTCGCGGGACAGAACCTGTTCACGCACTTCGATACCCAGATCTTTCGCCAGCTTAATGATGGCGTCACGGGTAATACCCGGCAGGGCTGAAGAGGTAAACGGCGGGGTGAACAGGATACCGTCTTTCACTTCAAACAGGTTCTCACCTGCACCTTCAGAGATATAACCGTTCACGTCCAGCGCGATGCCTTCCTGGTAGCCGTGGCGGCGCGCTTCGCTGCCGACCAACAGTGAGGAGAGGTAGTTACCGCCCGCCTTGGCCGCAGTTGGGATGGTATTAGGCGCCACGCGGTTCCAGGACGAGACCATTGCGTCGATCCCCTGCTCCAGCGCTTCTGCACCCAGGTACGCCCCCCACGGGAACGCAGCAATGATCACGTCAGTGGTGTAACCGGCTGGCGGGTTTACGCCCATGCCCACGTCACCCACGAAGACCAGCGGACGAATATAGGCGCTGGTCAGGTTGTTCTTACGAATCACCTCGCGGCAGGCTTCCATCAGCTCATCAACGCTCTGAGAAACCGGGAAACGATAAATTTTGGCTGAGTCATGCAGACGCTGCATATGTTCACGATGACGGAACACCACTGGCCCTTTGTGAGAGTCGTAGCAACGGATGCCTTCAAACACAGACGTACCGTAGTGCAGCGCATGGGACATCACGTGGACCTTCGCGTCCTCCCAACGAACCATCTCACCATTGAACCAAATGTAATCAGCTTTTTTTGTCGTCATTTTCTCTTCCTGTCACGCTCAGGCGCGGATTTGTTGTGATGTGGTTGTGCTCTGGCAGATGGCAACGTGGGCAACATCCACCAGCTTTGATAATTGACTAAACAGTAAGTCGACCGGGCGCGGGCTGGCAACGGTTAATTCGATACTGATATTTTGGGCGTCAGTGGCCGTCTCCATATTCATAGAGCAAATCTGAAAGCCACGATGACGGACCACGCGCAAAACGCGTTCTAATGTCTCTGGATTGAAGCGAGCCTGAACGGCGACCTGATGTTGCATCATGATAATTTCTCCAGCATTTGTGAGTTACTGGCACCTGGCGGTACCAACGGCCAGACGTTCTCAAGCTCGTCGATTGAGACATGAAGCAGGTAAGGCCCTTCGCTTGACAGCATGGTGTCGAGTGCCGCTTCAACCTGGTCTTTACGGGTGATGTGCTGTCCAGGAATGCCAAAGGCGCTGGCCAGAGTGAGGAAATCGGGGTTATCAGTCAGGGTGGTTTCGCTGTAGCGCTCCTCGAAGAACAGCTGCTGCCACTGGCGCACCATCCCTAAACGCTGGTTATCAAGCAACACGATCTTCAGCGGCAATTGTTTACGCTTAACGGTGCCCAACTCCTGAACGTTCATCATGAAGGAGCCGTCACCGGAGATACAGATGACCGTATCGTTTGGACGGGCAACCTGAGCACCCACCGCGGCAGGCAGGCCGAAGCCCATCGTGCCTAATCCGCTGGAGGTGATGAAGTTTTCCGGGCGGGTGTAGGTCATGTGCTGCGCAGACCACATCTGGTGCTGGCCGACATCGGTCGTCACTACGCTGTCTGCCGGTTTACGGTCAGACAACTGCTTCAACAGCAGCGGCGCATAGATGGCCTCACCCGGATGGTCGTAACGCCAGGCGTGCTCGGCACGCATTTCAGCCGTGTGCTGGCGCCACTCGCCGATATTCAAAGGCTGCTGTAACGCCGGCAGCAGCGTGTTGAGATCGCCCTGCAGCGCAACATGCGCCTGACGCAGTTTGTTCATTTCCGCCGGGTCGATATCCATATGGATAACTTTGGCGTTTGGCGCGAAGGTATTCAGCTTGCCGGTCACGCGATCGTCAAAACGGGCACCGACGGCAATCAGCAAATCACACTCCTGCACCGCCAGGTTTGCCGCTTTGGTGCCGTGCATCCCCAGCATGCCCAGGTAGTATGGGTAGTCAGCATCCACTGCGCCCAACCCTTTCAGCGTGCAGGTGGCAGGCATTTGCGTTACCGCGATAAATTCGCGCAGGGCCGGAACTGCCTGTGCCATGCCAACGCCGCCGCCGACGTACAGCATCGGCTGGGCTGCCTGCGCCAGCATCCGACGCGCCTCTTCGACTTCCGCATGTGGGAACGCGTCGTCACTTTCAACGGTGGAGAAGTGCGGTTCCAGCTCGCCGAGTGCGACCTGAATATCTTTCGGGATATCCACCAGAACCGGGCCAGGACGGCCAGAGCTGGCAATACGGAACGCTTCCGCCATCACGCCTGGCAGTTCTTCGAGGGACTGCACGAGGAAGCTGTGTTTGGTGCAGGCCAGCGACAAGCCGAGCACATCGACTTCCTGGAAGGCATCGGTACCGATGAAGGGTGAGGCCACCTGGCCGGTGATCGCCACCACGGGAACGGAATCGAGCAGCGCGTCAGCCAGACCGGTGATCAGGTTTGTGGCGCCCGGTCCAGACGTTGCCATGCAGACGCCCGTTTTACCGGTGGCACGTGCATAGCCAATGGCCGCCATGGCTGCGCCCTGCTCGTGTCGGCACAAGAGGTGTTCCACGCCGCCGTCATACAGTGCATCGTAAATCGGCATAATTGCGCCTCCCGGATAACCAAAGACGGTTTCGACTCCCTGTGCGCGCAACGCATGTACTACCCACTGTGCCCCATTCATAGTTAGTTCCCCGTCATAAATCGGGAGAAACAGAATTTTGTGCTATTTGTCATTCTCTGCTCCTCGTTTAAGTTTTTTAGTCATAAAAAAACCCCCGGACCTTTCGGTGCGGGGGTCTTAGTTCGTTAAGGCTTGATTTCTAAGCCTTTCCTCGTCCAAGTGCAGCCCCGCACGGTGGGATAATAATCACCACCACGCTAATCACGACCAGGCTAATCACTAGTAGAAGGGCTGTCATTTTCAGTTCTTTGTGCATCTTGTTCGAAGGAATGCCTAAAGAGTTATCACAGTTATCAAACCAAACACAAGATTTATTTATGACGGATTTGATTAGCAGGCAAATCATATTCCTGAAAAGCTTTGTTTTATATAAGGAAATTAGAGAGTGAATATTTTTCATTTTTTTGGCGTGTTTTAGCGCTCTGCAACGTTCCGTCCTTCTCTTTGCGAGATAGCTTCCGAATGAGTGAAATAGTTACACTATGTCGCTAAAAAGCAGGAATGAGCGTCGTAAATCAGCCAACTGACGCTCAACAGGCAAAATCAATACTGACATAGTGACTCACTGAGGAGGTGCTTATGTCACTGTCAGTTGTTTACACGCGTGCGGCGATCGGAGTAAAGGCACCGCTTATTTCTGTGGAGGTTCATCTGAGTAGTGGGCTCCCTGGGCTAACGCTTGTCGGCTTGCCAGAAACCACGGTCAAAGAAGCCAGAGATCGGGTTCGCAGCGCAATTATCAATAGCGGTTATACCTTCCCCGCTAAGAAGATCACGATCAACCTTGCTCCCGCAGATCTGCCCAAGGAAGGCGGACGATACGATTTACCTATCGCTATTGCGCTTCTCGCAGCCTCTGAGCAGCTCAACACAGCGAGGCTAGGCTCGTACGAGTTCATTGGCGAACTGGCGCTTACAGGCGCGTTAAGAGGCGTTCCTGGCGCCATCTCTGGTGCGCTGGAAGCCATTCATGCTGGTCGACAAATTATTGTAGCCAATGAAAATGCCTCAGAAGTGAGCCTGATTGCCGAGAAAGGGTGCCTGGTCGCGGGGCATTTGCAGGAAGTCTGCGCGCACCTTGAAGGCCGACATACGCTCTCCGAGCCAGAGGAAACCGGAGATATCCTGCCTGAAAGCCCGGACGACCTCAGCGATATTATCGGGCAGGAGCAGGGGAAGCGGGCACTGGAGATCACCGCAGCCGGAGGACATAACCTGTTGCTGATTGGCCCGCCGGGAACAGGGAAAACCATGCTGGCGAGCAGACTGAACGGGTTATTGCCACCACTCAATAATCATGAAGCACTTGAAAGCGCAGCGATATTTAGCCTGGTGAGCTCTGCATCATTGCAAAAACAGTGGCGACGACGTCCTTTTCGCTCTCCCCATCACAGTGCCTCCCTGACGGCCATGGTCGGAGGGGGCTCCATTCCGGGGCCGGGAGAGATCTCGCTGGCACACAATGGCATCCTGTTTCTTGATGAACTGCCTGAGTTTGAACGCCGCGTACTGGATGCCCTGCGGGAACCTATCGAATCTGGCGAGATCCATATCTCCCGCACGCGCGCCAAAATAAGCTACCCGGCACAGTTCCAGCTGGTTGCCGCCATGAACCCCAGCCCATCAGGCCATTATCAGGGAAATCATAATCGCTGCACGCCTGAGCAGACGCTGCGCTATCTGGGGAAGCTGTCAGGCCCTTTCCTCGATCGTTTTGATTTATCCCTGGAGATCCCATTACCGCCCCCTGGTTTGCTCAGCCAGACAACGATACGCGGTGAGAGCACAGCGAAGGTTCGCGAACGGGTTATCGCCTCACAGGCCCGACAGTACGCTCGTCAACATAAGCTGAATGCGCGTCTGGATAATGCTGAGATTCGGCAGTTTTGCCATCTTAAGGCTGAGGATGCCTGCTGGCTTGAAGAGACATTGACGCGATTTGGGCTCTCGATCCGTGCATGGCAGCGCCTGCTGAAAGTGGCTCGCACTATTGCCGATGTGAAAGGAGACCCAGAGATTGAAAGACACCATCTGCAGGAAGCGCTGAGCTATCGCGCCATAGATCGGTTGTTGCTGCACATGCAAAAATTACTGGCATAAAAAAAGGAGCCGAAGCTCCTTTTCTCATCAACTTAGTCGTCAGACTCGGTGTAGTCTTCAGCACCTTCCATCTGCGGCTTACCGCCAGACAGCGTATGGAAACGCTTTGGACGCTTGATGCGTGCCATGTACTTGATCCATACACGTTCTGCTTCAGACTGCGGCTCACGCTCACCGCGACAAACAGCAACAAACTGTTTTTCGTCTTCAGTCGCAGGCTCACGTTTACCCAGATCCAGCTCGTTAAAGGCATAACCATGACGCTCAAGCAATTGCGCCTCTTTGATGGTGAAATCGCCGTGACGAGAGAACCCGCGTGGATAATTTTTATTGTCGAAAAAACGATTAGTCGTCGTAAAGCTTTCCGCCATCCTACACGCTCCTAATTCTTTGGCCGAGCTATTTATGGCGCGGAGTATTAGTTACGCTTGACAGAGTGTAAAACAAAACATTTAAATCATAACGACAAATAATTTTGTGGAGAAAGATGTGGATACGGAATTGCTAAAAACTTTCCTTGAAGTGAGCAGGACACGCCACTTCGGGCGAGCAGCTGAAGCCCTCTATCTGACGCAGTCAGCGGTCAGTTTTCGTATTCGACAGCTGGAAAATCAATTGGGTGTGAATCTATTTACCCGTCACCGCAACAATATCCGCTTAACGCCAGCCGGTGAGAAACTGCTCCCGTATGCAGAAACGTTGATGAATACCTGGCAGGCGGCCCGTAAAGAGGTGGCTCATACGTCCAGGCACAATGAGTTCTCGATTGGGGCCAGCGCCTCCCTGTGGGAATGTATGCTCAGTCAGTGGCTTTCGCGGTTATACCATTCGCATGGGCATTTGCAATTCGAGGCCAGAATTGCGCAACGGCAGTCGCTGGTTAAGCAACTTCACGAGCGCCAGCTTGATCTGCTGATCACCACTGAAGCCCCCAAGATGGACGAATTTAGCAGCCAGATTGTTGGGCAGTTTGGTCTGGCTCTGTATGCGTCTGAGCCTGCGATGATGAAGTCCGATCTAACCTATCTGCGGCTTGAATGGGGCCCCGATTTTCAACAGCATGAAACCGGTTTGATCGCCCCTGACGATGTTCCACAGCTAACAACCAGCTCAGCGGAGATCGCCTGCCAACAGCTTTCCTTGCTAAAGGGCTGCACGTGGTTACCCGTTTGCTGGGCAGACAGTAAACCGGGACTCCATACCGTACTGGATTCCACTACGCTTTCCAGGCCGCTGTATGCAATCTGGCTGCAGAACAGCGATAAGCAATCGCAGATAAAAGATCTATTAAAAATCAATATTATGGAATGATTGACCAGCCAGCATAATGACTGGCTGCAGTTTTTGATTAGGAAGGGATTTTGGCCGTGTTGAAGGCAAAAAAAATCCTTTGCCGAAGCAAAGGATTCTATATGGCAGGGGCGGAGAGACTCGAACTCGCGACACCCGGTTTTGGAGACCGGTGCTCTACCAACTGAGCTACGCCCCTAAAGTTTTTGCCATTAAGCCTGCCGATAAGGCAGGCTTAATGTCTTAATAAGTGGCGGAACGGACGGGACTCGAACCCGCGACCCCCTGCGTGACAGGCAGGTATTCTAACCGACTGAACTACCGCTCCACCGAAGACTGCTGTAACCACCGGATTGATGCACCGGCTTACTACTTAATTTGATGCCTGGCAGTTCCCTACTCTCACATGGGGAGACCCCACACTACCATCGGCGCTACGGCGTTTCACTTCTGAGTTCGGCATGGGGTCAGGTGGGACCACCGCGCTAAAGCCGCCAGGCAAA
>NZ_JAQZRK010000026.1:0-78432 GCF_028737495.1 Enterobacter cloacae complex sp. 2022EL-00981
AGCTGATAATCGGAGCAATGATGCGTAAGCTGGCGCAGGTGGCGTATGGCGTCCTGAAATCAGGACGCCCGTTCGATGCCACACTGCACGAGAAAAATGCTTGCGTGGCATAACAGTATCTACAAAAAACCGCACAGTTAAAGGTGCGCCTCAATATACCGCTGATAGCGGTTTGCCTTGAGGTAGCACAAGTCCACCAGCACCAGCCCGTCGATGCAGTTGTTGAACGCCGGGTCGCTGCCAAAATCGATAAACTGCACGCCGCCGGGTTCACACAGCTCGGAATACTGTTTGTAGAGCGGCGGAATACCGCACCCCAGATTACCAAGCAGGGATTTCAGCTTCGTCAGGTCATCCACGTAATCGACCCCGCCAAACTGTGCCAGCACGTCTGGCAGGGAGGCCGGATAAGGCTGACGTGACGCGGCTAAGGGATGTGTCGCCGGGAACCAGAGGCGGTAAAACGCCACCAGCAGATCCCGTGCGGCAGGCGGTAAGCCACCGGAAATCGAGACCGGGCCAAAGAGGTAGCGGTAGTGCGGATAACGTGCCAGATAGGCACCAATACCGGACCACAGATAGTCCAGACCGCGACGACCCCAGTAGCGCGGTTGAATAAAGCTGCGCCCGAGTTCAATACCGTGTTCCAGCACGTCCTGCATTTTATCGTCGTAGTGGAACAGACTGTAGCTATAAAGCCCTTCCAGACCGCGTTGCTCGACCTGTCTGGCAGTGGGCATAAAGCGATAGGCGCCGACGATCTCCAGATCGTCTTCATCCCACAGGATCAGGTGCAGATAGTCATCGTCGTAACTGTCGGTGTCCCGACGTTTACCGCTCCCTTCCTCCACGGCGCGAAACGCGATCTCGCGCAGGCGTCCCAGCTCGCGCAGCAGGGGAGCCTCTTCCTGCCCGTTGCGTTGCCACAGATAAATGGTTTTGCCATCGCTGGTTTTGCCCAGACATTCAGCCTGGGCCAGCTCGCGCTTCAGCGTGGCCCGGTCTTCCGGACGGGCAATGGCGCATTGGGTTTTGAAGACGCCAGGCACTCCCTTGCCAAGACGTATTACGTGCTGACGGCACTGCTCGGCCATCTCACGCGATGAAAGGGTTGTGCTATACCAGTGATGCCAGGCTATCTGCTGGCCGATCTTTATCGGCAGCTGGCTGTGGCGGCGGCGGAACATCTGCTGCATCAGCAAGAGCATCGATACGGTGGGGGACACCAGCGTGCTGGCATAAAAGAGCAGGCTGTTGTGTGCCTGAATATGCACCGGCAGCAGCGGTACGCGCAGCTTACTGGCGAGTTTAATAAAGCCGGGGTGCCATTTTTTATCGCGGATCCCATTGCGCGTAGGACGGGACACTTCTCCCGCCGGGAAGAAGATCAGTACCCCTGCGTTTTGCAGATGCTGTTCCATCTGCATCAGGGACGTTTTTGCCGTTCTGCCGCCCATGTTGTCCACCGGAATAAACAGCGAGCTAAGCGGTTCAAGGTGGGTCAGCATCCGGTTAGTGACGACTTTCACATCCCGCCGTACACGGGAAACGGCATACATCAGCGCCAGCCCGTCCAGCGTTCCGGTTGGGTGGTTGGCAATAATGACCAGCGGGCCATGTTCAGGGATTTGTTCGAGATCGCGGGCGGAAACGGTGCAGAGAATATCGAGGTGCTCCAGAACTTGCTCCACCATATCCAGGCCTTTCAGATGGCGGTGTGTCGCGGCAAATTGCTGGAATTCTTCTTCGTAGAACAGTCTTTTTAACAGACTTTTTTGCCAGGGTGCAGGCCTCGCCTGAGGCCAAAGGTCGTCGAGAACGCTATCGAGACTAAACATGGTTACTCCTCCTGCCGTCTTGCTCAGACAGTAGAAGGGAGAGATGTCGGTTGTATTGCAGTTTGGTGAAGATTAGCGCAGAGAGGAGGCCGGGTAAGGCGAAGCCATCACCCGGCGCTAAAGCGGATTAACGCAGAATTTTCTTCTCGGCCAGATCCAGCGCAAAGTAGCTGAAGATCAGATCCGCGCCAGCACGTTTGATCGCGCCCAGGCTTTCCAGGATCACTTTCTCTTCGTCGATCGCACCCGCCTGCGCGGCGAATTTGATCATCGCGTACTCGCCGCTCACCTGGTATGCACCCAGCGGCAGTTCGGTGCGCTCGCGAATGTCGCGCAGGATATCCAGATACGCGCCAGCCGGTTTCACCATCAGGCAATCTGCGCCCTGGGCTTCATCCAGCAGCGATTCACGGATGGCTTCACGGCGGTTCAGCGGGTTCATCTGATAGGTTTTGCGATCGCCCTTCAGCGCTGTACCGGCCGCTTCACGGAACGGACCGTAGAACGAAGAGGCAAACTTAGTGGAGTAGGACATGATGGCGGTATCAGTGAATCCGGCCGCATCAAGCGCCTGGCGGATCGCCTGAACCTGCCCGTCCATGGCAGCGGAAGGTGCGATGAAATCCGCACCGGCTGCTGCAGCTACCACCGCCTGCTTACCGAGATTCAGCAAAGTGGCGTCGTTATCGACACCGTGATCGCACAGCACACCGCAGTGGCCATGAGAGGTATATTCACAGAAACAGGTGTCTGACATGACGATCATTTCCGGCACGGTCTCTTTGCAGATCCGCGACATCCGGGCGACCAGACCGTCTTCTTTCCAGGCATCGCTGCCGGTAGCGTCAGTGTGGTGGGAGATGCCAAAGGTCATCACCGAGCGGATCCCCGCGTTGGCGATACGTTCGATCTCACGCGCCAGATATTTTTCCGGAATGCGCATCACGCCTGGCATGGCGTCGATGGCTTTGTAGTCATCGATCTCTTCTTCAACAAAAATCGGCAACACCAGATCGTTTAAGGTCAGTGTTGTCTCTTCAAACATAGCGCGCAGTGCAGGTGACTTGCGCAGACGACGGGGACGAGCAATTAAATCGGTCATGATATGCCTGACGTTTGTGGAACAAAGAAGGCTAGTGTACATGAAAGTGGAGGAGAGGGTTTTACGAAATCAGGCTTTTTGTTAATGCGAAATGGGGTTTGCGATGTTTCACATGGTCAATATATATAACCAACGTCAGCCTGTTTTTCACACGCTCGAGATATTGGTGCGATTTCTAAATTGAAGTAAATATATCATTAATAATGATCTATTATTCTTTATTATATTTTCTATATTTATATCAGATGATTTTAATTCGCTGTTTTTATAGTGTTTATTTATAATTTTTAATGTTGTTGCATTTTTTTCATGTTATTAGTCTGGATACGGACTTAATGGAATCATTCATTGAACCTTTTCGAAATGAAAATGCATAATTCCCTCCGCAATACAATGTTGCCAAATGATTAGATGGACAAACTTGCTTACGTCCCTGAGGAGGGATGACCCAATGCAAACATGGAAAAAGAAACTGGTTGTATCACAACTTGCATTAGCCTGCACCCTGGCTATCGCTTCTCAGGCCAATGCGAAAGATATTTCTGGTGCCACATATAATACCTTCGGATATGATAATTCAGCATCAACACCCTGGTATTATGGCTACGCTGACTGGGATTACTCGGATGCCACCCACGACGGTGATATTTATCCGGTGATTAATAAGTCAACGGTGAACGGTGTTATTTCGACGTACTACCTTGACGATGGTGTCAATGGAAGAGCGAATGCGCTGAGCATTTCTAACAGCACCATTAATGGCATGATCACCTCAAAGTGCATGACCACCACGTGTGCTGATGGGGATGATACGGACGGCACGACCCATACGCAGTACGATCGTTTTAGCCTGACCGTCGATCACTCCACCATTAACGATACCTATGAGCATTATGCGTATGATGTTCTGAATGGTGACAACACCGAAACCCACTATCTGGATACCTATGGACTGGGTAATGCGATTACGCTGGATGTGGAATCGGATATTGTTATCCAGAACAACTCCCACGTTGCGGGTATCACGCTGACTCAGGGTTACCATGAGCTGGACAATACCCCGTATGACGGCGTTGAAGGCGTTGCGGATAGCAGTAATGTCTTTACTAACACCCTGGTGGTCAAAGACTCTGTTTTGACCTCCGGCGCATACAGCGATCTGGGTACCAGCGGGTTCTATGGTCAAACCGCGAAGCCGAGCGACTACGGTGAAACCAACGCGACCGGCGCAGATGATGCGGCACTGATCGTCGCGGCCAGCGCGTCTGACAACGCCATGCAAACCACCGCCACCTTCGATCACTCTACCGTTACCGGCGATATCCTGTTCTCCAGCACCTTCGACAATAACTTCTACGAGAATGGCGACCCGGCAACCGATACCACCGAAGACGGTGTGTATAACCCAACCACCAACGGCTGGGATGGTACCGATAAGCTGGATGTCACACTGACCAACGGCAGCAAATGGGTTGGCGCAGCACAATCCAGCGTTGAAGCGATCGGCACCGCGCAGATGTATGGTGAGGGTTACAGCAGCGTTGACTGGAGAACCCTGTCGCCAAACAGCATCTGGCCTGATTCCACCTACGACACCAACGGTCACGTTGCAGGTGAAGAGGTATACCAGAGCGGTCTGTTCAACGTCACCCTGAACAACGGTTCAGAGTGGGATACCCGCAAACTGTCTAACATCGACACGCTGGCAGTGAATAACCAGTCGCAGGTCAATGTTGAAAACTCTGGCCTGCTGGCGGATTCCATCACCCTGACCAACGCCTCTACCCTGAATATTGGCGACAGCGGTGCAGTGGCGACAGACAGCCTGTATCTGGACAGCTATAGCCGTGCCGCGCTGACGGAAGAAACGGCTGAACTGTATGCCAACACCATCACCGTCGACAACGGTGCGGAACTGGCACTGGGCCTGGGTCAGGTGGACACGCACAACATGGTGCTGACCGATGGCGGTGTGCTGAACGTTGCCAGCCGTGACTACGTGCTGAACAGCGATCTGAACAACGCCCGCTTTATCACCAACGACAAGAGCAAAGCAGATTACGACTATGGCGTCGTGGCGCTTAACTCAGACGGTCATCTGGCGGTGAACGGTGATGTGGCAGGTAACTACACCGTGCGTATCGACGATGCGACCGGCGCCGGTTCTGTTGCTGATTATAAAAACAAAGAGATCATCCGCGTTTATGACAATAACGCAGACACTGCGGCCCGCTTTACGGCAGCAAACAAAGCCGATTTAGGTGCCTATACCTACCAGGCGCAGCAGAAGGGTGACACGGTTGTTCTGCAGCAGAAAGCGCTGACTGACTACGCCAATATGGCGCTGAGCATTCCGTCAGCGAATACCAATATCTGGGATCTGCAGCAGGATACCGTTGGAACCCGTCTGACTAACAGCCGTCACGGTCTGGCCGATAACGGCGGGGCGTGGGTGAGCTACTTCGGCGGCAACTTTGACGCTGACAATGGCGTTATCAGCTACGATCAGGACGTAAGCGGGATTATGGTTGGTCTGGATACGCAGATTGACGGTAACAACGCGAAGTGGATCGTTGGTGGCGCGGCAGGTTTCGCGAAGGGGGATATCAGCGATCGTACCGGTCAGGTTGATCAGGATAGCCAGACGGCGATGATCTATGCCTCTGCGAAGTTTGCCAACGATGTCTTCCTCGACAGCTCCCTGAGCTACACCCGCTTCAATAACGATCTCTCCGCGACCATGAGTAACGGTCAGTACGTGGACGGTAATACCACGACAGATGCGGTTGGTTTCGGTATGAAACTGGGTTATGACTGGAAACCAAACCTGTCCGGCTACGTCACGCCTTATGCGGCAGTGTCTGGGCTGTTCCAGTCGGGTGACGACTACCGCTTGAGCAATGACATGCGAATTGATGGCCAGTCTTACGACAGCCTGCGCTATGAACTCGGTGTCGACGCAGGGTATACCTTCAACTACGGCGGCGATCAGGCTCTGACGCCATACGTCAAACTGGCGTATGTGTATGACGATGCTGATAACAATGCGAACGTGAATGGCGACAGCATTGATAACGGCGTTGAAGGCTCTGCGGTGCGTGTGGGTCTGGGCACACAGTTCAGCTTCACCAAAAACTTCAGTGCATACACGGATGCCACTTACCTGGGCGGCGGTGACGTTGACCAGAACTGGGGCGCCAATTTGGGTGTGAAATATACCTGGTAAAGTATAAAAGCGGGGGAATATATCCCCCGCTTTGTCATCTAAAAAAAATAATATTGAACCGACAAATACGGATGTCCAGAGGTCTGCATGAAAGTTAATGCGAAACCACTTTCTGAATTAAGCCGGCTCGAACAGTGTTTGAAAGTAGCCAGTACCCCATTTAAATCTGCTCCCCAGCAGATTATTTCAAATGATGATAATGATGAACCCAGCACCTTTGTATTACAGACCGGTGTTATTGAAATCTATCGCCGTTCTGACGAGTTGCTGATTGGCATTGCCACCGCGCCCTTTATTCTGGGGCTGACTGCAAGCATGCTTGATTACAGCAAGGAATATCGGGTCGTTGCCAAAAATCCGTGCACAGGCTTTTATTTGCCTGCTTCGACCTCTCTGCAGCTTATTCAGCAAAGTTCGCTCTGGAAAGAGGCTTTCTGCTGGCTGTCCTGGATTAAATCCATTCTGGAAAAGCGGGACAGGCAACTGGTAGGAAATAACTCCTATCACCAAATCCGCGCCATGCTGCTGAATATGGCCGAATGGGATGAAACCCTGCGCTCAAAAATTGGTGTGATGAATCATATTCAACAAAGCACGCGCATTTCGCGTTCGGTCGTGGCAGAGGTGCTCGCTGCGCTTCGACAGGGTAACTACATCAATATGAGCCGGGGCAAACTGGTTAGCATCAACCGTTTGCCCACGGAATATTAAGGCTGGACGGAGGCGGTAAGCACCTGGGCTTTATTGGCGCTGAGCTCAGCCACTAAGTTATTGATGCCATCGCTCATATTGACGAAACGGGTATTTGGCGAGCGGGTGACCACCACAAAAGCGCCCACGTTGGACTGGGGGATCATTGCCATATAGGTAATGAATCCTCCACCACCCCCCGTTTTCTGAATAATGCCCGGACGGCCATTTTTAGGTGCCATATATACCCAGCCCAGACCGAGGGCGTCGGCTTTGCCCGGCACGTCCATACCGATCACGCGGTGCAACTGGCTGCGCTGGTAAATCAGCGTCTGCATTCGGTCGGCCTGATGGCTGCGTGAGTAGAAGTCTGATGAGAGGAACTGCTGCATCCAGCGCATCATGTCGCCAGGGGTGGAATAAACCCCGCCGCTGCCGATGGCTGCCAGCGTGTTGTTACACGGGCTGGCACCTTTTTCGGCGACCATCAGACGGCGGCACTGATCCGGTGATGGGGTGAAGGTGGTGTCCTTCATGCCCAGCGGGCGCGTGATCTGCTCTTCAAACAACTGCGTATACGGTTTGCCCGCTGCCGTCGACAGCGCATCGGCCAGCAGGTCAAACGCCAGGTTGGAGTAAGAGGCCTGAGAACCGGGCGCGGACTTCAACGTGGCTTTGCTCAGGTAGTTCCAGCGCTGTTCACGCGTTGGCCAGACAAAAACGTCGCGATGCGCCGCACCCCCTGGCTGCTCGCGAGGCAGGGCGCTGGTATGCGTTGCCAGGTTGACCAGCCTTATCGGCGTTCCCTGATACGTCGGGACACGTGCGCCCGGCGGAGCATACTTGCTGAGCGGATCGTCGAGTTTCACCACGCCCTGGTCCAGCAATTTCACCAGCATTTCGCTGGTCATCAGCTTGGTCAGGGACGCGATGCGGATGACGGAATCCAGTTGCGGATGAACATTATTACCGGGACGCGTTTCACCGAAACTGCGAAACACGCGCTGATTACCGTCGATGACGACCATCGCCATTCCCGTCGCGCCGCTGCCGTAATAAATCAGGTTCGCGTAGCGATCGGCAATATCTGATGCCAGAACGGGCGCCGTCAGCGGTTGGGCTGCCTGGGCGGTTGAGAAGCTCACCGCACACAGCGCGGCGAAAAAGAGCAGACAACGTTTCAACGAAAAGCATCCATAGTGTGAATGAGGAAAGTAATGGGTATTTATACTACTAAACCGTACGGTGCAATGCCCCGAATTACATAACGATAACCAGAAAAACGTAACTGCGAGTAAATCAGAAGAATTTACTTACTGTCAGTCTCCCATTTTGTGACATCGGCCTTATGATAGAGGGCTGTGTTACTCAATCTTGCGGAGAAGGGTATGTCCGGAAAGCGTGTGGTTATGGTTGTCGATATGCAGCAGGGGGTGTTCGAAACGCCTCGTCATCAGCGTGAAAAATGTGTTTCATTGATCAATCAGCTTACGCAGGCAGCCGATCGGGTGATTTTTATTCAGCATACTGAGCCTGGTGGTCTGGAAGAGGGCAGTGACGGGTTTGCCTTGCTGCCAGAACTGCATCAGCCTGCAGATGCCCTCTACGTGACCAAGACGGCCTGCGATGCGTTCTATAACACCTCGCTTGAAACGCTGCTCCGCGAGCAGGGGATCCGGGAGTTTGTCATCTGCGGTTGCGCTACTGATTACTGTGTCGATGCCACGTTCAAGAATGGCGTCAGCCGGGGCTACCACATCACCGTGGCGGAGGATGCGCATACCACCGCGAATCGCCCGGCGGCCGAAGCCCGCATTCTGATTAACCACTACAACGACGTCTGGCGCAACTTCATTGCGCCCGCAAACCCGCCCGCGGTGAAACGCACCGAAACAATTCTTGAAAACTGGAAAGCGAACTAATAATAAACCCTCGGGTCTGACCTTTTTGCCTGCGCCAGGCACCTGGCCCAGGCAAGATTTTCGTGTGGTGATGTGTTGAGCACAGCAACAGCCATAACAACAAGAAGGATGTATCATGTTTAAGTCTTTTTTCCCAAAGCCGGGGCCATTTTTCCTGTCGGCATTTATTTGGGCACTGATCGCTGTCATTTTCTGGCAGGCCGGCGGCGGAGCGTGGTTGACGCGCATCACGGGCGCGACGGGCGAAGTTCCCATTAGCGCGGCGCGTTTCTGGTCGCTGAGCTATCTGCTGTTTTATGCCTACTACATGGTCTGCGTAGGGCTTTTTGCCCTGTTCTGGTTTGTCTATTCGCCACATCGCTGGCAGTATTGGTCGATTCTGGGCACGTCGCTGATCATCTTTGTCACCTGGTTTCTGGTGGAAGTGGGAGTGGCGGTTAACGCCTGGTATGCCCCGTTCTACGATCTGATCCAGAGTGCGCTGAGTTCACCGCATAAGGTGACTATCAATCAGTTCTACCACGAAGTTGGCATCTTCCTCGGTATTGCCCTTATTGCGGTGGTGATTGGCGTCATGAACAATTTCTTTGTCAGCCACTACGTCTTCCGCTGGCGTACCGCGATGAACGAACATTATATGGCGCACTGGCAACACCTGCGTCATATCGAAGGCGCCGCACAGCGTGTGCAGGAAGACACCATGCGTTTCGCCTCGACCCTTGAAGACATGGGCGTGAGCTTTATCAATGCCATTATGACCCTGATTGCCTTCCTGCCGGTGCTGGTGACGCTCTCGGCGCACGTGCCGGACCTGCCGATTGTTGGTCATCTGCCGTATGGCCTGGTGATTGCCGCTATTGTCTGGTCATTAATGGGAACGGGGCTGCTGGCCGTGGTGGGGATCAAGCTGCCTGGGCTGGAGTTTAAAAATCAGCGCGTTGAAGCGGCGTATCGTAAAGAGCTGGTGTATGGTGAAGATGACGCCAACCGCGCCTCGCCGCCAACCGTACGTGAACTGTTTGGCGCCGTGCGTCGCAACTATTTCCGTCTTTACTTCCACTATATGTACTTCAACATTGCGCGCATTTTGTATCTGCAGGTGGATAACGTTTTCGGTTTGTTCCTGCTGTTCCCGTCCATTGTTGCGGGTACGATAACGCTGGGTCTGATGACACAGATCACCAACGTATTTGGTCAGGTTCGCGGGTCGTTCCAGTATCTGATTAGCTCCTGGACCACGCTGGTGGAACTGATGTCCATCTACAAACGTCTGCGCAGCTTTGAACGCGAGCTGGACGATCGGGATCTGCAGGAAGTCACCAATACATTTAGCTAAAACAGGGAATTGCTATGTCTTTTGCCGTACCGCGTACATTATCGCTCTCTTTACTCGCCGCACTCGTGCTGGCGGGGTGTGCCGAAAAAGGGGCCGCCCCGCTTAAAAAAGGTGAGAAACCTGTAGATGTGGCGAGCGTGGTGCGGCAAAAAATGCCCTCTACGGTGAAAGACCGCAATGCGTGGGCCGAGGCATTAGCGAAGACCTTTGAAAGTCAGAAAATTGCCCCTACCGAGGAGAATATCTGCTCGGTGCTGGCAGTGGCGCAGCAGGAGTCAATGTACCAGTCAGACCCGGTGGTGCCGGGGCTGAACAAAATTGCCTGGAAAGAGATCGACCGTCGCGCGGAATCGATGCATATCCCGGTGTTCCTGGTGCATACCGCCCTTAAAATCACCTCGCCAAACGGCAAAAGCTACAGCGATCGGCTGGACACGGTGAAAACCGAGAAACAGCTCAGCGCCATTTTTGATGATTTCATCAATATGGTGCCGATGGGGCAGAAACTGTTCGGCTCGCTTAATCCGGTGCATACCGGCGGCCCGATGCAGGTCAGCATTGCGTTTGCCGAGCAGCATACGGACGGTTATCCGTGGAAAATCGACGGGACGGTGCGCCAGGAAGTCTTCTCCCTGCGTGGCGGACTGTGGTTTGGCACGTACCATCTGCTGAACTATCCGGCGAGCTACAGCGAGCCGTTGTACCGCTTTGCTGACTTTAACGCGGGCTGGTATGCCAGCCGAAACGCGGCGTTTCAGAGTGCGGTCAGCCGTGCCAGCGGGGTGAAGCTGGCGCTGGACGGCGATCTCATCGCCTACGGCAGCAGCAAGGCGGGGGCAACGGAACTGGCGGTGCGCAAACTGTCAGCATCGCTTGGCATGAGCGATAGCGACATTCGCCGTCAGCTGGAGAAAGGGGATAGCCTGGCGTTCGAGAAGACGGATCTCTACAACAAGGTTTTCGCGCTGGCCGAGAAGAAGAGTGGAAAAGCGTTACCGCGGGCAATCCTGCCGGGTATTCAACTGGAAAGCCCGAAAATCACGCGTAACCTGACAACGGCATGGTTCGCCAAACGCGTCGACGATCGTCGGGCTCGTTGCATGGGACGTTAATGGCGACGACGCAGGCGTACGACTAACGCGACAACACCAAGAATCAGACAACCCGCGAGGAAGGGGACAAGGCCAAACAAGGTGCTCACCCCCAAACCAATCTCAACCCGCGGGCGTCCGTTGTCCTGCACCTGCATCAGATGTTCGTAGACGCCAGGCGCGTGAACCAGCATGTTGAGAAGCTGAGAGCCTGCCCAGAAGCAGAACAGGACAAACAGGGCATACGCAATATTACCCGCAGTGGAGGTTTTTGGTGGTGTGCCGCCAAAAATCGGTTTCGACAATGTAAAGTCAGCCATAAAGACCTCCGGAAATATCACTCTGTTAATACGCTTCGCACACGGTGAGTTTGACAGGTCATAGCATTTGTCAATATCAGAATCGTGGTAATTTCCCCTGCGGAATTCTCCTGGATTGTCGATTTCTGCAGCACATCACAAATTCATTACTTAACTGAAATTGCGTCGTGTTTCAGATTTTCCGCATCTGCCACAGACCCGATCGTAAAACTGTGAGAGGATGTCTTTTTTTCCTGCCGGAGTTCTTATGAAGCTCACGTCCAAACTACGCCGTGACTGGCACTACTACGCCTTTGCTATCGGGCTGATCTTTATTCTTAACGGTGTCGTGGGGCTGCTGGGGTTTGAAGCCAAAGGATGGCAAACCTATGCTGTCGGACTGGTGACCTGGGTGATCAGTTTCTGGCTGGCTGGGTTAATTATCCGCCGTCGCCCGGAAGAGGCGGCAGCGGATGAGACGGAGACGGTGAAAAGAACCGATTAACCGTTTACGGAACTTTTGAGTGCGCTGTCAGCGGCATGACGCTCCAGCGCCAGTTCGATCAGACGAGTGATCAGCTCAGAGTAACCCAGACCGCTGGCCTGCCACAGTTTTGGATACATGCTGATGTTGGTAAAGCCCGGCAGGGTGTTGATTTCATTAATCACCACCTCATTATCTGGCGTCAGGAACACATCCACACGCGCCATGCCGCAGCAGCCAAGAGCCTGATAGGCGTTGATGGCGATCGCCCGGATCTTATCGTTGATGGCCGGATCGATATTTGCCGGCACGACGACCTGAGCGCCTTTATCATCAATGTATTTGGTGTCGTAAGAGTAGAAATCGCTGTTTAACACCACTTCACCGCAGGTGCTTGCCTGTGGGAAATCATTGCCCAGCACCGCGCACTCAATTTCACGGCCTTTGATACCCTGCTCAACCACGACTTTGTGGTCAAACTCAAAAGCCAGACGAACGGCTTCGGTGAACTGCGCTTCGCTTGTCACTTTGCTGACGCCAACGGAGGAGCCCTGGTTCGCAGGCTTCACGAACAGCGGCAGACCCAACTGGGCGGAAATCTGGCTGAAGGTGTATTTATCGCGGTTGGCGCGGGTGAGCGTCACGAACGGGGCAACGTTCAGCCCGACATCGCGCAGCAGGCGTTTGGTGACGTCTTTATCCATACAGGCGGCGGAGCCCAGCACATCGGAGCCGACAAACGGCAGGTTCGCCATGCGCAGCATACCCTGCAGCGAACCATCTTCGCCCAGCGTGCCGTGGACGATTGGGAACACGACGTCAATCTGAGCAAGAGCCTGTGCATTACCGGCGTCGATAAGTTGCCCCTTCACTACGCCAGGGACGGTGGCGACGCTGATTTCAGAAGGATTAAGGGCGATATGTGCCGGATCGTTGGCGTTTAACAGATACTGGCTCGCATCGTTCACATGCCACTGGCCCTGTTTATCAATGCCCAGCAGCACTACGTCGAAACGGTTTTTATCAATCGCATCGACAATATTTTTTGCCGACTGCAATGAAACCTCGTGCTCCGCTGATTTTCCCCCAAAGACAATACCTACGCGCTGCTTTGCCATCTCACTCTCTTCCAGTCTGACGAAAAGCCAATAACATACCACGATGCCCTGCGGGTTTCGCGACCTTCTGCCATAATGTTTTGGGAGTAAAGAGGGGGGAGTGTGAAAGGCAAAACGTTGCTGATCGTTTTCATTCTGGTGGCAGTCGCAACGGTGGGTTACCGCTGGTTGCCGTCTCACTACAACCCTTTTACGCCGCTCTCGCTTGACGACCCGCCAGGCCCAATTACTCAGTACAAACTGCGGCGCCTTACCCCCGAGGCGTGTGCCAGCCTGTTATCGAAGGCCAATCAGAAGGCCCTTATTCGCACACAGCCTGTCGCCGACAGCGCCGGAGCATGCCCCCTTCACAACGTGGTGCGCGTGCGTGACTTCGGGCCGGTCAGCCTGAACAGCAGCTTTCTTGCCAGCTGCCCGCTGGCGCTGAGTTCTGCACTGTTTGTCAGCCAGCAGGCCCGGCCACTCACCAGAACCTGGACCGGAAGCGAGCTGGTGCGCATTGAGCACCTGGGCAGCTATGCCTGTCGCAATATTTACCACCGCCCTGATGCAAGACGCAGCGAACATGCCACGGCAGAGGCGCTGGATATCAGCGCGTTTCGGCTGGCGAACGGTGAACGGGTCACCATTCTGCACGGCTGGAGATCGACCAAAACGCAGCCGTGGCTACAGGCGCTGCTGACGGCGAGCTGCGGCTACTACGGGAACGGCCTGGGGCCGGAGTATAACGCGGCGCACGCCAACCATTTCCATCTGGGAATGCGCGGCTTTGGACTCTGCCGCTAAAGCATAATCTTCCGCCAGAAATTGGATGATCTGTGACATATTTCACAAATATGATGACTGGGAAGATAAAAAACCAAAGTCAGCAAGGCCGCATCTCTGGCACGGCGTAGATGCCGGTAACTTGCTAATCTGTCGGCGCATTTGCCTAAAAATGAAGACTATTTCTTTTATGGAATCCTGGAAAGTTAACCTCATCTCGGTCTGGTTCGGGTGTTTCTTCACCGGGCTGGCCATCAGCCAGATTTTGCCCTTTCTGCCGCTGTACGTGTCGCAGCTGGGCGTGACCTCGCATGAAGCCCTCTCCATGTGGTCGGGGCTGACGTTCAGCGTGACGTTTCTGGTTTCCGCCATTGTGTCACCCATGTGGGGGAGCCTGGCGGATCGAAAAGGGCGCAAACTGATGCTGCTGCGCGCTTCGCTGGGAATGGCAATAGCCATCCTGCTGCAGGCCTTTGCCACTAACGTCTGGCAGCTGTTTATCCTGCGGGCGATCATGGGGCTGACATCCGGTTATATTCCGAACGCCATGGCGCTGGTCGCTTCACAGGTGCCGCGTGAACGTAGCGGCTGGGCGTTGAGTACGCTCTCCACCGCACAGATCAGTGGCGTTATCGGCGGCCCGTTGTTAGGCGGCTTTCTGGCCGACCACGTAGGGTTGCGCGCCGTCTTCTTCATTACTGCTATCCTGCTGGTGATCAGTTTTCTGGTGACGCTGTTTCTGATCAAGGAGGGGGGGCGCCCGGTTGTCAGTAAATCTGAACGCCTGAGCGGCAAAGCGGTCTTCGCCTCGCTGCCGTATCCCGGGCTGATGATAAGCCTGTTCGTAACCACCATGGTGATCCAGCTCTGTAACGGTTCGGTAGGCCCGATTCTGGCGCTGTTTATAAAATCGATGGAGCCAGACAGCAGCAATATTGCGTTTCTCAGCGGGATGATTGCTGCCGTGCCGGGCGTATCGGCGTTAATCTCTGCGCCGCGGCTGGGAAAACTGGGTGACAGGATCGGTACGGCGCGTATCCTGATGGCCACGCTGATTTTTGCCGTGGTGCTCTTTTTTGCGATGTCGTTCGTCACCTCACCGCTTCAGCTCGGCGTGCTGCGATTCCTGCTCGGCTTTGCCGATGGCGCCATGTTTCCTGCGGTGCAGACCTTGTTGGTGAAATATTCAAGTGACCAGGTGACAGGGCGTATTTTTGGCTATAACCAGTCATTTATGTATTTAGGTAATGTTGCCGGTCCGCTTATTGGCGCATCCGTTTCGGCGATGGCCGGTTTTCGTTGGGTATTTGCGGCCACGGCGATTGTGGTGTTGATCAATATTATCCAGCTGGCGATTGCGCTGAGACGCCGTCGCCAATTAGAGCAGGCGAGAGCAGCGCGTTAATCATTTGCCGTAATGTATTATATATTCTTATGGCTGCCGCATTTTTATATAACTAAATGCGGCTTTTTCTAAAGAGAAAAACGTTTCGCTGCTTGCCATTCATCTTTATTTTGGCAGCAGCATCACTTTTGCATAAGATAATACTTTTCTCCTCTTTGCATTATTCATTCTGAATGCTAAGTTCAGAAAAAACGCATAAGGAAATAGCACGATGAAAAATCTCATTGCTGAGTTGCTGGTCAAGCTTGCACAAAAGGAAGAAGAGTCAAAAGAACTGGTCGCCCAGGTCGAGGCGCTGGAAATTGTCGTTACGGCGTTGCTCCGACAAATGACACAACCGCAGCAACAGGCGTTAATCGATAATGTAGAAAGCGCGCTGGACAAGGCTCGCCCCGATTCGCTGGTCCCCGCTGAAGATGCGGAGATGCTTCAGCAATACGTAAAGAAGCTATTAAGGCATCCTCGCAGCTAGCCTGCTGAAAGAGAATGGCCTGCCATAGAATGGTCATGCAGGATGCCTGTCGTCGCTCTGTTTTTATTTTTGGCCTTCGCACTGGGAGAAAAGAATTTAAACAGAGTCTCTATTTCATCTCATGCCTCTCGCTATTAAATACCCTAACGCGTCAGGCGAAACCGGGTAATGAACAGCGTGCCGCGCCAGAGATGAAATAATCCATAAACCCGAAGAAAATCATTGTCGCAGGGTGGTTTTTTTCCCGCAACGAACCAGACTTAATGTGGAACTTCACATAAAGGATGGTGCAATGAAAACAACAATACTGGTTACCCTGTTTTCCGGCCTGTGCCTGATCGCCTCAGCGCATGCGGAAGAGAAAACCTTAACACCTCAACAGCAGCGTATGACAACCTGCAACCAACAGGCGACAGCAAAAGCGCTGAAAGGGGATGCCCGTAAGACATATATGAGCGATTGCCTCAAAAATGGTGCATCCAAACCAGATGAAAAAAGCCTGACGCCGCAGCAGCAAAAAATGCGTGAATGTAACGCTCAGGCCACGCAACAAATGCTGAAAGGCGACGATCGCAGCAAGTTTATGAGTGGTTGTCTGAAGAAACAGGCATAGTCCTATCGGGTGAGTCCTTACGGTGACTCACCCGAAATTTCATACTTTCTCCGCATCCCCCCTCTCTATAATTTGGGAAAATGTTTCAGAATATTCCCAAAATATGATGAACGACGAAAACTTTTACAATAAAGAGCGTATCGGGGAAGAGTGGCTTCAAAACCTTTCTCAGGATGACGTGCACCGTACCGGCATACGCTTTGCCCGACGCGTCCGGCTGGGGCGGATTGTGGGTCTGGCGGCGATGTTTTTTCCTGTTGCCGGCGTTCTGGTCACGCATTTTCTGCCCGGCGGCTGGTGGTTATTACTGGTGAGCTGGGTTTTTATCTGGCCGCATCTTGCCTGGCAGTTCACCTGCCGTTCATCTCAACCTTATCAATGTGAAATCTTCAATCTGAAGATCGACGCTATTTTTACCGGCATCTGGATTGGCCTGATGGGCGTGAACGCTCTGCCATCGGCTGCGCTGGTTATGATGATGGGCATGAATATGATGGGATCCGGCGGCTGTCGCCTGTTTCTCGCAGGCATTGCCATAACCACGTTATCCGCTGTCGTGACGCTGAAGCTAACCGGAAATGTTGTGGTGCTCTCTTCCGGAGCGCTGGAGTGGTGGCTGACGCTGCCGGTCTTGATGATCTACCCAATACTCTTTGCCTGGGTGAGCCATCAGACGGCCATTCGCCTGGCGGAAAATAAGCGAAGACTTGAGCTGATGAGTACCCGCGATGGCATGACGGGCGTTTATAACCGGCGCCACTGGGAAACGTTGCTGCGGATGGAGTATGAAAAGTGCCGACGGGATCATTGTCAAACCACGATCCTGCTTATCGATATCGATCACTTCAAGAGCATCAATGACACCTGGGGACATGATGTGGGCGATGAAGCGATCATTGCTATCACTCGTCAGCTGCAGATGACGCTGCGGGCCGGGGATTATATTGGCCGTTTCGGTGGCGATGAGTTCGCGATCATCATGTCCGGCACCCCGGCAGAAAGTGCAATTGCGGCGATGTCCCGCGTCCACGAGCGGCTGAAAAAACTGTCGTTACCCTGCGCCCCGAACGAACGGCTTCGCATCAGCGTGGGGGTTGCGCCATGGGGAACACAGTTTGCCCACTACCGCGAATGGTTAAAAGCGGCAGATATCGCGCTTTATAAAGCCAAAAATGCCGGACGCGGACGTACCGAGGTGGCCGCCTGACATCCGGCTTAGTTTGGTCAGGACTTACTCAGCTTCTCTGACTTTTCCATGCATTTCGCCATCGCTTCAATGACCGCCGCACGGAACCCGCGCTCTTCCAGCACCCGCACCGCTTCGATGGTGGTACCGCCAGGCGAGCAGACCATATCTTTCAGTTCCCCTGGATGCTTACCGGTTTCCAGCACCATTTTGGCTGAGCCCATCACCGCCTGTGCGGCAAATTTATAGGCCTGCGCACGTGGCATACCGCCAAGCACCGCAGCATCCGCCATCGCTTCCAGGAACATGAAGACATACGCAGGAGCAGAGCCACTCACGCCCACAACCGGATGGATCATCGATTCGGCAATCACTTCCGCTTCGCCGAAGCAGCGGAAAATGTTCAGCACATCGGCCACATCTTCCGTGGTCACCAGCGCGTTAGGGGTGATGGAGGTCATCCCAGCATTGACCAGTGAAGGGGTATTGGGCATTGCGCGAACAATTTTACGGTCATGACCCAGTGCACGGGCCAACTGATCGAGCGTCACGCCTGCGGCAATCGACACCACCAGCGTGTCTTTATTCAGGCTGGAGGTGATCTCGCTCAGGACTTTGATCATGATGTTCGGTTTAACCGCCCCAAAGACGATATCGGCGACCTGGGCCACTTCCTGCGCGCTTTCGGCTGCGTTAATACCATACTCATCACGCAACGCCGCGACTTTATCCGGTGATGGTGTATAGACCCAAATCTGACCCGGCAGGACCTGCCCGCTGGCGATCAGGCCACCCAGGATGGCTTTGCCCATGTTACCGCAGCCAATAAACCCGATTTTCTTATCCATCACGTTTCTCCGTCGTTATGCGTTGTTTTCTCTGATTGATAGCTTAACAACGAAATGCAGGCGACAATAGTCGCCAGTATCAATAGGGGAGACATTATGGCGATTTGGGTTGATGCGGACGCATGTCCGAATGTGATTAAAGAGATTTTGTTCCGTGCTGCCGAGCGTGTTCAGATGCCGCTTACGCTGGTGGCAAACCAGAATATCCGCGTACCGCCTTCCCGATTCATTCGTGCGTTGCGGGTTCCTGCCGGTTTTGATGTGGCGGATAACGAGATCGTACGGCTGTGCAGCGCGGAAGATCTGGTGATCACGGCGGATATTCCTTTGGCCGCAGAGGTACTGGAAAAGGGCGCCGCAGCGCTGAACCCGCGCGGGGAGCGTTACTCACCAACAACCATCCGGGAAAAACTGACCATGCGTGATTTCATGGATACGCTTCGCGCCAGCGGTGTGCAGACCGGTGGGCCAGACAGTTTATCTCAACGTGACCGCCAGCAGTTTGCCGCAGAGCTCGATAAGTGGCTGCTGGAAGTGAAACGTCGCCCTGCTAAATGATAATCATTGTCAATATGTGGTACAGTATGGCAGTGACAGGGTTGTCATTCCGTACCGCTTTGCAGTAAAGTAAACGCAACATCTTCTGCAATTATTTCTTTACACTCTTCAGCCATCCGGCATCAAGGGGAAACACCTGGTTATGACCCAACCCATCTTTTTAGTTGGCCCCCGCGGCTGTGGGAAAACCACCGTTGGCCTGGAGCTGGCGCGTACCTGTCAACGTCATTTTGTTGATACCGACCACTGGCTGCAGACGCAGGCCGGACAAACCATCGCGGATATCGTCGAAAAAGAAGGCTGGGAGAGCTTTCGCAGCCGTGAAACGGCCGCGCTGGAAGCGGTGACGGCTCCCGATGCGGTAATTGCCACAGGCGGCGGAATTATTCTGGCGGCATATAACCGCCGCTTTATGCGCGAAAAAGGGATTGTGATTTATCTCTGTGCACCCGTGGCTGCGCTGGTGGGGCGTCTGGAAGCGTTTCCGGAAGAGGGGCAACGCCCTGCGCTGACCTCCAGACCGCTCAGCGAAGAGGTGAGCGAAGTGCTGGCGGAGCGCGATGCGTTATACCGCGAAGCGGCACATCACGTAGTGGATGCTTCCGCGTCGCCCGAAGAGGTTGTGATTCAGATTATTACCGCCCTGCGTTTGGCTTGTGCCAGCTAACCGCCGTCTATACTTATAGCTCTGACATAAAAAAAGGATGAGCTATGCCAACCAGACCTCCCTATCCGCGTGAAGCACGTATTGTTACCGTTGAAAAAGGCAATGGCGGCCAAACCGTGACCTGGTATCAACTGCGTGCCGATCACCCTAAACCCGACTCTCTCATCAGTGAACATGAGACTGAACAGGAAGCGCTGGATGCGAAACGGCGCTACGAAGATCCCGATAAGTCATAAATGTTTTCCTAAACGCTCCAATACCGTGCCTGAATCACACTTTTTACTCATCGCTAATGTTAAGCAGGAGTTAATATTTAGTTATTACAGGTAGCTCCGTTACCGGCAGGTGATCTTTACATTTCGGGATGGAGATCACCTGCTACGCTTGGTGCTGTTTTGTTGAAAAAACGAACTGTGCAGCGTAGTGAGCCTGTACCTGTGTATTAAGTTTTTGTAGTAATGGAAGGCGAAGACGATGAAGGCAACGTTGGCGATCATCACTATTGGTGTGGTCCCTGTAAGCGAAGTGTTACCGCTCTTAACCGAGCATGTATCTGAACAACAGATCACGCATCTCAGCCTGCTGGGGAAGATGAGCCGGGAAGAGGTCATGGAGGACTACGCTGTAGAGGCGGGGGAGGATCCCCTGGCGACGTTATTAAGCGACGGTAAACTGGCGCATGTTTCACGACAGAAAATTGAGCGCTCGCTGCAGGCAGTAATAGAAGTGCTCGATAATCAAGAGTATGACGTTATTTTGCTGATGAGTACTGCTCCCATTAAGGGGCTCATGGCGCGTAATGCGATTTTACTCGAGCCGATGCGAATCATTCCGCCGCTGGTGGCATCCATTGTGGACGGACACCAGGTGGGGGTGATTGTGCCCATTGAAGAACTCATGGACAACCAGGAAGCAAAATGGCACGTGCTTGAAAAAACGCCCCTGTATGCGCTGGCCAATCCCTTCTGGGACAGTGAGGCCAAACTCATTGCGGCCGGGAAGGAGCTACTGGAGCGCGGGGCTGATGTATTGATCCTCGACTGCCTGGGGTTCCACCAGCATCACCGCGATCTACTGCAAAAAGCGCTGGATGTGCCGGTACTGTTGTCGAACGTTCTGATGGCGCGTCTGGCCTCAGAACTCCTTACCTGATGATTTTGCGTGACAGGTCATGAGCATGGCCCCTATAGTGAATTTTTATCTAAAAATATAAGGGCCAGTTCATGCTTCAAAGTAACGAATACTTTTCCGGTAAAGTGAAATCCATTGGTTTTACCAGCAGCAGCACTGGCCGCGCCAGTGTCGGCGTGATGGCTGAAGGGGAGTACACCTTTGGTACGGCCGAAGCTGAAGAGATGACGGTGGTAAGTGGTGCGCTTAACGTCTTACTGCCGGGTGAAACGGAATGGAAAGTTTACTCTGCCGGCGAAGTTTTCAACGTCCCTGGCCACAGTGAGTTCCATCTGCAGGTTGCTGAACCGACCTCTTATCTGTGCCGCTATCTGAAATAATCTTCTTCCCTCTCCCCGTTGGGGAGAGGGTCAGGTTGAGACGAAATTATCTCTGCGCTTCGCCGCCGAGGCCTTCTACCAGATTTTGAATCAACGCGGCCAGCTCGCCGGTCATCAGGATAAAGTCCGCATCAAAGCGCTGGGCGTAATCTTCACGATCGATATCTTCGTTCTGATCGCGCAGTTCATCGCAGAACTTCAGGCGCTTAACAGAGCCATCGTCACACATCACAAACTGAATACGCTGCTGCCAGTCGAGCGCCAGTTTAGTGACCACTTTGCCTGCTTCAATGTGGACGGCGATCTCATCGCTCACCAGATCCTGCTTTTTCGCACGAATGACACCGCCATCCTCAAGCAGGGCTTTCAGTTCGGCTTCATCGAGGATCTGGAACCCTTGCGCCGCCGTGCCGCTGCGAACCCATTCGGTCAGGGTTAACTCGATTGGCGTTTCCAGCGCCAGTGGAACCACTGGCAAAGAGCCGATGCTCTTACGCAGCAGGGCCAGCGTATCTTCCGCTTTTTTGGCGCTGGCGCAGTCCACCATGATCAGCCCGTTGACGGTATCGATCCACATCATGGTCTGGCTGAAGCGGCTAAACGCGCGCGGCAGCAGGGAGTGCAACACTTCGTCTTTCAGGGAATCTTTTTCGGTCTTTTTCAGCTTGCGGCCCTGTTCGGCTTCAAGCTTAAAAATTTTCGCTTCCAGCGCCTGCTTCACTACCGGCGTGGGCAGGATTTTCTCTTCTTTACGGGCGCAAACGATGATTTGACCCGTGCTGCTGGCGTGGGTCAGGGCATCGCTTTGTGAACCCATTGGCGGAACCCAACCGGTTTTTGCCATATCCTGGCTTCCGCAAGGGGAAAAGGTATAAGCGGCTAACTGTTTTTCCATCTCTTCTGCACGCAGCGAAACGTCGCGGCTGAGACGGTAAACCATCAAATTTTTGAACCACAGCATGATAATTTCCACGGCCTTGTCGTTAAATCAGCGGGCATGATAACGAATTGTCGCATCGCTTGCATTGCTAATCGGGAAGCGTGCTTCTACTCTGTTGATAATCAAAATAATGAGGAGAGTCTTGTGCGTATTGGGATTGATTTGGGCGGCACCAAAACTGAAGTTATCGCACTGAGCGAGCAGGGGGAGCAGCTTTTCCGTCACCGCCTGCCCACGCCGCGCGACGATTATCACCAGACTATCGAGACGATTGCCCGGCTGGTTGAGATGGCAGAGCAGGCGACAGGACAGACCGGCTCCGTCGGGATGGGCATTCCCGGGTCCATTTCGCCTTATACCGGGGTGGTGAAAAACGCCAACTCCACCTGGCTCAATGGCCAGCCTTTTGATAAAGATTTGAGCGCGCGTCTGCAGCGCGAGGTGCGTCTGGCAAATGATGCGAACTGTCTGGCGGTCTCAGAGGCGATTGACGGTGCGGCGGCGGGTGCCCAGACCGTTTTTGCTGTCATCATCGGTACCGGCTGCGGGGCCGGTGTGGCGTTCGGCGGGCGTGCGCATATTGGCGGTAACGGTACGGCAGGCGAGTGGGGACATAACCCATTGCCATGGATGGATGAAGACGAACTTAAATACCGTACTGAAGTGCCGTGCTACTGTGGAAAGCAGGGCTGTATTGAGACGTTTATCTCCGGCACCGGTTTTGCCGCCGATTACCACCGCCTGAGCGGTCAGCCGCTTAAGGGTAACGAGATCATGCGTCTGGTTGAGGAGCAGGATCCCGTGGCGGAACTGGCGTTGAGCCGCTACGAAATGCGCCTGGCGAAATCGCTGGCGCATGTGGTGAACATTCTCGATCCTGATGTGATTGTGCTGGGCGGTGGGATGAGCAACGTCGACCGGCTGTACGCGACGGTGCCTGCTCTCGTCAAACAGTGGGTCTTCGGCGGCGAGTGTGAAACCCCAATCCGCAAAGCCGTCCACGGTGACTCCAGCGGCGTGCGCGGCGCAGCGTGGTTATGGCCGGAATAAAAGCAAAACAGCAACGCACGTTGCGGTTTTTTATGTTTGTACCCTCTCCCTGTGGGAGAGGGCCAGGGTGAGGGCACCAGACCGCACCGATCCGCCTTTCACTGCACCGCAAACTCCTTATCCAGTCTGCTATACCCCAGTCCATTAATCTTCTTCACTTTGATTTGCACCGGAATACGCTCCTTCATAGCCTCGACGTGGCTTATCACGCCGATGGTTTTCCCGGTGGCATTCAGCGCGTCGAGCGCATCCAGCGCGGTGTCCAGCGTCTCGCTGTCGAGCGTGCCGAAACCTTCGTCCAGGAACAGCGAATCGATTCGCGTTTTGTGACTCACCAGGTCGGAAAGTGCCAGCGCCAGCGCCAGACTGACGAGGAAGCTTTCGCCGCCAGAAAGCGTGCGGGTATCGCGTACGGCATCGGCCTGCCAGGTATCGACCACCTCCAGCTCCAGTGCGTCGCTGACTTTACGCTGCAGCAGATAGCGCCCGTGCAGGCGGTTAAGCTGCTGGTTAGCGAGCCAGACCAGATTATCCAGCGTCAGACCCTGGGCGAATTTACGGAACTTGTCGCCAGTGCTGGAGCCTATCAGCGCATTCAGATAACCCCAGTCCTCGGCCAGACGTGAGGCCTCGTCAATTTGCTGCATCAGCGCCAGCTGGTGCTGGCGGTTATCGCTGTCCTGCTTAAGCTGCTGGCGGATCTCCCCCTGATGAGTGGTGTTCTCGCGAAGCTGCTGCGCCAGCTGCTGTAGCTGCGCATGCAGGGTTTGCGCGTCGGTGTCCAGCCCTTCCGGTCGCTGATGCTGGTGGGCCTGTAGCAGCTGTTCAGCCTGCCCGCTAAGCGCAATTGCCTGCTGAAGCTGGCTCTCCAGCGTCTGCTTGCGTTGTTCAAGATGGCGGATGGTCTCCTCATCCAGCAGCGCGGCGAGAAAGGCCTCGCGATCGGCGAAGCAGCTTGCCGCCAGCGCGGTGGCAAATTGCGCTGTGGCGTGCTGTAGCCGCTCGCTTTCCAGACTCTCCTGCTGCTGCAGGGTGGCAAGCTGGCTTTGCAGGGACAGGCATTCGTCATGGATCTCGCGCCAGTTCTCAGGAATGGCCGGTTCTGCCTCGGTGTCATCGCCTGCCGGAAGCGTGTCGAGCAGCGGTTTCAGGGTATTAATGCGCTCCTGAATCGCAGCATGCTGCGTCTGTTTTTCCTGCCACAGGTTGAATTCCGTTTCCCGGGCGTACAGCCAGGCGGTCTCTTCCCCCTCTTCAGGAACATGCAGCGACAGCGCGAGCAGGGCGTTTTCCAGTGCCTGACGCGTAGCCGACAGCTGCTGCTGGTACTGACGCTCCTGCGCTTGCTGTTCGTTAAGCTGGTTTTGCAGCGTCAGGCGCTGGCTGAGCTGATAGAGCTGACGTTCGTACTGTTCCTGTTCGTTCATCCATGGGGCGATATCTTCCTGAATATTCAATGAGATATTCAGGTCGGCGCAGACCTCCTGCCACTCTTTAGTGAGTGCTTGCTCTTCCTGAGAGAGCGTCTGTGCTTCGTCTGTTTCTCGCTGGATCTGCTGCGTCAGGGCATTGACCTGTCCCAGCACCAGCAGACCTTCCTCTTTAAGCGCGGCGACCTCTTTTTCCAGCGCGTCCCGGCGCCGCTGGTTATCGGTGAGCTCAAGCGCCTGATACGTCTCAATGGCGGGATGTTCACTGGAGCCGCACAGTGGGCAGGGTTTTCCGGCCTCAAGCTGCGAGCGGTAGCTTTCCAGCTTTTTGATCGTCGCTTCGCTTTCACACAATGCTTTCAAATCGACATAATGCTGGTTTTTTTCTTTGTACTGCTGGCGGCGCAGCGTCAGCGTTTCATTGAGTTTTACCTGCTCGGACTGCGCTTTTTGCCGGGTATCTGCGTTCTCTTGCAGCCGTTTTTGCAGCGGCTGATAGCGGGCATGAAGCGAGGTCAGGCGCTGGCGTAAAGGGCGTGACCGGGACTGTTGCTCCATTGCCGCTGCCACGTCATCCGCCGTCAGCGTCAGGGGGTTTTCCGGCATCCCGGCGAGCTTCTGACGTAATTCAGCAATACGGGCTGCAAGCGTGGCAATCTGATGTTTATCGCGGTTCAACTGCGCAAAATGGGCGCGCCAGCCAGCAATCTCCTGGCCCCACACGCGGTAACGTTCATGCTCCGCCAGCCATGTTGCCTGTGTCGTAAGGTCACTCTGCAGTTGCGCATGGGTACGCAGCGCCGTATGACGGATGCGTGAGCGCTGCGCGGCTTTGGCCTGTAAGCGAGTATTTACTTCGACAATGCGCTGCTTTGTCTGCGCGAGGCGCGTGGTTTGTTCTTGCTGGCTATCCCACAGGGGGCGAAGCTGGGCGGCGGGCTGCGCAAGCTGGAGTTTGGCCAGCTCAGGCGCGGCGTCGGTCAGAGCCTGCTGCGCCTGCTGTTGCAGGAGCATAACCCGCTGCTGCTCGCGAATAAGCTCGTCGTTGCGCCTCAGCCACTGAAAATCGCGCTGTTGGTTCTGCTGCTGAGTCAGCAGGGTTTTCTCTTCGTCAGTAAGTGCCTGCAAACTCTCCTGTAACTGCTGCTGTTGCGCTTCACTCAGTAGCACCACGCCTGCGGCCTGCGCCTCGCACATCTCAAGCGCGTTACGGGCGGCCTTATGTTTCTCGAACACCATCGCTGAGATCTGACCGTAGATCTCGGTGCCGGTCAGCTCTTCCAGCAGTTCGGCGCGATCGCCCGGTTTAGCGTTGAGGAAGGCAGCAAACTGCCCCTGGGAGAGCAACATTGAACGGGTAAAACGGCTATAATCCAGCCCGGTGAGCGCGGCGGTTTGCTCCAGTTTGTCCGTCACTTTATCGGCCAGAATTTTACCGTCTTCACAACGCGCCAGTTCAACGCGCGGTGCCTGCAGGTTTCCGTCTGGCTGATTGCGCGCGCGGTTCTGGCTCCAGAACGCACGATACGCTATGCCTTTTACCTCAAACTCCACCTCGGCCAGGCACTCGGCGGTATCGCGGGTCATCAGGTCGTTTTGTGCCTGGGAGACTTTTTGCAGACGCGGCGTTTCGTGGTAAAGGGCCAGACAGATGGCGTCGAGCAGGGTCGTTTTCCCGGCACCGGTCGCGCCGGTAATGGCGAACAGCCCGTTGCTGGCAAACGGCTCGGCGGTAAAGTCAATTTTCCACTCGCCCTTAAGGGAGTTGAGGTTTTTCAGACGCAGGCTCAGAATTTTCATGCGTTTTCTTCCTCATCGCTGAGCGCGTGCAGGGTATGAAGGAACAGCTCGTTCAGCCTTGCGCGCGTGGTGTCGTCAATCTCTTCCTGCGACAGTCGGCGTTCAAATACCTCTTCCACCCTCAGTTCGCTGAGCGTTTCACGCTGTGCACCCAGCAGAATTTTCTCGCGCTGTTCGCGGCTGCGGCGAACCAGTAAGACCTCGACGGGCAGATCTTCCGTCAACGCCTGAATTTTACGCTGCATATCATGCAGGTAGTCGTCGGTCGTGATTTCAATATCCAGCCAGATGGGCGGATTTTGCTCGACACCGCGCCACTGCTCCAGCTGAGTGGTAATCGCCGCCAGATCACCCTTCAGCACCGCCAGCGGTTGGGTGACGGGGACCTCCAGCGACTCCACGGCACTGAGTTTGCCCTCATTAAAGCTCACCAGGTGCACACATTTGGCTTTGCCGGTCTCATCAAAACTGAGCGCAATGGGCGAGCCGCAGTAGCGAATGTGCTCGCAGCCGCCGATGACCTGCGCCCGGTGAATATGCCCGAGCGCGATATAATCCGCTGGCGGGAAATTTTGCGCCGGGAAGGCGTCCAGCGTACCAATATAGATGTCACGCACCGCGTCACTTTTACTGGCGCCGACGGTAGTAAGATGCCCGGTGGCAATCACCGGAATGGCCTGTTCGCCGCGCAGGGCGCAGGCATCCGTATATTGCTGGTGATAATAGTCCGTGATGCTCTGCAACAGATGCTGCTGCTTTTCCCCGCCGGACATCCCCGCCTGACTCTGAACGATATCGCGTGGGCGCAGGAAGGGCACCGGACACAGCACCGCTCCCGGTGTACCGTCACGTTTTTTCAGGATCTGCGGCGCATGACCGGCGCTGGCTACCACGGTCGTGTTAAGGAAGGCCAGGATATCGCGGGATTCATTCAGCGTTGCGACGGAGTCGTGGTTACCGGCGACAATCACCAGATGACAGCCGGTTTGTTGCAGATTTACCACGAAGCGGTTGTAGAGCTCACGCGCATAGCTTGGCGGCGAACCGGTATCAAAAATGTCACCCGCAACAATAATCGCGTCCACCTCGTGCGATCGGGCCGTGTCCAGCAGCCAGTTCAGGAACGCTTCATGCTCCGCTGCCCGGCTTTTGCTGTAAAAGTTTTGACCCAGATGCCAGTCCGAGGTGTGTAATATGCGCATAGCGAATCCGTGGCAAAAAAAGGGAATGGGGATTATAAACTTTCAGAAGCTGGAAAATAACCGCTGTAATAAAACAACAGTTTGCCATTTTACGTGGTACTGTTTTTCATAAATCTGTCATAAAACTGACGCATAATGACGCCGCATTACAAACTTGTAACTTAAATAAGATAAGACAGGGCAAAGTATGGCGAGACGTATTCTGGTCGTAGAAGATGAAGCTCCAATTCGTGAAATGGTGTGCTTCGTGCTCGAACAAAATGGCTTCCAGCCGGTTGAAGCGGAAGATTATGACAGCGCGGTGAACCAGCTGAATGAACCCTGGCCCGATCTGATCCTGCTTGACTGGATGTTGCCTGGCGGCTCCGGACTGCAGTTTATCAAACACCTCAAGCGTGAAGCGATGACCCGCGATATCCCCGTTGTCATGCTTACCGCGCGCGGTGAAGAGGAAGATCGTGTGCGCGGCCTTGAGACCGGCGCGGATGATTACATTACTAAACCCTTCTCACCGAAAGAGCTGGTTGCCCGTATTAAAGCTGTGATGCGCCGTATTTCACCGATGGCGGTGGAAGAGGTCATTGAAATGCAGGGCCTGAGCCTTGATCCTACCTCGCACCGTGTTATGACGGGCGAAAATCCCCTCGACATGGGGCCTACCGAATTCAAACTCCTGCATTTCTTTATGACTCACCCGGAGCGTGTTTACAGCCGCGAACAGTTGCTGAATAACGTCTGGGGAACTAACGTGTATGTCGAAGACCGGACGGTTGACGTACATATCCGCCGCCTGCGTAAAGCGCTGGAACTGAGCGGCCACGATCGCATGGTACAGACGGTCCGCGGCACGGGTTATCGTTTTTCTACCCGTTTCTGAACAATGACAGGAGTGTGACGCGTGCTGGAACGTCTGTCATGGAAAAGGCTCGTCTTTGAACTGATCTTATGTTGTATTCCGGCCTTCATTTTGGGGGCCTTTCTTGGATACCTGCCGTGGTTTCTGCTGGCGTCTGTGACCGGGCTGCTGATCTGGCATTTCTGGAACTTACTGCGCCTCTCCTGGTGGTTGTGGGTTGACAGAAGTATGACGCCTCCCCCGGGAAGCGGGAGCTGGGAGCCGCTGCTTTACGGCCTGCACCAGATGCAGATGCGTAATAAAAAGCGCCGTCGCGAGCTGGGAAGCCTGATTAAACGCTTTCGCAGCGGTGCGGAATCGCTGCCGGATGCGGTGATTCTGACCACGGAAGAGGGGACAATCTTCTGGTGTAACGGTCTCGCCCAACAGCTGCTGGGCCTGCGCTGGCCGGACGATAATGGCCAGAACATCCTCAACCTTTTGCGTTATCCGGAGTTTACGCAGTATCTGAAAAAACGTGATTTCACGCGTCCGCATAATCTGAAGCTCAACAATGGCCGCCATCTTGAAATACGTGTGATGCCCTACAGCGATCGGCAATGGCTGATGGTAGCGCGTGACGTCACCCAGATGCACCAGCTGGAAGGGGCACGACGCAACTTCTTCGCCAACGTGAGCCACGAGCTGCGCACGCCGCTGACGGTGCTGCAGGGCTATCTGGAGATGATGCAGGAGCAGACGCTTGAAGGTGCGCCGCGTGAGAAGGCGCTGCATACCATGCGCGAGCAGACGCACCGTATGGAAGGGCTGGTGAAACAGCTGCTGACGCTGTCGAAGATTGAGGCGGCTCCGACGCTTGCCTTAAATGACACTATCGACGTACCGATGATGCTGCGGGTAGTGGAGCGCGAAGCGCAAACCTTAAGCCATAAAAAACATCATCTGACCTTTGACGTCGATAACAGTCTGAAGGTGCTCGGGAGCGAGGATGAACTGCGGAGTGCTATCTCTAATCTGGTCTATAACGCGGTTAATCATACCCCGGAAGGAACGGATATTATGGTGCGCTGGCAGCAGACACCAACGGGGGCCGAGTTTAGCGTCGAGGATAACGGGCCGGGCATTGCGCCTGAGCATCTTCCACGTCTGACCGAGCGGTTTTACCGGGTAGATAAAGCCCGTTCCCGGCAAACGGGGGGAAGCGGGCTGGGGCTGGCCATTGTGAAGCACGCGGTGAATCACCATGAAAGCCGCCTCGATATTCAAAGCACGCTGGGCAAAGGAACCCGTTTCAGTTTCGTTATACCGGAACGATTAATTGCCAAAAAGATCGCCTGACGGCGGGTGTGTCATTTTACCTTTCCACGGGCCAGTTATTGCTGGCCCGTTTGCTTTGCAGTAAAGCGAAACGCGAATGAATTTTATACGGCTGGTGCTTTTTTGTTCGCATGATTAGCCATGGCTTTTTCATGATATTAGCGAATTATTCTGGTTGGTATTTTCATGCTGGCATATTGTTCTGGTTTTACGATCCCTCCTTGCCTTTAAACGTTATAAGCGTTTAAATTGCCCCCCAGATACTGTCAGACCGACTGTATTTGCGTGGTAAATCGAAAAACTATTCTTCTCCACGCCAGGACGGGAGCATATCCCGCTGAAATTGAGCAAAATTTCCGCTGTATCGTCCCATTGGGGATGGCGAAAATCTCAATATATTCAACACCACATCCACAGGCAGTAAGGTTTTATGACCCATCACTTAAAATCGCGTGACATCATCGCGCTGGGCTTTATGACATTTGCGCTGTTCGTTGGCGCAGGCAACATCATTTTTCCTCCAATGGTTGGCTTACAGGCGGGTGAACACGTCTGGACAGCAGCATTTGGTTTCCTGATTACTGCCGTGGGCCTGCCGGTGTTGACCGTGGTTGCGCTGGCGAAAGTTGGCGGCGGCGTTGATAGCCTCAGCACCCCAATTGGTAAAGTGGCTGGCGTTCTGCTGGCAACGGTGTGTTATCTGGCCGTTGGCCCGCTGTTTGCGACCCCGCGTACTGCGACAGTCTCCTTCGAAGTGGGGATTGCGCCACTGACCGGTGACGGTGCGATGCCGCTGTTTATCTACAGCATGGTTTACTTCGCTATTGTGATTCTGGTCTCCCTCTATCCGGGCAAACTGCTGGATACCGTGGGTAACTTCCTGGCTCCACTCAAAATTATCGCGCTGATCGTGCTGGCGGTTGCGGCCATTATCTGGCCTGCGGGTCCTATCAGCAGCGCGATGGATGCCTACCAAAACGCGGCCTTCTCTAACGGATTTGTGAACGGCTATCTGACCATGGATACGCTGGGCGCGATGGTGTTTGGTATCGTTATCGTGAACGCCGCTCGTTCCCGTGGTGTGACCGAAGCGCGTCTGCTGACCCGCTATACCATATGGGCTGGTCTGATGGCCGGTGTGGGCCTGACGCTGCTCTATCTGGCGCTGTTCCGCCTGGGTTCCGATAGCGCCACGCTGGTCGATCAGAACGCGAATGGTGCGGCAATTCTGCACGCTTACGTCCAGCACACCTTTGGCGGTGCGGGCAGCATGCTGCTGGCGGCCCTGATCTTCCTGGCCTGTCTGGTGACGGCGGTTGGTCTGACCTGTGCCTGTGCGGAGTTCTTTGCGCAGTATCTGCCACTCTCTTACCGCACGCTGGTATTCATCCTCGGCATCTTCTCCATGGCGGTGTCTAACCTCGGTCTGAGCCACCTGATTCAGGTCTCCATTCCGGTGCTGACGGCCATCTATCCGCCGTGTATCGTGCTGGTGGTGTTGAGCTTTACGCGCCCGTGGTGGAACAACTCCTCGCGAATTATTGCGCCAGCCATGTTTATCAGCCTGATTTTTGGTATCCTTGACGGGATTAAAGCATCAGCGTTTGCTCACATCCTGCCAGCCTGGACACAGCGTCTGCCGCTGTCTGAGCAAGGTCTGGCCTGGCTGATGCCTACCGTTGTTGCACTGGTTCTGGCCATTATCTGGGACCGTGCTGCAGGGCGTCAGGTTACATCGAACGCCCATTAATCAACGGCAACAAACTGTTTAACCACGGGGCTTAAGGCCCCGTGGTTTTTTGTTTTTTTCGTGTTGAATGGCAAGATTTAAATGGAAAGCACTAACAAACTCAAACGTGGGCTGAGCACGCGCCACATTCGCTTTATGGCGCTCGGCTCCGCTATCGGTACCGGTCTTTTTTATGGCTCGGCAGATGCCATCAAAATGGCCGGTCCAAGCGTTCTGCTGGCCTACATCATCGGCGGCGTGGCGGCGTATATCATCATGCGTGCGCTGGGAGAGATGTCGGTTCATAACCCTTCAGCCAGTTCATTCTCGCGCTATGCGCAGGAGAATTTAGGCCCGCTGGCCGGGTTTATCACCGGCTGGACCTACTGCTTCGAAATTCTGATTGTGGCCATTGCCGACGTCACCGCCTTTGGCATCTACATGGGCGTCTGGTTCCCGGCGGTTCCGCACTGGATTTGGGTGTTGAGCGTGGTGCTGATTATCTGTGCCGTCAACCTGATGAGCGTGAAGGTCTTCGGTGAGCTGGAGTTCTGGTTCTCCTTCTTCAAGGTTGCCACCATCATCATCATGATTGTGGCCGGTTTCGGCATCATCATCTGGGGGATCGGTAACGGCGGCCAGCCAACCGGTATTCATAACCTCTGGAGCAACGGTGGTTTCTTCAGCAACGGCTGGCTCGGCATGGTGATGTCGCTCCAGATGGTGATGTTTGCCTACGGCGGGATTGAGATTATCGGGATCACCGCCGGGGAAGCCAAAGACCCGGAGAAGTCCATTCCGCGCGCCATCAACTCGGTGCCGATGCGTATTCTGGTGTTCTATGTGGGTACGCTGTTCGTCATTATGTCTATCTATCCGTGGAACCAGGTGGGGACCAACGGTAGCCCGTTTGTGCTGACCTTCCAGCATATGGGCATCGCCTTTGCGGCCAGCATCCTGAACTTTGTGGTCCTGACCGCGTCGCTGTCAGCGATCAACAGTGACGTCTTTGGCGTGGGCCGCATGCTGCACGGCATGGCAGAGCAGGGCAGTGCGCCGAAAGTCTTTGCCAAAACCTCCCGTCGCGGCACGCCATGGGTGACGGTTATGGTGATGACCGTTGCGCTGCTGCTGTCGGTCTACCTGAATTACATCATGCCGGAAAACGTCTTCCTGGTGATCGCTTCTCTGGCGACCTTCGCGACCGTGTGGGTGTGGATCATGATCCTGCTGTCACAGATTGCGTTCCGCCGCCGTCTGTCCCCTGAGGAGGCAAAAGCGCTGAAGTTTAAAGTGCCAGGCGGGGTAGCGACGACCGTCGTTGGGCTGATCTTCCTGGTGTTTATCATCGGCCTGATTGGCTACCATCCTGATACCCGTATTTCCCTCTACGTGGGCTGTGCGTGGATCGTACTGCTGCTGGTGGGTTGGGTGTTTAAATGCCGCCGCGACCGTCAGCTGGCGCAGGCGCAGTAATATTTTATGCCCTCTCCCTGTGGGAGAGGGAATTTTGTCTCCTCCTCCTTTCTCCTCCCTCAATAATCGCGAACGTGATGAGCTATCCTTAATCACCCTGTGGCAAGGTGACGTCAATTTCATCAAAGGGGATTCGTGATGTTAAACGCCTGGCACCTTCCGGTTGCCCCATTTGTTAAGCAAAACAAAGACAACCTTGTGATTACGCTCTGGCTGGCGGGGGAAAATCAGCCTGAACGCGTGACGCTACGCGCTGAAGTCGATAATGAAGAAACCACGCTGAAAATGCACAAGCAGCGCAGCCAGCCGCAGCCTGGCGTAACGGCATGGCGGGCAAACATCGACTTGCGCAGCGGCCAGCCGCGCCGACGCTATAGCTTTAAGCTGCTCTGGAATAACCGCCAGCTGTGGTTTACCCCGCAGGGATTTAGCCGTTTTCCTCCGGCGCGGCTGGAGCAGTTTGCCGTCGATTACCCGGACGCTGGCCCGCAGTGGGTTAACGATCAGGTCTTCTATCAGATCTTCCCGGATCGCTTTGCGCGCAGCGAAACGCGCACCGCCGGGCAGGATAAAGTTTATTACCACCACGCTGCAGGACACGACATTATCCTGAAAGAATGGGATGAGCCGTTAACCGCGCAGGCGGGCGGCTCGACGTTCTACGGCGGCGATCTTGACGGCATCAGCGAAAAGCTACCGTATCTGAAGAAGCTGGGCGTGACGGCGCTGTACCTTAACCCGGTGTTTAAAGCACCGAGCGTGCATAAATACGATACCGCCGATTATCGCCACGTTGACCCGCAGTTTGGCGGTGATGACGCGCTGCTTCGTCTGCGTAAAAATACGCAAAAAGAAAGCATGCGTCTGATTCTGGACGGCGTGTTTAACCACAGCGGCGACTCACACGCGTGGTTTGACCGTCATAACCAGTCGATGGGCGGGGCGTGCCATAACCCGGATTCACCCCAGCGCGACTGGTACAGCTTCAACGAGGAGGGTCGCGCGCTGGACTGGCTGGGCTATCCGAGCCTGCCAAAACTGGATTTCCAGTCGCAAACGCTAGTGAACGAGATTTACGGCGGTGAAAACAGCATTGTGCGCCACTGGTTGAGTGAGCCATGGAATATGGATGGCTGGCGTCTTGACGTGGTGCATATGCTCGGTGAAGCGGGCGGGGCGCGTAATAACCTTCAGCACGTCGCCGGGATCACCCGTGCAGCAAAAGCCGCGCAGCCCGAGGCGTTCGTTTTTGGCGAACATTTTGGCGACGCGCGCCAGTGGCTGCAGGCGGACGCGGAAGATGCGGCAATGAACTATCGCGGTTTTACCTTCCCGCTGTGGGGATTCCTTGCTAACACCGATATTTCCTACGATCCGCAGCATATTGATGCGGAAACCTGCATGGCGTGGATGGATAACTACCGCGCCAGTCTTTCGCATCAGCAGCAGTTACGGATGTTTAACCAGCTGGACAGCCATGACACCGCGCGATTTAAATCCCTGCTCGGTAAGGATGTCGCGCGCCTGCCGCTGGCGGTGACCTGGCTCTTTACCTGGCCGGGCGTGCCGTGCATCTATTACGGCGATGAGGTGGGGCTGGACGGGAACAACGATCCATTCTGCCGCAAAACCTTCCCATGGGATCCGGCGAAGCAGGACAACGTGCTGTTCAGCCTGTATCAGCGGCTGGCGAAACTGCGTAAGCAGAGCCAGGCGCTGCGCTACGGTGGTTGTCAGGTGGTTTATGCCCACGACAACGTGGTGGTGTTTGTCCGCGTCTATAACCAGCAGCGCGTGCTGGTAGCCATCAACCGGGGCGAGGCGTGCGAAGTGGTGCTGGATGACTCTCCGCTGCTTAACGTGAGCGCGTGGCAGCTAAAAGAGGGGAAAGGGAGCGTGCAGGAGGGGATCCTCTCCCTGCTGGCGATTTCTGCTTCCGTCTGGTTTGGCTGACGGCGTGATAACAAAAAGGCCCGCATAAGCGGGCCTTTTTCGTAAACCGTGCCGATTACAGGCTGGATACGTTCTCGGACAGGTATTTCGCAACGCCGTCTGGGGACGCAGACATACCTTCTTTACCTTTTTCCCACTGAGCCGGGCACACTTCACCGTGCTCTTCGTGGAACTGCAGCGCGTCAACCATACGCAGCATTTCGTCGATGTTACGACCCAGCGGCAGATCGTTCACAACCTGGTGACGCACGATGCCGTTCGCGTCGATCAGGAAGGAGCCACGCAGCGCAACGCCAGCGTCCGGATGTTCGATACCGTAAGCCTGCTGGATTTCGCGTTTGATGTCCGCAACCATTGCGTATTTCACCGCACCGATGCCGCCTTTGTCGACAGGGGTGTTACGCCATGCGTTGTGTACAAACTCAGAGTCGAAGGAGACGCCAACCACTTCTACGCCACGCTTCTGGAATTCTTCATAACGTTTGTCGAACGCGATCAGCTCAGACGGGCAAACGAAAGTGAAGTCCATTGGCCAGAAGAACAGAACGGTCGCTTTACCGTTGGTGTGCTGTTTGAAGTTGAAGTTTTCAACGATTTCACCGTTGCCCAGAACTGCTGCAGCTGTAAAATCCGGAGCCGGACGAGTTACCAGAACCATATGATTCTCCTGTAGATACTAAGGTTATTTGGAACGCAACGCGAGCCAGTATAGAGAGTGTTCATGGATAAGACAAAGAGGTGGTGACAATCGTTCCGCCAGCTTTTACCTATCAATGCGAATTCTGTCAGAGCTGTTTGTTTTTCGCCTGCGCCATCATTCGCGGGTAAAACTGCCAGAAACGCGTTTCCAGCGCATCGTAATGTTCGTCCAGGTCATGCCAGGAGTCGCGTAGTGCATCCAGCCGCGGTCGGCGGCTCGCCATCCCATTTAACACATTCTGGATGAAGTCCATCTCGCGATAGCGCTCCAGCCAGCGTTCCGACCACAGGTAATTATTCAGATTCACAAAGCGCGGCGGCGAGTCAGGCAGGATGATCGACACCTGCTGGTGGGCATAACGCACAAAATCCGGCAATGGCATTTCCGGCGACAGCTGCGCCCAGTGGCGCGACAGGAAATGGTCCCACATGACATCAAGCGAGATTGGCGCAACGCGGCGCGTTTCGGGGCGAAACCACGCTTTGGCCTCGGTCACTTCTGGCAGGTTATCCGTCATGACATCGATACGACGATGCATAAAAATCCCGTCGACAACCTCAGCGGGCCAGGTCTCGGCGGGGTTGCCGCGGACGAAATCGGCCAGCAAATTGCCGGAAAGGGAGCTGTCAGCGAGGTGAGCGAGGTGCAGGTGAGCGAGAAAATTCATGCGTTTTATTTGTCCGGGGGCGGCTAGTTGTTGCAGCAAAAGGGTGTGAGCACTAGACTATGCCGCCTGTTTTTAAGTCACGAGTATACGTCATGCGCGTCGCCGATTTCTCCTTTGAACTACCTGAATCCCTGATTGCTCACTATCCAATGCCTGAGCGCAGTAGCTGTCGCTTGCTGTCACTGGACGGGCCAACGGGCGAGCTGACGCACGGTACTTTCACCGATCTGCTCGACAAGCTCAACCCTGGCGATCTGCTGGTCTTTAACAATACCCGCGTGATCCCGGCGCGTCTGTTTGGCCGCAAGGCCAGCGGCGGCAAGATTGAAGTGCTGGTCGAACGTATGCTCGATGATAAACGTATTCTGGCACATATTCGCGCCTCTAAAGCACCTAAACCGGGTGCCGAACTGCTGCTGGGCGATGACGAGAGCATCAAAGCAACTATGACCGCGCGCCACGACGCGCTGTTTGAAGTGGAGTTCAACGATGAGCGCACGGTGCTGGATATTCTCAACGCCATCGGCCACATGCCTTTGCCGCCGTACATTGAGCGCCCGGATGAAGAGGCCGATCGTGAGCTCTACCAGACCGTCTACAGCCAGAAGCCTGGCGCGGTAGCGGCGCCGACGGCGGGTCTGCACTTTGACGAACCGCTGCTGGAAAAATTACGTGCAAAAGGCGTGGAGATGGCGTTTGTGACGCTGCACGTCGGCGCGGGCACCTTCCAGCCGGTGCGGGTAGACAGCATTGAAGATCACATCATGCACTCTGAGTATGCTGAAGTGCCGCAGGAGGTTGTTGATGCGGTTCTGGCGGCAAAAGCGCGCGGCAGCCGCGTTGTTGCGGTAGGCACCACCTCCGTACGTTCACTGGAGAGCGCTGCCCAGGCGGCTCAAAAAGATCTGATCGAGCCATTCTTTGGCGATACGCAGATCTTTATCTATCCGGGCTATCAGTACAAAGTCATCGATGCACTGGTGACCAATTTCCATCTGCCTGAATCAACGCTGATTATGCTGGTCTCCGCCTTTGCGGGGTATCAGCACACCATGGCGGCATACAAGTCTGCGGTAGAACAAAAATATCGCTTTTTTAGCTACGGGGACGCGATGTTTATCACGTACAATCCGCTGGCTTTGAATGAGCGTGTCGGGGAATAAGTCCGCGGCACCGGAATAATGTGTTGGACTGTTTTTCTGGCACAGAGGAATAAAAATGAAATTTGAACTCGATACCACCGATGGCCGCGCGCGTCGCGGTCGCCTGGTGTTTGATCGCGGCGTGGTGGAAACCCCCGCGTTTATGCCTGTGGGGACTTACGGCACCGTAAAAGGGATGACGCCGGAAGAAGTAGAAGCCACTGGCGCCCAGATTATCCTCGGTAATACCTTCCACCTGTGGCTGCGTCCTGGTCAGGAGATCATGAAGCTTCACGGCGATCTGCATGACTTCATGCAGTGGAAAGGCCCGATCCTGACCGATTCTGGCGGTTTCCAGGTCTTCAGCCTGGGTGATATTCGCAAGATCACCGAGGAGGGCGTCCACTTCCGTAACCCGATCAACGGCGATCCGATTTTCCTCGATCCTGAAAAGTCTATGGAGATTCAGTACGATCTCGGCTCTGACATCGTGATGATCTTCGACGAATGTACGCCATACCCGGCGGACTGGGATTACGCTAAACGTTCCATGGAGATGTCGCTGCGCTGGGCGAAGCGTAGCCGCGACCGTTTTGACTCCCTGCAGAACAAAAATGCGCTGTTCGGCATTATCCAGGGCAGTGTTTACGAAGATTTACGCGATATCTCTGTTAAAGGTCTGGTAGAGATAGGTTTTGATGGCTACGCTGTCGGCGGTTTAGCTGTGGGTGAGCCGAAGGAAGACATGCACCGTATTCTGGAACATGTCTGCCCGCAAATCCCGGCGGATAAACCCCGTTACCTGATGGGTGTGGGTAAGCCAGAAGATCTGGTTGAAGGTGTGCGCCGCGGCATCGATATGTTCGACTGCGTCATGCCAACCCGTAACGCACGTAACGGTCATCTGTTTGTTACCGATGGCGTGGTGAAAATCCGTAACGCGAAGCATAAGAGTGACACCAGTCCGCTCGATGCCGAGTGCGATTGCTACACCTGTCGCAATTATTCTCGCGCGTATTTGCATCATCTCGATCGTTGCAATGAGATTTTGGGCGCGCGTCTCAATACCATTCATAACCTTCGCTATTATCAGCGCTTAATGGCTGGTTTACGCAAGGCTATCGAAGAGGGTAAATTAGAGAGCTTCGTGACCGATTTTTACCAACGTCAGGGTCGAACCGTTCCACCTTTGAACGTTGATTAATATTAATAATGAGGGAATTTGAATGAGCTTTTTTATTTCTGATGCGGTAGCGGCAACAGGTGCTCCAGCGCAGGGCAGCCCGATGTCTCTGATTCTGATGCTGGTTGTGTTCGGTCTGATCTTCTACTTCATGATCCTGCGCCCACAGCAGAAGCGTACCAAAGAGCACAAAAAGCTGATGGACTCCATCGCGAAAGGTGATGAAGTCCTGACTAACGGTGGCCTGGTCGGTCGCGTAACCAAAGTGGCTGAAAATGGCTACATTGCTATCGCCCTGAACGACACCACTGAAGTGGTTATCAAACGTGACTTCGTAGCTGCCGTTCTGCCGAAAGGCACCATGAAGGCGCTGTAATCCCAACTTTTCCCAAAGGGAACTGCCGTGTTAAACCGTTATCCTTTGTGGAAGTACATCATGCTGGTCGTCGTGATTCTCGTCGGCCTGCTGTACGCGCTTCCCAACCTGTATGGTGAGGATCCGGCTGTTCAAATCACTGGCGCGCGCGGTGTCGCCGCCAGTGAGCAAACGCTGATCCAGGTCCAGAAAACGTTACAAGAAGAAAAAATTACCGCTAAGTCTGTGGCTCTGGAAGAGGGCGCAATTCTTGCTCGCTTCGACACCACCGACACGCAGCTCCGCGCTCGTGAAGCGCTGATGGGCGTGCTGGGTGATAAATACGTCGTGGCGCTTAACCTTGCTCCTGCTACCCCACGTTGGCTGGCTGCGCTGAGCGCAGAGCCAATGAAACTCGGTCTTGACCTCCGTGGCGGCGTACACTTCCTGATGGAAGTGGATATGGATACCGCGCTGGGCAAACTGCAGGAACAGAATATCGATAGCCTGCGCAGCGATCTGCGTGAAAAAGGCATCGCGTATACCACCGTTCGTAAAGAAGATAACTACGGTATGAGCATCACGTTCCGTGACAGTGCGGCGCGCGATCAGGCTGTAGATTACCTGACCCAACGTCACCGTGACCTGGTGATCACCGCTCAGGGCAGCAACCAGCTGCGCGCGGTAATGACCGACGCCCGTCTGAAAGAAGCGCGTGAATATGCCGTTCAGCAGAACATCAACATTCTGCGCAACCGTGTAAACCAACTGGGCGTGGCTGAACCGCTGGTGCAGCGTCAGGGTGCTGACCGTATCGTTGTAGAACTGCCGGGTATTCAGGACACCGCGCGCGCGAAAGAGATTCTGGGCGCCACTGCAACGCTGGAATTCCGTCTGGTGAACACCAACGTTGACCAGTCTGCTGCCGCTTCTGGCCGTATTCCGGGTGACTCGGAAGTGAAAGAGACCCGCGAAGGTCAGCCCGTTGTGCTGTACAAACGCGTGATCCTGACCGGTGACCATATCACCGACTCCACCTCCAGCCAGGACGAGTACAACCAGCCGCAGGTTAACATCTCGCTGGACAGCGCGGGTGGTAACATCATGTCTAACTTCACCAAGGACAACATCGGTAAACCGATGGCAACCCTGTTCGTGGAGTACAAAGACAGCGGTAAGAAAGACGCTAACGGCCGTGCGGTGCTGGTGAAAGAGGAAGAGGTGATTAACATCGCCAATATCCAGTCTCGTCTGGGTAACAGCTTCCGTATCACCGGTATCAACAACCCGAACGAAGCGCGTCAGCTCTCTCTGCTGCTGCGTGCCGGTGCGCTGATTGCGCCAATTCAGATTGTTGAAGAACGTACCATTGGTCCAACTCTGGGTATGCAAAACATCCAGCAGGGGCTGGAAGCATGTCTGGCCGGTCTGGCGGTATCTATCCTCTTCATGATCTTCTTCTATAAGAAGTTTGGTCTGATTGCCACCTCCGCGCTGATCGCGAACCTGGTGCTGATCATCGGCATTATGTCCCTGCTGCCAGGGGCGACGCTGACCATGCCGGGGATTGCGGGTATCGTTCTGACCCTTGCGGTGGCGGTCGACGCCAACGTACTGATTAACGAACGTATCAAAGAAGAATTGAGCAACGGTCGCTCTGTTCAGCAGGCGATTGATGAAGGCTATAAAGGCGCGTTCAGCTCCATCTTCGATGCGAACGTAACAACACTGATCAAGGTTCTTATCCTGTATGCAGTGGGGACTGGCGCAATCAAAGGCTTTGCGATTACCACCGGTATCGGTGTTGCAACGTCAATGTTTACTGCTATTGTCGGCACCCGTGCCATCGTGAACCTGCTGTACGGCGGCAAGCGCGTCAAAAAGCTGTCTATCTGAGGAGTGCGTTGTGGCACAGGAATATACTGTTGAACAATTGAACCACGGCCGTAAAGTCTGGGACTTTATGCGCTGGGACTACTGGGCCTTCGGCATTTCAGGTTTACTGCTGATTCTGTCCATCGTCGTTATGGGCGTAAAAGGCTTTAACTGGGGTCTGGATTTCACCGGCGGTACGGTGATTGAAATCACCCTGGAAAAACCGGTTGATATGGACCAGATGCGTCAGTCACTGCAGAAAGCGGGCTTTGAAGAGCCGCTGCTGCAGAACTTCGGCAGCAGCCGCGACATCATGGTGCGTATGCCGCCGGTACACGATGCCAACGGCAGTCAGGAACTGGGCAGCAAGGTTGTTAGCGTGATTAACGAAACAACCAGCCAGAACGCCACGGTTAAGCGTATTGAGTTCGTCGGCCCGAGCGTGGGTGCGGACCTGGCGCAAACCGGTGCGATGGCACTGCTGGTGGCGCTGATCTCCATCCTGGTGTACGTCGGTTTCCGCTTTGAGTGGCGACTGGCGGCGGGTGTGGTTATCGCACTGGCGCACGACGTGGTGATCACCATGGGCGTACTGTCTCTGTTCCATATTGAGATTGACCTGACAATTGTGGCATCCCTGATGTCCGTTATCGGTTACTCCCTGAACGACAGTATCGTGGTATCTGACCGTATTCGTGAAAACTTCCGTAAGATCCGTCGCGGTACGCCGTACGAAATCTTTAACGTGTCGTTGACCCAGACGCTGCACCGTACCTTGATCACATCCGGTACCACCTTGATGGTGATCCTGATGCTGTATCTCTTCGGTGGTCCAGTGCTGGAAGGCTTCTCGCTGACCATGCTGATCGGTGTGTCTATCGGTACTGCGTCGTCAATCTACGTGGCGTCTGCACTGGCACTGAAACTCGGCATGAAGCGCGAGCACCTGCTCCAGCAGAAAGTCGAGAAAGAAGGGGCGGATCAGCCGTCTATTCTGCCGTAAGACGTTTATCGCGTTATCGAAATCCCGGTCTGTTGACCGGGATTTTTTTTATCTGCTCCTGACAAACACTCCTGACAGTATGCTGTCAGGAGCCCTGTCGTAGACTCCTGTTGAACCCAAACAAGAGGCAGGAGGATGTATGAAAAGTGTGATTAACTGGTTTGAGATCCCGGTCGCGGATATGGATCGCGCCATCAAATTTTATGAGCCGGTGATGCAGGTTTCACTGAGGCGCGAGAAAATGGACAGCGCCGAGCTGGCGGTATTCCCGCATGAGGATCCGGCCACCGGCGGCGCGCTGGCAAAATTTGAGGGGATTATTCCCTCGGTGCAGGGGGCCATTATCTACCTGCATACTGACAATCTGACAGCAACGCTCGATCGCATTGCCTCTGCGGGCGGCGAGTGCGTGTTTGGCCCGCTGGAGTTACCGCGCGGTATTGGTACTATTGCTTTATTTACCGACAGCGAAGGTAATCGCGTCGGCCTTCATCAACCTGCCTGAGAGCGTAAGTAAAAATGACCCGACGCGCTGACCGTTTGTTTCAGATAGTACAGATCCTGCGGGGCCGACGTCTGACAACGGCAGCGCATCTTGCGGACCGGCTGGGCGTTTCTGAGCGCACGGTGTACCGCGATATCCGCGACCTGTCGCTTTCCGGCGTGCCGGTGGAGGGCGAAGCGGGGAGCGGTTACCGGCTGATGTCGGGGTTTGACCTGCCGCCGCTGATGCTGACAAACAAGGAGTCTGAGGCGCTGATTGTGGCTATTCGCCTGCTTACCACCTGGGGTGGGGAGTCGCTGTCGCGCGAACTGGAGTCTGCACAGGAGAAAGTGCTCGCGATCCTGCCCGAAGAGAGCCGCCTAAAGGCAGAGCAGACGCGGATCTACGCCCCGGATTTTGGCATGAAAAGCCACTCCCGCAGTGATTTTGATGTCATACATCAGGCGATCTCGGCCCAGCGCGTGCTCGTGCTGCATTATCGTGACGAAGCGGGGCAATTTTCAACGCGTGAGGTTCAGCCGCTGGGGCTGTTTTTCTGGGGAGAACGCTGGTTACTGGCGTCATGGTGTGAACTGCGCGATGACTATCGCTGTTTCCGTCTCGACAGATGCCTCAAAATTGTCCTTACGGAAAGGCGCTTTAGTGAGAGTGCAGACCGATCGCTGGCGGATTTTTTGCGCAAGGTGAAGCAGTAACAAGCCACGGGGAGAGGCCGCCCGCACAGGTTTTGTAGGCCGGGTAAGCGTCAGCGCCACCCGGCAACAACCACACGATTAGAAGTTGTAACCCACTACCAGGTAACCACCCCAACCGGTAGAACGGACGTGTTCGTTCATCCATACCAGTTTAGCGTCGTCGTTCCACTGGCCGCCGTTGTGCCAGTAACGCGCAACAACAGAGTAATGCCAGTGATCGTAGTTCAGCGCCAGAATGTGGCTGGAAGCGATGGAATCGTTGGTACGCTGCTTAATACCGTTCTCAGCGTAACCGCTCTTATCGCCCAGATCTGAACCCCAGTCAAAGTTGGTGAAGCCGATATAGCTCAGGTTGCCGCCCCACAGTTGGGTGATTGGCACAAAGTATTTCACTTTGAAACGGTAGCCATCCCATTCGTTTTCGTTTTCAGCGCCGTAGTTCTGCCACTGGTACTTAGCGTACACGTTCAGAGACAGGCTCATTGGCAGGCCCGTGTCGATGTCGGTACCCAGACCCATATACCAGGTGCTCTGGCGACCGGACTTGTTACGGCCCATGTCGTAGATATAGTTGTTCGCGAAATACCACTCTTTGAACGGACCAAACGCCAGGCTGGTACCAGTCAGTTTATCAATAGAGAAGCGCGGTTCGATCTCCATGAACAGTGGGGAACCGTGGTTCCAGATACCTTTTGCGTCGGTGTTACCACCGAAGAAGACCGGTGCATCCATATAGCCGTAGAAATCAAACCAGTCTTTCTTGGCGAACGCTTCGTACTCCAGGTAGGTATCGTTACGGATCTGAGGTCCGAAACGGGTGTGGTAGCTGCCGACCACGTTAACGCTCTGGTGCCACCAGTCGGAGAGGTATTGTGGTTTATCGTTTTCCGCTGCGTTAACAGTGAAAGAGGAGGACAATGCCAGCACGGCGCCGGCTGCGAGTAATGTTTTTTTCATAATCATGCCACTGATTGAAATTCCCTTCCGGGAGTGAAAAATGCGCGAATTGCGTTTCTAAATATTTCGTGTTTCTGCGGAGCCTATTATAGGAATCCTTGCTCACAAAAATATGTGTTGTTTCACATATCTCTCACACGCGTAATCGATTGCGTTCACGTTTGCGTACTTTAAGCGGCCGGGATTGTAGCGGCAATCATTTATGTTGCCAATCCATACGAAATGTAAATGTTAGCGGAGTGACATTTCACTCCGCTCAAAAGGAGGGGGATTACTGTGCGGCGGGTTGGATGTCGTGAATGCGGATAAAGCCTAACTGATCGGGCGTAAGGCCGCTTAACTGAAGCGGAATATCCACATCACTCGGCGCTAAAACACAGGCCGGGGCGGTGAAGAGCTGATTCTTCACGTTCACCTCCTGGTAATTCTCGGTGGTGCCCTGGATCTGGCCCCACTCGACGGTGCCGCTAAAGGCTGGCAGCGGATCGTTGGACTCACCCTGAATGCGTAATGTTGCGCGAGTACCATCCGCATTTGCCGCCACATTCACCAGCGACATTTTTAACGTGCCAACCTGGCTGTTGAGACGGGCAGGGGTGTTGGCCCCCGGCAGCAAATACACTCCGCTGGTGGATTTTGCATTCAGCGCGTTTTGCTGGGTGATCTTCACGGTCTCTTTGTTCAGTTTGTCCATTGCCGTATTGAGCGTATTCACGCTCTGTTTCATCTGGCGGACTTCGGTTTGCTGTGCACAGGCACTAAGGGTGAAGAGGCTCCCCACCAGCAGAATTTTCAGGTAACGTCTTGTCATTGCGTTTAATTCCTTGAAATAACGGATCACCGTAATGGTAGCCAGCATCATCCCGACAGACATAGATCCTTTGTCTCAAAAAGCTCTTCCTTTGTTGTCAGGCCAGTTCAGGGTAAAATGAAAGTCAGTTAACCAGATAACAGGGATACCGTATGCATTGCCCATTCTGCTCCGCTGTGGATACCAAAGTCATCGATTCTCGTCTTGTGGGCGAAGGGTCTTCCGTACGCCGCCGTCGGCAGTGTCTGGTATGTAACGAGCGTTTCACGACCTTTGAGGTGGCAGAGCTGGTCATGCCGCGCGTGGTAAAAAGTAACGACGTGCGCGAGCCGTTTAACGAAGAGAAGCTGCGCAGCGGAATGCTTAAGGCGCTGGAGAAACGCCCCGTCAGCGCGGATGACGTCGAAATGGCGTTAAACCACATTAAATCTTACCTTCGTGGTCTGGGTGAACGTGAAGTGCCCAGCAAGATGATCGGCAATCTGGTGATGGAGCAGTTGAAAAAGCTCGATAAGGTTGCCTATATCCGCTTCGCCTCTGTCTACCGCAGTTTCGAAGATATCAAAGAGTTTGGCGAAGAGATCGCCCGCTTACAGGATTGAGTCCATGCAGGATGAGATGTACATGGCGCGCGCCATGAAGCTGGCGCAGCGCGGTCGATTTACCACCCATCCCAACCCCAACGTCGGGTGCGTCATTGTTAAAGATGGCGAGATCGTGGGCGAAGGTTTCCACTACCGCGCGGGCGAGCCCCATGCTGAGGTGCATGCCCTGCGTATGGCGGGTGAAAAAGCGCGTGGGGCTACGGCCTACGTGACGCTTGAGCCGTGCAGCCATCACGGGCGCACACCGCCATGCTGTGAAGCGCTGATTGCGGCGGGAGTGTCGCGCGTTGTCGCTGCGATGCAGGATCCTAATCCCCAGGTGGCCGGACGTGGTCTGTACCGTCTGCAGCAGGAAGGGATCGATGTTAGCCACGGCCTGATGATGCAGGATGCGGAAGCCATCAACAAAGGCTTTCTAAAACGTATGCGTACCGGGTTCCCGTATATTCAGCTCAAGCTGGGCGCCTCACTGGATGGCCGCACGGCGATGGCGAACGGCGAAAGTCAGTGGATCACCTCGCCGCAGGCAAGGCGCGATGTGCAACGTCTGCGTGCGCAAAGCCATGCTATCCTCACCAGCAGTGAAACGGTTCTCGCGGACGATCCGGCCATGACCGTGCGCTGGAACGAACTGAATGCCGATACCCAGGCGCTGTATCCGCAGGAAAACCTGCGTCAGCCGCTGCGTATTGTCATTGATAGCCAGAACCGCGTCACGCCTGAACACCGCATTGTGCAGCAGCCCGGTGAAACCTGGATTGCCCGCACAAAGGAAGATTCACGCGACTGGCCGGAAAGCGTGCGCAGCATTATGGTGCCGGAGCACAACGGTCATCTGGATTTAGTGGTGCTGATGATGCTGCTGGGTAAGCAGCAGGTGAACAGCATCTGGGTGGAAGCCGGCCCGACGCTGGCTGGCGCACTGCTCCAGGCAGGTCTGGTCGATGAACTGATTGTCTACGTTGCGCCTAAACTGCTGGGTAGCGACGCGCGTGGCCTGTTTGTGCTGCCCGGCCTTGAAAAACTGGCCGATGCACCTCAACTCAAATTTAGCGAGATTCGTCCGGTGGGTCCGGATGTTTGCCTCCATTTAACGACAGCGTAATTGCTCCTGAAATAGGGAAGCAGTGCGCAAAGTATTATGATAAAATCCGCCCCCCTGCGGGGCCAAATGAACCCGTAAAGGAAGAGTATGAACATTATTGAAGCTGCTGTAGCTACCCCGGACGCTCGCGTCGCCATCACCATTGCGCGTTTCAACAACTTCATCAACGATAGCCTGCTGGAAGGTGCGGTTGACGCCCTGAAACGTATCGGCCAGGTTAAAGATGACAACATTACCGTTGTGTGGGTTCCAGGTGCTTACGAACTGCCACTGGCAGCGGGTGCGCTGGCGAAAACCGGTAAATACGACGCGGTGATTGCGCTGGGTACCGTTATTCGTGGCGGCACTGCGCACTTCGAATACGTTGCGGGCGGTGCAAGCAATGGTCTGGCGCACGTTGCACAGGACGCTGAAATTCCTGTCGCGTTCGGCGTGCTGACCACCGAAAGTATTGAACAAGCCATCGAACGTGCTGGCACTAAAGCCGGTAACAAAGGTGCAGAAGCTGCACTGACCGCGCTTGAAATGATCAATGTATTGAAAGCCATCAAGGCCTGATTTTTTTGTAAGGGGAATTCCGTGAAACCTGCTGCTCGTCGCCGCGCCCGTGAATGTGCCGTTCAGGCACTTTACTCCTGGCAGTTGTCCCAGAACGACATCGCTGATGTTGAATACCAGTTCCTGTCAGAACAGGACGTGAAAGATGTTGACGTTCTGTACTTCCGTGAACTGCTGTCGGGAGTGGCGACTAATAGCGCGTATCTCGATGGTCTGATGAAACCCTACCTCTCCCGTCTGCTCGAAGAGCTGGGTCAGGTAGAAAAAGCAGTGCTGCGCATTGCGCTGTTTGAGCTGTCTAAACGTGATGATGTGCCGTACAAAGTGGCCATCAACGAAGCGATCGAACTGGCGAAAACCTTCGGCGCTGAAGACAGCCACAAGTTTGTAAACGGCGTTCTTGATAAAGCAGCACCTGCGATCCGTCCCCACAAAAAGTGATCCGCAAACCGGAGCTCTGCATTGCCTGACGGGCAGTGCGGCTCCGGTTTTTTCTTTTATTTGCTGAGGCATAACGTATGGCATGCGGCGAATTCTCCCTGATTGCCCGTTATTTCGATCGTGTCAGAACCTCTCGTCTTGATGTTGAAACCGGCATTGGCGATGACTGTGCACTTCTCAATATTCCCGAAAAACAGACGCTGGCAATCAGCACCGACACCTTAGTGTGCGGGCGCCATTTCTTACCTGATATCGATCCTGCCGACCTGGCGTATAAAGCGCTGGCGGTCAACGTGAGCGATCTGGCTGCGATGGGGGCCGATCCGGCGTGGTTAACGCTGGCCCTGACGCTGCCAGAGGTCGATGAACCCTGGCTTGAAGCCTTTAGTGACGCTCTGTTTGAGCAGCTTAACTACTACGACATGCAATTGATTGGCGGCGATACCACGGCGGGGCCGCTATCGATGACGCTCGCGATCCACGGTTATGTGCCGGCTGGGCGCGCGCTGAAACGCTCCGGGGCGAAACCTGGCGACTGGATCTACGTCACCGGTACGCCGGGCGACAGCGCAGCGGGACTGGCGATCCTCCAGGATCGCTTAACCGTGAATGACACTGACGACGCGGCGTATCTGGTCAAACGCCATCTGCGGCCAACGCCGCGTATTCTTCACGGCCAGGCGCTACGCGAACGGGCAAGCTCAGCTATCGATCTCTCGGACGGGTTAATCTCAGACCTCGGTCATATTCTGAAGGCCAGCGGTGTCGGCGCGCGCGTTGACCTGGATCTGTTCCCGCTATCAGAGCAGCTGCTTCGACACGTCGAGCCTGAGCAGGCGCTGCGCTGGGCGCTCTCCGGCGGCGAAGATTATGAGCTGTGCTTTACCGTGCCTGAGCTCAACCGTGGGACGCTGGACGTGGCGTTAGCGCATCTCGGCGCGAAGTTTACCTGTATCGGCCAGATCATGCCGGAGAGTGAAGGGCTGAAGTTTGTGAAAGATGGTGCGCCCGTTACGCTGGACTGGAAAGGGTACGATCACTTCGGGTGATGTTGTGCGATCTGTACTGCCGGGTGGCGGCTTCGCCTTACCCGGCTTACGTATTTGAGGGTTAGGGAGAGGGATTACTTAAACCCTACCACCGGATGCTGCTGATACGGTGTCTCCAGCTCGGCAATCTGCTCCGGCGTCAGCGTGATATCCACCGCATTCAGCAGTTCATCAAGCTGCTCTTCCCGCGAAGTGCCAATAATCGGTGCCGCGACGCCGCGTTTACCCAGCAGCCATGCCAGCGCGACCTGGGCGCGGGTTGCTCCGGTATCGTCGGCGATCCCGGCTAACCGTTCGGCAATTAACGCATCGCTGGCTTCTGTACTGGAATAAAGATTTTTCCTACTTCATCCGATACCAGGCGGGCCGTGGTTTCCCCCCACGGACGGGTCAGACGACCACGTGCCAGCGGGCTCCACGGGATCACCGCCACGCCTTCCTGATAGCAGAGCGGTAGCATCTCGCGTTCTTCTTCGCGATAGATCAGGTTGTAGTGATCCTGCATGGTGACGAAGCGCGCCCAGCCATGTTGCGCCTGCAGAGCCAGCGCCTGAGCAAACTGCGACGCGTGCATAGACGATGCGCCGATGTAGCGCGCTTTACCGGCTTTCACCACATCGTTGAGCGCTTCAAGCGTCTCCTCAATGGGCGTGTTGTAATCCCAGCGGTGAATTTGCAGCAGGTCGACATAGTCCATGTTCAGGCGTCGAAGGCTGTCATCAATGGAACGCAGGATCTGGGCGCGAGAGAGCCCCTCAGCCAGATCGCCCACCGGGTAATAGACCTTGGTGGCGACGACGATTTCATCACGACGCGCAAAATCGCGCAGGGCACGGCCGACGATCTCTTCACTGCTGCCGTCGGAGTAGCTGTTGGCGGTGTCAAAGAAGTTAATGCCACCTTCAATGGCGCGTTTGATGATAGGGCGGCTGCTCTCTTCGGGCAGCGTCCAGGCGTGATTACCCCGGTCAGGCTCGCCAAAGGTCATACAGCCCAGGCAAAGTCGGGAAACGTTAAGATCCGTTTTTCCTAATGTCGTGTATTGCATGGTTCCACTCCTGCTTTTTTAAACAATACGTTTAAGCATAGCAGGAGCGGAAAAGGGGAAGGATCAGGCAAGCCAGCTACGAATTTTGGCTTCAATACCAGCGGCGTCCAGGCCAATTGCCGCGCGGGCTTCGTCCTGAGTACCTTGCGGAATGAAGTGATCCGGCAGACCAAGGTTCAGTACCGGAACGGCTTTACGGTTCGCCATCAGCACCTCGTTTACGCCGCTACCTGCGCCGCCCATGATGGCGTTTTCTTCCAGCGTCACCAGCACCTCATGGGTTTCTGCCATTTCCAGGATCAGGGATTCATCGAGCGGTTTCACGAAGCGCATATCCACCAGAGTGGCATTCAGCGCTTCAGCGACCTTAGCGGCCTCTGGCATCAGGGTACCAAAGTTCAGAATTGCCACTTTCTCACCGCGACGTTTCACCAGACCTTTACCTATCGCCAGTTTTTCCAGCGGCTGCAGCTCAACGCCTACCGCGTTACCGCGTGGATAGCGAACCGCGCTTGGACCATCCTGATAGTGATAGCCGGTATACAGCATCTGACGACATTCGTTTTCGTCGCTTGGTGTCATGATAACCATGTCCGGGATGCAGCGCAGGAAAGAAAGATCGAATGCACCCTGGTGCGTCTGGCCGTCAGCACCCACGATGCCTGCGCGGTCGATAGCAAACAGCACCGGCAGCTTCTGGATGGCAACGTCATGGATCACCTGATCGTAGGCGCGTTGCAGGAAGGTGGAGTAGATCGCCACCACCGGTTTGTATCCACCAATCGCCAGACCCGCCGCGAAGGTGACTGCGTGCTGCTCGGCAATCGCCACGTCAAAATACTGGTCAGGGTATTTTTTGGAGAACTCGACCATGCCGGAACCTTCACGCATAGCCGGGGTGATCGCCATCAGCTTGTTGTCTTTCGCCGCGGTTTCACATAACCAGTCGCCGAAGATTTTAGAGTAACTCGGCATACCGCCGCTGCTTTTTGGCAGACAACCGCTGGTCGGATCGAATTTAGGTACCGCGTGGAAAGTGATCGGATCTTTTTCCGCCGGTTCGTAACCACGGCCTTTTTTCGTCATGATGTGCAGGAACTGCGGACCTTTCAGGTCGCGCATGTTCTTGAGCGTGGTGACCAGCCCCAGCACGTCGTGCCCATCAACCGGGCCAATATAGTTAAAGCCCAGCTCTTCAAAGAGTGTGCCCGGCACGACCATGCCTTTGATGTGTTCTTCGGTGCGCTTGAGCAGCTCTTTGATTGGCGGTACGCCAGAGAAGACTTTCTTGCCGCCTTCGCGCAGCGTGGAGTAAAGCTTGCCGGAGAGCAGCTGTGCCAGATGGTTATTCAGCGCGCCGACGTTCTCGGAAATCGACATTTCGTTATCGTTCAGGATAACCAGCATGTCCGGCTTGATATCGCCCGCGTGGTTCATGGCCTCAAAGGCCATCCCGGCGGTGATGGCGCCGTCGCCGATCACGCAGACGGTGCGGCGCTGCTTGTTCTCTTTTTCGGCGGCCACGGCAATACCGATACCCGCAGAGATGGAGGTGGAGGAGTGGCCGACGCTTAAAACATCGTACTCACTCTCACCGCGCCACGGGAACGGATGCAGGCCGCCTTTCTGGCGGATCGTGCCAATTTGATCGCGACGACCCGTCAGAATTTTATGTGGATAGGCCTGATGGCCCACGTCCCAGATGAGCTGATCGAACGGCGTGTTGTAGACGTAGTGCAGCGCAACGGTCAGCTCGACCGTGCCAAGCCCGGAGGCGAAATGTCCGCTGGAGCGGCTTACGCTGTCGAGCAGATAGCGACGCAGCTCGTCGCACAGCTTCGGCAGGTTCTCTTTCGGCAACAGACGCAACTCCTGGGTGGAGTCAACTAACGCCAGTGTCGGGTATTTGGCAATATCAAAACTCATCAAAGGCTCATCGAGATAGTGTGTTTATTTATCACGCTGGATTATATAGTCCGCTAGCGCTTCCAGTGCCGAGGTATCGAGAGACTGCGCGGCCAGTTCATTCAGCGACTGGCGGGCTTCCTCTATCAGATCCCGGGCTTTACGCTGGGCTTGCTCAAGACCCAGCAGGGCGGGGTAGGTACTTTTGCCAAGCTGCTGATCCGCACCCTGACGTTTACCCAATGTTGCAGTATCGCCCACCACATCCAGAATGTCATCCTGAACCTGGAACGCCAGACCGATACTTTCTGCGTATCTGTCCAGAATCGGCAGGGCTTTGCGCCCCTGTTCACCCGCGCTCAGTGCGCCCAGGCGTACGGCGGCACGGATGAGTGCGCCCGTTTTATGCCGGTGAATACGCTCCAGCTGTTCCAGATTAACCTGACGTCCTTCTGCCTCCAGATCCAGCGCTTGCCCACCGCACATTCCGGCAACGCCGCTGGCCATCGCCAGCTCGGAAACCATTGCCAGACGGTCGCGATCGCTGACTTCTGCCATCGGCGCATCGCTCAGAATAGAGAATGCCAGCGTTTGCAGGGCATCCCCCGCCAGGATGGCATTCGCTTCGCCAAACTTAATATGGCAGGTTGGCTGACCGCGACGCAGATCGTCATCATCCATCGCCGGTAAATCATCGTGGATCAGCGAGTAGGCATGGATGCACTCAACGGCGGCAGCCGGGGCGTCCAGCGTAGTATCGCTGATACCAAACATATTGCCTGTGGCGTAGACGAGGAACGGGCGCAGGCGCTTTCCACCCAAGAGTGCGCCATAGTGCATGGCCTCAACCAGTGGAGTGTTCTGAAAAGGTTGTGGCGCAATAAAACGGCGCAGGGCGTCGTTGGCGCGTATGACTCGCGCCTGAAGCTCGTTAGCAAAATCCATTTACTCGGCGTCCGGTGTGAAAGGCGTTGTCTTAGCGTCTTCGCTATCGGAAAGCAGGATCTGCACACGCTGCTCGGCCTGCTGCAGTTTAACCTGCCCCTGGCGCGCCAGCTGCACGCCACGCTCGAATTCGTTGAGCGCCTCTTCCAGCGGTAAATCACCGCTCTCAAGGCGGGTGACGATCTGCTCCAGTTCACTCAGCGCAGTTTCAAAACTGGCCGGTGCGTCGTTCTTCTTCGGCATAGTGAATTGACTCTTATATTCTCAGCCCCGACATGGTAACGGACTCGGGGCAATTATCAAATAACGCGCAATGTGCACAGGAACGGCGCGATGGTGGTATACTTGCGCGCCTGGATGCAGCCACGGGTGTGGGCTGTAATATTATTTTCCATTACAAGCCTTAATACGCTTGCCTAAGAAACATTGCCGCCATGAAGTTTATCATTAAATTGTTCCCTGAAATCACCATCAAAAGCCAATCTGTGCGTTTGCGCTTTATTAAAATTCTCACCGGGAACATTCGTAACGTTTTAAAACACTACGACGAAACCCTCGCCGTGGTGCGCCACTGGGATCACGTTGAAGTCCGCGCGAAAGATGAAAACAAACGTCAGGACATTCGCGACGCGCTGACCCGTATTCCGGGTATTCACCATATTCTGGAAGTGGAAGATGTTCCGTTCACTTCCCTGCATGACATCTTCGAAAAAGCGCTGGTGCAGTATCGCGACCAGATCGAAGGCAAAACCTTCTGCGTGCGCGTGAAGCGCCGCGGCAAGCACGAATTCAGCTCTATCGAGGTGGAACGTTACGTTGGCGGCGGTCTGAACCAGCATGTTGAAACGGCGCGCGTGCGTCTGACCAACCCGGATGTCACCGTGAACCTGGAGATCGAAAACGATCGCCTGCTGCTGGTGAAAGGGCGTTACGAAGGTATCGGCGGCTTCCCAATCGGTACCCAGGAAGATGTGCTGTCCCTGATTTCCGGTGGTTTCGACTCTGGCGTCTCCAGCTACATGCTGATGCGTCGCGGCTGCCGTGTGCATTACTGCTTCTTTAATCTGGGCGGCGCGGCGCATGAAATCGGCGTGCGTCAGGTGGCACACTATCTGTGGAATCGCTTTGGCAGCTCGCACCGCGTGCGCTTTGTGGCGATCAACTTCGAGCCAGTGGTTGGCGAAATCCTGGAGAAAGTGGATGACGGCCAGATGGGCGTGGTCCTCAAGCGTATGATGGTGCGTGCGGCCTCTAAAGTAGCGGAACGCTACGGTGTGCAGGCGCTGGTCACCGGTGAAGCGCTGGGTCAGGTTTCCAGCCAGACGCTGACCAACCTGCGTCTCATCGACAATGTCTCTGACACCCTGATCCTGCGTCCGCTGATCTCTCACGACAAAGAGCACATCATCGATCTGGCGCGCGAAATCGGCACTGAAGATTTTGCCCGTACCATGCCAGAGTACTGCGGCGTGATTTCGAAGAGCCCGACGGTCAAAGCGGTGAAGGCGAAGATCGAAGCGGAAGAAGAGCACTTCGATTTCAGCATTCTGGATAAAGTGGTGGAAGAAGCCTCCAACATCGACATCCGTGAGATTGCCCAGCAGACCGAGCAGGAAGTGGTTGAAGTTGAAACCGTGAGCGGTTTCGGTGCCAACGACGCGATTCTGGATATCCGCTCCGTTGATGAGCAGGACGACAAGCCGCTACAGGTGGAAGGGGTGGAAGTGGTTTCTCTGCCGTTCTATAAGCTGAGCACCAAATTTGGCGACCTCGACCAGAGCAAAACATACCTGCTGTGGTGTGAGCGTGGGGTGATGAGTCGCCTGCAGGCGCTGTACCTGCGTGAGCAGGGCTTTGCGAATGTGAAGGTGTATCGTCCGTAGTTTTTTGCGGGTGTGTGTGTGGCTTGATGCCCTCACCCCGACCCTCTCCCACGGGGAGAGGGCGCAAACATTAAAAACGGCAACCTGAGGTTGCCGTTTTGCTTTTACCTACCGCCACCCGGCTTTTCTTTGCACTACTCTTCATAGTAGTTATAAATCCCCGCCGCCATCACCAGCGTTGAGGCGACTTCGTAGGCTTTCTCTCGCCCGACCAGCAGGTCAACAATCTTTAAGCCAAAGTCTATCGCGGTACCTGGCCCCTGGCTGGTGAGCAGGTTGACGCGCGGATCCCAGACGACGCGTTTATCCACCCACTGCTCTTCCGGGATGGTCTCTTTCAGCCCCGGGAAACCGGTCATGTTACCGATGGGAAAGATATTATGCGGAACCAGCACGGTGCCGGCGGCGGCACAAATGGCAGCAACGATACGTCCCGACAGATGAAACTGTCTGACGGTTTCGACTAACAGAGTGCTGTCGCGAAAATACTCCGCCCCTTTCAGGCCGCCGGGCAGCACGATGATGTCATAGTCCCCGTCGGCCACCTGTACCAGTGGCGCATCCGCGAGGAGTTTCACTCCTCGGGAACAGGTAATAGCCAGGTTGCCATCGCTGGCGACGCTGGCGGTGGTCACCTGAATACCACCACGCACCATGATATCGATGGTGGTGACCGCTTCTGTCTCTTCGCTACCAGGGGCGAGGCAAACCAGTGCCGACGCGCTCATATTCACTCTCCTTACGTTTTACCAGGTCATACAGGCGGGCGTTTTCCGGCACAGTGATACCGTGTGCGCGGGCGCGTTTTAACAGATAGCCGGTGATGTAGTCGATTTCCGTGTGGCGTAGCGCCCGAACATCCTGCAACATGGATGAGATATTTTCTGCCGTACTATCAATAACCTGCTCGACATAATAGCGTAAATCATCCGCCGATGTGTGTAAGCCTTCACGCTCGATCACCGAGGCGACCTCGGCACAGAGGGTGGCAACCTCCTGCGGATGGTGCTTCAGTTCCCCGTTCGGGCAGTCCCACAGCGCCGTCAGCGGATTGATCACACAGTTAACGGCCAGCTTACGCCACAGCTGAGGGCGGATGTTGTTGTGCCAGGCCACGTCCGGAAGCACCGTTTGCAGAGTGTCTGCCAGATAACTGTAGTCGCCATCCTGGTCCCGGGCAGGTCCAATATGCGTGACGCCGCTGGCCACGTGCACAATGATATTGCCGTCACGGCGTGCGGCGTGCGTGGTGGTGGCCATCAGCAGCGGCTGCACAATGCTTTTCAGTTCATCAATCGTCCCCATGCCGTTATGCAGGAGTAAAACGGGCGACGTGGGGGGAAGCTGGGCGGCCAGCGCTTTTACCGCATCTGAAACTTGCCACGCTTTGAGCGTCACCAGCAGCAGGTCGCTATGCGCCAGGAAATCAGGATCGTTCGCGGTGAGGGATTCGTTAAAGATACTTCCGTCTTCACCAATCAGGTTTACACTGCAATAGGGCTGAGGTACGCGCAGCCAGCCCTGAACTTCGTGTCCGTGCTTGCATAGTGCGGTCAGCCAGAGTTGACCAAGGGCTCCGCATCCGAGCACTGTAATTTTCATTGTTCCTCCTCACCTGCAACTGCGCCAGGTGTTACGGCCTAAGTATAGCGCCGTCAGCTAAGCTTCTGTTGAGTTATGCCTCGTAGCGGGTATTATGCAACGCAACAAAAATGAAGGGAGAAGAAAAGATGCCATCTTTCGATATTGTTTCCGAAGTTGATATCCAGGAAGTTCGCAACGGCGTAGAAAACGCAACCCGCGAAGTTGAGTCACGTTTCGATTTTCGTGGCGTTGAAGCCTCGTTTGAGCTGAACGATGCCAATAAGACCATTAAGGTGCTGAGCGAATCTGATTTCCAGGTCAACCAGCTGCTCGATATTCTGCGTGCCAAGCTGTTAAAACGCGGCATTGAAGGGACCTCGCTGGATGTACCGGAAGAGTTCGTGCACAGCGGTAAAACCTGGTTTGTTGAAGCCAAACTGAAGCAGGGCATTGAGAGCGCGGTTCAGAAGAAAATCGTTAAGCTCATCAAAGACAGCAAGCTGAAGGTTCAGGCGCAGATCCAGGGTGAAGAAATTCGTGTTACCGGAAAATCCCGTGATGATCTGCAGTCCGTCATGGCGCTGGTGCGCGGCGGCGATCTGGGACAACCGTTCCAGTTTAAAAACTTCCGCGATTAAAACGAAAAAGCCCGGTTTAACCGGGCTTTTTTTCAGGCTTTCAGCGCCTGTTCAACTTCAAAGCGGTTTGTCACCTTACTGTCTATTTTGACATACGCGCTGCGCTCTTCTGCCGCGAGAAGCACTTCACTCACGCCCTCTGTCGATGCAAGACGCTGTTTCAGCGCATCGTTAATCTCAACGTCGTCAGGAATTTCTACCCGCAGGCTACTGACGTAGCGCGGCTCTTTCATGGTACCGGCAACCAGCAGCCAGACCGTCGCCAGCAGTGCGCCTGCGAGGAAGACGGTTTGGGAATCAAACAGGCCGTCGACCCAGCCGCCGAGGGCACCGCCAATGGCCACGCCGATGAACTGGCTGGTGGAGTAAATCCCCATCGCCGTGCCTTTATAACCGGCAGGGGATTCTTTGCTGATCAGCGACGGCAGCAGGGCTTCCATCAGGTTAAACGCCAGGAAGAAGAGCTGCACACCGGCAACCAGTTCCCAGAAGTGGGGGCCAGCGCCCCAGAGCACGATCTCGGCAATCAGCAATACCGCCACACAGCCAATGAAAACGCGCTTCATTTTGCGCTTCACTTCGGCATAGATAATAAACGGTACCACCGAGACGAACGAAATCACCATCGTCACCAGATAGATTTTCCAGTGTTCTGCCGCCGGGAAACCTGCGGCAGCCAGTTGACCGGGCAGGGCGACAAAGGTCGACATCAGCAGAATGTGTAGACACATAATGCCGAAGTTAAGCTTCAACAGGCGCGGCTCAACCAGTACCTTGCTAAAGCAGCCTTTGACCATCCCGGATTCACGGTTGAGGACGTGGTTTTTGCTGTCCGGTACCACCCACAGCGTTAAGGCAATACCGATGGTCGCCAGCACGGCAATCATCCAGAACAGGGCGTGCAGGCCAAGCGTGTGGGTAATAATGGGGCCGAGCACCATCGCAATCGCAAACGTGACGCCAAAGCTCACGCCGATAAATGCCATCGCTTTGGTACGGTTCTGTTCACGGGTTAAATCCGACAGCAGCGCCATCACGGCGGCGGCAATCGCGCCGGAGCCCTGCAGGGCGCGGCCAAGAATAATTCCCCAGATGGAGTGGGAGAGGGCGGCAATGATGCTACCGAGCACAAAAACCAGCAAACCACCGACAATGAGCGGCTTGCGGCCGACGCGGTCAGAGAGCAGACCAAACGGGATCTGGAATACCGCCTGAGCCAGACCATAAATACCAATCGCCAGGCCAATCAGCGCTTCGCTGGCGCCCTGCAATGCCATGCCGTACGTGGTCAGAACAGGCAGGACCATAAACATGCCAAGCATCCGTAGCGAGAAAACAGTCCCTAAACCCCAGGTCGCACGCAGCTCGCCCGGTGTCATTTTATAATCGTTCATTGCCACCTCAATTCAAAAGCAGGCCATAGTGTAGTGCGGGGAAGGGGCGGGGTAAATAAAGGGTTATTTAACAAATATTACATGCGTTATTGATAGATTCAGTGAATAAAAAAGGGTGCCGAAGCACCCCTTTATTCACCTGTTGTGGCTTACCAGACGTAAGTCAGCAGGTTATGCGAATCCGGCACCATAAAGTCCACGGACATCATCACGGACAGCGAGGTGATGGCAACAATCGAGAACACAAACAGTTTGCGAGCCCAGACTTTGTCATCTTCCACTTTGTAACCGCGCAGGGCCATACCGAGCCACCAGACGCTTACCGCTGCGGCCACCGCCAGATATTTATACCCGGCGTAACCTCCCAGCGAGAGCATCAGCGTTGCCACGGCAAAGGCGATGATGTACAGCGTGATGTGGTTCTTGGCAACGGAAATACCTTTCACGACCGGCAGAACCGGAATGTTCGCTGCCTGATAATCCTTAAAGCGGAAAATCGCGATGGCATAGGAGTGCGGCATCTGCCACAGGCTAAAGATAGCCAGCAGGATCAGCGCACCGCTGTCGAACTCGTTCGTGACGGCGCAGTAGCCAATCACCGGCGGCGCAGCGCCGGAGAGAGAACCAATCAGCGTGCCGTAGACGGAGTGACGCTTCATATACAGGCTGTAAACGCCCACATACACCACGAACCCCATCACCCCCAGCCAGCAGGCCAGCGGGTTAGCACCAAACCACAGCAGCATAAAGCCAGCAATACCCAGCAAGGTGGCGTACACCAGCGAGACGGAAGGGGCGATCAGGCCTTTCACCAGCACCCGATTTTTGGTCCTTTCCATCTTCTTGTCGATATCCATGTCGATGTAGTTGTTAAATACACAACCGGACGCAACAACCAGTGACACACCGACCAGTGTGTAGATAAAGAGGGTGTAATCAATGCTGCCTTTGGAGGCCAGCAGGAACCCTCCGATCACGGAGATCAGGTTGCCAAAGATGATGCCTGGTTTCGTTACTTGCAGGTATTGCTTAAACATACTCGCCGCTCTTAGTGAACCATCATGTTGTAGTTAAGGTTCCACATAATCCAGATGGAACCGACTACCAGGATAGCGATGATAATCACGGTAAAGATGAAAGCCGTCATGTTCCAGCCTTCATCGGACTTGGTGTTCATGTGCAGGAAGCAAACCAGATGCACCAGAATCTGAATCACCGCGGTCACCAGGATTGCACCCAGAATAACCGGCTTAGACGCAGAACCGCTCATCACCATCCAGAACGGGATCACCGTCAGGATGATCGACAGGATAAAACCTGTCATGTAGGTTTTTACGCTACCGTGGGAAGCGCCATGATCGTTTGAATGACTCATTACATCGCCCCCATCAGATAGACAACAGAGAACACACAGATCCACACCACGTCCAGGAAGTGCCAGAACAGGCTCAGGCACATGATACGGGTACGGTTAGTGCTGGTCAGGCCGCGACGGGAGATCTGGAACATCAGAACCGCCATCCAGATCAGACCGGAGGTCACGTGCAGACCGTGGGTACCGACCAGCGCGAAGAACGCAGACAGGAAGCCACTGCGATCCGGCCCGAAGCCTTCCATAATCAGGTGATGGAATTCATAGATTTCCATCCCGATAAATCCTGCACCAAACAACCAGGTCAACGCCAGCCAGGAGACAACCTGGCTCTTGTTGTTTTTGTACATGGCGATAGCCGCCATGCCGTAGGTGATGGAGCTGAATAACAGCAGTGCGGTTTCAACCAGAACGAACGGCAGTTCAAAAATGTCCTTGCCGGTCGGGCCGCCCGCTGTGCCGTTCACCAGAACGGCATAGGTTGCGAACAGACAGCAGAACAGAATGCAGTCGCTCATCAGGTAGATCCAGAACCCGAAGACTTTCGTCGGTCCTGTATCGTGGTGCGCATGTTCATGCGCGTGGGCAGTCGAGTGCGCCAGAGTATCAGTTGCCATTTTTCAGCCCCGCTTTAGAAATCTCGTCGAAATGCTGATTTTCCAGCTTTTCAACTTCACGGACTGGTACGTAGTAGTCCACGTCCTCGTCAAAGCTCTTCACAATCCAGCTGATTACGATGCCAGCGAAGCCAACAATCGCCATCCACCAGATGTGCCAGATCATTGCGAAACCAAATACCGTTGCGAAAGCGGCAATCACGATGCCCGCTGCGCTGTTCTTCGGCATATGGATCTCTTCGTAATGGTCAGGTTGCTTGTACGCTTCACCTTTTTCTTTCATTTCCCAGAATGCATCACGTTCGTGAATGTGCGGCACTACGGCAAAGTTATAGAACGGAGGTGGAGAAGAGGTCGCCCACTCCAGCGTACGGCCACCCCATGGGTCACCGGTCAGGTCGCGGTTCAGGTTACGGTCACGGATGGACACGTAGTACTGAATCAGCTGGCACAGAATACCGCAGGCAATCAGCGCGGCACCGCCCGCTGCAACCATCAGCATTGGGTGGAACTGCGGATCGATCTGCTGGCTCAGACGACGGGTCATACCCATGAAGCCCAGCACGTACAGCGGCATAAATGCTACGAAGAAGCCAATGATCCAGAACCAGAACGCGCGTTTACCCCATTTCTCGTTCAGCGTGAAGCCGAACGCTTTTGGCCACCAGTAGGTTACGCCAGCGAAGCAGCCGAAGACCACGCCACCGATGATAACGTTATGGAAGTGCGCAATCAGGAACAGACTGTTGTGCAGAACGAAGTCAGCACCCGGTACCGCCAGCAGTACGCCGGTCATCCCACCTACGGAGAAGGTGACGATGAAGCCGATGGTCCACAGCATCGCTGAGTGGAACACGATACGGCCCTGGTACATGGTGAACAGCCAGTTGAAGATCTTCACCCCGGTAGGGATGGCGATAATCATGGTGGTAATACCGAAGAAGGCGTTTACGTTCGCGCCCGCACCCATAGTAAAGAAGTGGTGCAGCCAAACGATGAACGACAGAACGGTAATACAGACGGTTGCCCACACCAGAGAGGTGTAACCAAACAGACGTTTACGCGAGAAGGTTGCTGCGATTTCGGAGAACACACCGAAGACAGGCAGAACCAGAATGTACACTTCCGGGTGACCCCAGGCCCAAATCAGGTTGATGTACATCATCATGTTGCCACCCATGTCATTCGTGAAGAAATGGGTGCCCAGGTAGCGGTCCAGGGTCAGCAGCGCGATGGTGACGGTCAGAATTGGGAAGGATGCGATAATCAGTACGTTGGCGCACAGAGATGCCCAGGTAAATACCGGCATCTTGAACATGGTCATACCAGGCGCACGCATCTTTAGGATGGTCACGAAGAAGTTGATACCGGTCAGGGTGGTACCGACACCGGAGAGCTGAAGCGCCCAAATCCAGTAGTCAACGCCAACGCCCGGGCTGTACTCAATTCCTGACAGCGGTGGGTAAGCCAGCCAGCCGGTCTGAGCGAATTCGCCCACGCCCAGTGACAGGTTAACCAGGATAACGCCGACAACCGTAAACCAGAAGCTCAGGTTGTTCAGGAACGGGAACGCAACGTCGCGCGCGCCAATTTGCAGCGGAACGACAACGTTCATCAGACCGATAACCAGCGGCATCGCCACGAAGAAGATCATGATTACGCCGTGAGCGGTAAAGATCTGGTCGTAGTGGTGCGGTGGCAGGAAGCCGGCTTCACCCGCAGACGCGAGTGCCTGCTGGCTACGCATCATGATCGCATCCGCAAAGCCACGAATTAACATGACGATACCGACGATGCAGTACATGATACCGAGTTTTTTGTGGTCAACCGAAGTCAGCCACTCGTTCCACAGGTAGCTCCACTTACCGAAGTAAGTGATCAAGGCCAGTAAGGCCGCGCCACCGATGATAATGGCAGCCACCGTAACCATGATAATCGGTTCATGGTAGGGCACTGCATCCAGTGTCAATTTTCCGAACATTTTCTTCCTCGGCCCCTTAGTGAGCGGTTTCCGCGTGGCTCATGTCCATGCCTTCCATACCTTCGTGCGCGCTATGCTCGCCTTCAGGCTGGGTCATGTCCATGCTCTTGCCGTGATCCATAAATTTGCCAATAACGTCTTTGAACAAATCAGGTTTCACGTTAGAGAAGTACTCCACCTTGTTGTATTCGCTAGGTGCAGCCACTTTTTCGAACGCCGCCATGTCAGACATGGTGTTTGGAGACTGCTTCGCTTTTGCAACCCACTGGTCGAAAGCGGCACGGTCCGGCGTCGCAATAGCTTTGAACTTCATACCTGAGAAGCCCGGGCCGCTATAGCTGGCGGAGATACCATCATAGGTGCCTGCTTCATTCGCGATCAGGTGCAGGTTGGTCTGCATACCAGCCATCGCGTAAATCTGGCTACCCAGACGTGGGATGAAGAAGGAGTTCATTACGGAGTTGGAGGTCACTTTGAACTGAACCGGAGTGTTCGCCGGGAAGGCGATTTCATTCACGGTAGCAATGCCCTGCTCTGGATAGATGAAGAACCATTTCCAGTCCATGGAGACCACTTCGATGGTAATTGGTTTTTCATCGTGAACCAGCGGTTTGCTTGGCTCAAGTGCGTGAGTGGTTTTCCAGGTCAGCACAGCGAGGAACAGGATGATCAGAATAGGAACCGTCCAGACCACAGCTTCCACTTTATTGGAGTGTGACCAGTTAGGGCTATACTTCGCATCTTTATTGCTCGCACGATACTTCCAGGCGAAACCAACAGCCATCAAAATGGCTGGAATAACCACAATCAACATCAGGCCAAATGCCGTCAGTATCAGTGAACGTTGTTCCAGTCCAATCTGTCCTTTGGGGTCAAGTAGTGCAGAATCGCAGCCACTGAGTAATACAGTGCCTGCGAATAATGACAACCATCCCAAACTTTTATTGTATTTCCTGAGTCTCATTTAACGACCTCAATTCCACGGGAGTCTGGTGGCGTTTAAAGTGTGGGGGCATTTTACGGGAAGGTTACATTACTGTAAACATCATTAGGCCTGTGTCAGGAAGGTGTTACCGGGTTCTGCCGCACGTGTCACAAGTGTTGCAAATTATGTCGGTTTTTATGACCGAAGCCGCATGGCATGGGCTTTATAACGAAAGGACCCCCAAGCATACTCTAAAAGGGGCAATTGGTATAACCATTGTTAAAAATAAACAAAAAATTAACAATTAATTATCAATAAAAAGACAATTAAAAAACGAAAATTCAATCTTTCCCAAGCTGAATCGTTTAATGAAAAATAGCCTGAAAGAAATGGCTCCAATAATTTCCGAATCCTATCCCGCACAAAACAACAAATATTTTTTTTAGCGTTTGTCGGTTATTTCACCGTTATAATTTCGGCCGGTGATTACAACGGGAAATAACCTTTCGCTTTTATCTTCAGGTTGTCTGCGTTTTACGCAGAGCCAGAAAATCGAGCAGCCCACCGAGCAGGATCCCGACGACCGCCAGCAGGGCGCCGACATCGAGGAGAAGGGCTTCAAGAGGAAGCACCAGGGGGGTAGTGGCATTGATGATAAGCACCACGAGCCATAACCCCAGCGCCAGACATCCCACCATTAACAGGCGTAGCGCAAAACGGTAGGCGCGCTGATATTCCGTTCGCGGCATAAAGTGTTCTGTTCGCTGGGTATATTCCAGCGTCTGGCGGCAGACCAGCAACAATAAAATGCCTGGCACGGCTGCAACCACGGAGAAGAGATAAAACGTTGGCCAACCGTGCGCTTCAACAAACCAACCGGCAATCGGCCCCACATATACGCGGCCCACGGCAGAAAGCGCCGAGAGCAGGGCGAACTGCGTTGCAGAAAACGACTTGTTGCAGAGCGTCATCAGCAGGGCGACAAACGCCGCGGTACCCATTCCGCCACACAGGTTCTCAAAGAACACTGCTGCCGCCATGCTAATCATATGTTTATCGGTAATCGACAGCAGCCAGTAACCCGCGTTAGACGCCCCCTGCAGAATGCCGAAGATCAGCAATGCCCGGAACAAGGTCAGGCGCTGCATCAACACCCCGCCGTAAAGTGCGCCGACGATAGTGGCAAAGAGCCCGAGGGTTTTGTTAACCACTCCCACTTCACCGGCATCGAACCCGACGCCGCGGATCAGGAACGTGGTGGTCAGGCTCATCGCGAAGGCATCACCCAGCTTATAAAGGACGATGAGCAGCAGGATCAGCCAGGCATTGTTGCGGCCAAAGAAATCACGCAGCGGTTCGGCAACGGCCTGCTCCAGAGAACGGGGGACCGGGATCACGTCGCTCGGTTCAGGGGCGAGGAGGGTGGCAATAATGCACGGGATCAGCAGGGCGGCCATCAGCCAGTACATGCCCTGCCAGCCCAGATAGCGGTCAGCCAGCCACAGCGCCAGCCCACCAGATACCAGCATGCCGAGGCGATAGCCCAGCACGCTGATGGCCGCACCGGCTCCACGCTCTTCTGCGGGTAACACGTCCGTTTTCCAGGCATCAAACACGATATCCTGTGACGCGGAACAGAAGGCGATCACCACCGCAAGCGCCGCCATCCAGCGAAGCTGTGTCGACGGCTCAAGGAATCCCATGGCGGCAATGGCCAGCAACAGCAGGACCTGCGTCATCACCAACCAGCCACGACGACGGCCCAGGAACGGCGGGGTGTAGCGATCCATCACCGGCGACCACAGGAACTTAAAGACATACGCCTGGCCGACGAGCGAGAAGAAGCCAATGGTTTTGAGATCGATATTCTCAACCGTCATCCAGGCCTGCAATGTGCCGGAAGTGAGCGCGAGGGGTAAACCGGAGGCAAAGCCAAGGATCAGCAGAATGGCTGATTTGGGTTGCTGGAAAATGCGTAAGTAATGACTGGACATGTTCTTAAAAACTGACCCGGTAAAACACCGGGTCAGTCAGCAGGATTAACGCGCGTTTTGCTTGATAAAGTCGTGAATGCTGGTGTCCTGCGCCATATCGGCGATGGTATCGGTCAGCACGCTGTTTACGGCGTTCGCAATGTTCTGGTTAGAGGCCTGGAAAGCACCTTCTACGGAGTAGCTGGCGCGATAGTTTTTGGTCATCTTGTTGCCGTTCTTCGCGGTAGCGATGATGGCGATGTCCGCTTTGGTGGAGATGTTGTAGCGTACGTTACCCTGGGAAACGTCAGCGTACAGGTTGTTAACGATGATCTGCAGATCAACCGCGCCGCTTGGGCCAATCATGTAACCACGAGAGGTCATCTGTTTCTCCAGCACTTCCTGCAGCAGGAAACGCAGGTCACGGGAAGCGGTCAACGTCACCAGCTGGTTGTCGCGGGTCACTTTCGCCAGGGCCTGATCCTGACGCTGATCGGCACCGTTAATGCTCACGGTCACGCCCATCAGGCTTGGATCCTGCTGAGGCAGCGTGATTTTTGGTGAGACATCAATAGTTGTTGGCGGGGTAGCGCAGCCTGCCAGCATAAAGAGGGCTACCAACGGAAAGAAGAGTTTTTTTAACATTTTCGGGTTCTCAACGAATCGTAAGCATATAGAGAGAAAAATTGCCGCCATCATAACATCGCTAACGGCTAGGGGAAGTGGTCAACGCATGTAAATTCATCGCCTTGTCTGAAAACTGACCAGTTCGCCCTTTTTCTCAACCTGTGTGTGACAAAACGTATGAGCCTCACAGTGAACTTCATTCGTTTGAATGAGAAAATAAGACGAAAGCTAAATATTTGTTGTCTTGTTGTAATGGAACCGGTAAAAGCGGCTAACATTTAAAGGGATGGGTGACATCTTGGCGTTGTCGGAGGAGTAATTTCATGATGATACGTGAGCAGATAGAAGATAAATTAAGGGCAGCGTTCAACCCTGTGTTCCTCGAAGTCGTCGACGAAAGCTATCGTCATAACGTGCCGGCAGGTTCTGAAAGCCACTTCAAAGTGGTTCTGGTTAGCGATCGCTTCACGGGAGAACGTTTCCTGAACCGACACCGCTTGATCTACAGCACCTTGACGGAAGAACTCTCCACAACCGTACATGCGCTGGCATTGCATACCTACACCATTAAGGAGTGGGAAGGCTTGCAGGATACGGTTTTTGCATCCCCGCCTTGTCGCGGTGCAGGCACCATCGCCTGATAAATCGGATTTGCAACCGCTGGAGTTTTTCCAGTATGTTGCTTACAGATTTCCTCAAAACGGCCTTCGGGCCGTTTTGTTTTGTCTGAGTTTTGAGCGGATGGTGCGATTTTAAGGCTAAAAATAGCCTTAAAGTGTGAAAAAAGCCGCAGCAACATGCCCCAACCGTTCTCGACTCACCTAAGTGATGCCGCTATAATGCCGCGTCTTATTGAATGTCTTCGGGATGATTCTGGCGACAGGGAATGTGAATCTGCACTAAGAGAGCATCCCGGTAAAACAGACAGATTCAGAGTTGACCGAGCACTGTGATTTTTTTGAGGTAACAAGATGCAAGTTTCAGTTGAAACCACTCAAGGCCTTGGCCGCCGTGTAACGATTACTATCGCTGCTGACAGCATCGAAACTGCTGTGAAAAGCGAGCTGGTCAACGTAGCAAAAAAAGTACGTATTGACGGCTTCCGTAAGGGCAAAGTACCAATGAATGTTGTTGCTCAGCGTTATGGCGCTTCCGTGCGTCAGGATGTGCTGGGTGAACTGATGAGCCGCAACTTTATCGATGCGATCATCAAAGAAAAGATCAATCCGGCCGGTGCGCCGAACTACGTTCCAGGCGAATACAAACTGGGCGAAGACTTCACCTACTCTGTAGAGTTCGAAGTGTATCCGGAAGTAGAACTGAAAGGTCTGGAATCTATCGAAGTTGAAAAACCGATTGTTTCCGTGACCGACGAAGATGTTGACGGCATGCTGGATACCCTGCGTAAGCAGCAGGCTAACTGGAAAGAGAAAGAAGGCGCTGTTGACGCTGAAGACCGCGTCACCATCGACTTCACCGGTTCTGTAGACGGCGAAGAGTTCGAAGGCGGCAAAGCGACTGACTTCGTACTGGCAATGGGTCAGGGTCGTATGATCCCGGGCTTCGAAGACGGTATCAAAGGCCACAAAGCGGGCGAAGAGTTCACCATCGACGTGACCTTCCCTGAAGAGTACCACGCTGAAAACCTGAAAGGTAAAGCAGCGAAGTTCGTCATCAACCTGAAGAAAGTGGAAGAGCGCGAACTGCCAGAACTGACTGAAGAATTCATCAAGCGTTTCGGCGTGGAAGATGGTTCTGTTGCCGGTCTGCGTACTGAAGTACGTAAAAACATGGAACGCGAGCTGAACGGTGCTGTGCGTAACCGTGTGAAATCTCAGGCTATTGAAGGCCTGGTGAAGGCGAACGAAATCGACGTTCCAGCTGCGCTGATCGACAGCGAAATCGACGTACTGCGTCGTCAGGCTGCACAGCGTTTCGGTGGCAACCAGCAGCAAGCGATGGAACTGCCACGCGAGCTGTTCGAAGAGCAGGCAAAACGCCGCGTTGTTGTTGGTCTGCTGCTGGGCGAAGTGATTCGTACCCACGAGCTGAAAGCTGACGAAGAGCGTGTGAAAGGCCTGATCGAAGAGATGGCTTCTGCATACGAAGATCCATCAGAAGTTATCGAGTTCTACGGTAAGAACAAAGAGCTGATGGACAACATGCGCAATGTTGCCCTGGAAGAGCAGGCTGTTGAAGCGGTACTGGCGAAAGCGAAAGTGACCGAAAAAGTGACCTCTTTCAACGAACTGATGAACCAGCAGGCGTAATTTCGCCCCGAAGGTTTAAAGTTTGAACAAAAACCCGTTGCCTTCCGGCAACGGGTTTTTTTTATCGCACCAATAGCCCAGGAAGGGTGCTAAAACGCCCTTTCGGTGTTAGCGTAACAACAAAAGGTTGTTATGCTTGAAATAGGGCAATGTAAACCCCATAAGTGTGTAATCAGATGAATGAGACTGGCTGATAATCCGTCCGTAAGGTTACAATCAGTACAGCAGGTGTTTTCAATTTTGATCCAGGAGACGGAAATGTCATACAGTGGCGAACGAGATAACTTTGCACCCCATATGGCTCTGGTGCCAATGGTTATTGAACAGACCTCACGTGGTGAGCGTTCTTTTGATATCTATTCCCGTCTGCTCAAGGAACGCGTTATCTTTCTGACCGGCCAGGTGGAAGACCACATGGCGAACCTGATCGTGGCGCAGATGCTGTTTCTGGAAGCGGAAAACCCGGAAAAAGACATTTACCTGTACATTAACTCCCCAGGCGGCGTGATTACGGCAGGTATGTCCATTTATGACACCATGCAATTCATCAAGCCTGATGTGAGCACTATCTGTATGGGTCAGGCAGCATCTATGGGTGCCTTCCTGTTAACCGCAGGGGCAAAAGGCAAACGTTTCTGCCTGCCGAATTCCCGTGTGATGATTCACCAGCCGCTGGGTGGTTACCAGGGGCAGGCGACGGATATCGAAATCCACGCCCGCGAAATTCTGAAAGTAAAAGCGCGCATGAATGAACTTATGGCGCAGCATACGGGTCAATCTCTTGAGCAGATCGAGCGCGATACCGAGCGCGATCGCTTCCTCTCTGCTTCAGAGGCTGTTGAGTACGGCTTAGTCGACTCCATTTTGACCCATCGTAATTGATGCCCGCGACGCGAGTGTGCCGCTATACTAAGGTAAAGCGGCACTCTGCTTGAGAGCAGCTTGCGTCTGAAAATGGCATTTGCGTCGTCATGTGCGGCACAAAGAACTTAAAAAGAGGTTTGGACTCATGACAGATAAACGCAAAGATGGTTCGGGCAAACTGCTGTACTGCTCTTTTTGCGGCAAAAGCCAGCATGAAGTGCGTAAACTGATTGCCGGGCCGTCCGTGTATATCTGCGACGAATGTGTTGATTTATGTAATGACATCATTCGCGAAGAGATTAAAGAAGTAGCGCCTCACCGTGAGCGTAGCGCGCTGCCGACACCGCATGAAATTCGTCATCATCTGGACGACTATGTCATCGGTCAGGAGCAGGCTAAGAAAGTGCTGGCGGTAGCGGTATATAACCACTACAAACGCCTGCGTAACGGTGATACCAGCAATGGCGTTGAGCTGGGTAAAAGTAACATTCTGCTGATCGGCCCGACCGGTTCCGGTAAAACGCTGCTGGCTGAAACGCTTGCACGCCTGCTGGATGTGCCGTTCACCATGGCGGATGCCACCACCCTGACCGAGGCCGGTTACGTGGGTGAAGATGTGGAAAACATCATCCAGAAACTGCTGCAGAAGTGCGATTACGACGTACAGAAAGCCCAGCGCGGGATCGTCTATATCGATGAGATCGACAAGATCTCCCGTAAATCAGACAACCCGTCTATCACCCGTGACGTATCAGGGGAAGGTGTACAGCAGGCATTGCTGAAGCTGATCGAAGGGACCGTTGCCGCAGTGCCCCCGCAGGGTGGCCGTAAACATCCGCAGCAGGAGTTCCTGCAGGTTGATACCTCCAAGATCCTGTTCATCTGTGGCGGTGCTTTCGCCGGTCTGGATAAAGTTATCTCCCACCGTGTTGAAACCGGCTCAGGCATTGGTTTTGGCGCAACGGTGAAGGCCAAATCCGAGAAAGCGAACGAAGGCGAACTGCTGTCTCAGGTTGAACCAGAAGATCTGATCAAGTTTGGTCTGATCCCAGAATTCATTGGGCGTCTGCCGGTTGTGGCTACGCTGAATGAACTGAGTGAAGAAGCGCTGATCCAGATTCTGAAAGAGCCGAAAAACGCGCTGACCAAGCAGTATCAGGCGCTGTTTAACCTGGAAGGCGTTGAGCTGGAATTCCGTGATGAAGCGCTGGATGCAATTGCGAAGAAAGCGATGATCCGTAAAACCGGTGCCCGTGGTCTGCGTTCCATCGTTGAAGCGGCGCTGCTTGATACCATGTACGACCTGCCTTCCATGGAAGATGTCGAAAAAGTGGTTATCGACGAGTCCGTTATCGGTGGTCAAAGCAAGCCGCTGCTGATTTACGGGAAACCGGAAGCGCAGCAGGCATCTGGCGAATAATTCACCAAATCATACAAGCAGTTAATCAAAAAGGGGGGATTTTATCTCCCCTTTACTTTTTCCGTATTCATGGCGTTGAATGTGTGGGAAACATCCCCATATACTGGATTACATGTTAATGGTTGTGTGAAGCACAGTTACATGACCAGTTTACCTGGCGGACACTAAACTAAGAGAGAGCTCTATGAATCCTGAGCGTTCTGAACGCATTGAAATCCCCGTATTGCCGTTGCGCGATGTGGTGGTTTATCCGCACATGGTCATACCCTTATTTGTAGGGCGGGAAAAATCTATCCGTTGCCTCGAAGCCGCCATGGATCATGATAAAAAAATCATGTTGGTTGCGCAGAAGGAAGCTTCGACGGATGAGCCGGGTGTAAACGATCTTTTCACCGTCGGGACCGTGGCCTCTATTTTGCAGATGCTGAAGCTGCCTGACGGCACCGTAAAGGTGCTGGTAGAAGGCCTGCAGCGTGCGCGTATTACCACCCTGTCTGACAATGGCGAACATTTCTCTGCCAAGGCAGAGTACCTTGATTCGCCTCAGCTTGATGAGCGCGAGCAGGAAGTGCTGGTGCGCACCGCGATTAGCCAGTTTGAAGGCTATATCAAGCTGAACAAGAAAATCCCACCAGAAGTGCTGACGTCGCTGAACAGCATCGACGATCCCGCACGTCTGGCGGACACCATCGCAGCGCATATGCCGCTGAAGCTGGCGGACAAACAGTCCGTGCTGGAGATGTCCGACGTTAATGAACGTCTGGAATATCTGATGGCGATGATGGAGTCTGAAATCGATCTGCTGCAGGTTGAGAAGCGTATTCGCAACCGCGTGAAAAAGCAGATGGAAAAATCGCAGCGTGAGTACTATCTGAATGAGCAAATGAAAGCCATTCAGAAAGAACTCGGCGAGATGGACGACGCGCCGGACGAAAACGAAGCGCTGAAGCGTAAGATCGACGCGGCAAAAATGCCGAAAGAGGCCAAAGAGAAAGCGGAAGCTGAACTGCAGAAGCTGAAAATGATGTCTCCGATGTCGGCTGAAGCGACGGTGGTGCGTGGCTACATCGAGTGGATGGTTCAGGTGCCGTGGAACGCCCGCAGCAAGGTCAAAAAAGACCTGCGTCAGGCGCAGGAGATCCTGGATACCGACCACTACGGCCTGGAGCGTGTTAAAGACCGCATCCTTGAGTACCTCGCGGTACAAAGCCGTGTAAACAAACTGAAAGGCCCAATCCTCTGTCTGGTTGGACCGCCAGGGGTAGGTAAAACCTCTCTGGGTCAGTCCATTGCGAAAGCGACCGGACGTAAATATATCCGTATGGCGCTGGGTGGCGTACGCGACGAAGCGGAAATCCGCGGCCACCGTCGTACCTACATCGGTTCTATGCCGGGTAAATTGATCCAGAAGATGGCGAAAGTAGGGGTTAAAAACCCACTGTTCCTGCTCGATGAGATCGACAAAATGTCGTCGGATATGCGTGGCGATCCGGCCTCGGCTCTGCTGGAAGTGCTTGATCCAGAACAGAACGTGGCGTTCAGCGATCACTACCTGGAAGTGGACTACGATCTGAGCGATGTGATGTTCGTGGCGACCTCCAACTCCATGAACATTCCGGCTCCGCTGCTGGATCGTATGGAAGTGATCCGTCTGTCTGGTTATACCGAAGACGAGAAGCTGAATATTGCGAAGCAGCATCTGCTGCCAAAACAGATTGAGCGTAACGCACTGAAAGCCAACGAACTGACCGTCGAAGACAGCGCGATTATCGGCATCATTCGCTACTACACTCGCGAAGCGGGCGTGCGTAGCCTTGAGCGTGAAATCTCGAAACTGTGCCGTAAGGCGGTGAAACAGCTGCTGCTGGATAAGAGCCTGAAGCACATCACCATTAACGGCGACAATCTGCATGCCTATCTGGGCGTTCAGCGTTTCGACTATGGTCGTGCGGACAACGAAAACCGCGTGGGTCAGGTCACCGGTCTGGCATGGACGGAAGTGGGCGGCGATCTGCTGACCATCGAAACCGCCTGTGTGCCAGGTAAAGGTAAGCTGACCTACACCGGTTCTCTGGGTGAAGTCATGCAGGAGTCCATCCAGGCGGCCTTGACCGTGGTTCGCGCACGTGCGGAGAAACTGGGGATCAACCCGGATTTCTACGAAAAACGCGACATTCACGTTCACGTCCCGGAAGGGGCAACGCCGAAAGATGGCCCAAGCGCCGGTATCGCGATGTGTACCGCGCTGGTCTCCTGTCTCACAGGTAACCCGGTGCGTGCTGATGTCGCAATGACCGGTGAAATTACCCTGCGTGGTCAGGTTCTGCCAATTGGTGGGTTAAAAGAAAAACTGCTGGCGGCACATCGTGGTGGGATCAAAACCGTATTGATTCCTTACGAAAATAAACGCGATCTGGAAGAAATTCCGGACAACGTGATTGCCGATCTGCAGATCCATCCTGTTAAGCGAATTGAGGAGGTTCTTACTCTCGCATTGCAGAATGAACCCTCCGGAATGCAGGTTGTGACCGCAAAATAGTGACCTCGCGCAAAGAGCGTCAATAAAAACAAGGCTGGTAAGTCATTTCGCACTTGCCAGCCTTTTTTTGTATAGCTAATTTAGATTGCTGATTAGGTCAGCCATCAACAACGGGTGTTGTAAGGTCATGGCAGGCCTGATATAACTGCTGCGCGGTCGCGTTGTGAAGGATTCAGGCGCGATATAAATTATAAAGAGAGGAAGAGAACAGTGAATAAATCTCAACTGATTGACAAAATTGCTGCTGGTGCTGATATTTCTAAAGCTGCAGCTGGACGTGCGTTAGATGCATTAATTGCTTCTGTTACTGAATCTCTGCAGGCTGGGGACGACGTTGCACTGGTAGGCTTCGGTACTTTTGCTGTTAAAGAGCGTGCTGCCCGTACTGGCCGCAACCCTCAGACCGGTAAAGAGATCACCATTGCTGCCGCTAAAGTGCCGGGTTTCCGTGCAGGTAAAGCGCTGAAAGACGCAGTAAACTGATTGCTTTCCCGTTTCAGGGAAGCCGAAAAGTACAAGGGCGCATCATTTGATGTGCCTTTTTTATTTGTCCAGACCTGATTTGTGCGAGTTTATGCGAGTTGTGGGCTGACAATCGCCCCGTTTTCTTGTCACAATACGCCTTTACGCGCGACGGTCAGGATTTTCCGTTAGCGTCAGGTAACCAGTCACCTACAGCGGAGTGTTGTTACACCATGATGGACAGCTTACGCACGGCTGCTAACAGTCTCGTGCTCAAGATTATTTTCGGTATCATTATCGTGTCGTTCATATTGACCGGCGTGAGCAGTTACCTTATCGGCGGTGGCGCAAACTATGCCGCAAAAGTGAACGGCCAGGAAATCAGCCGCGGTCAGTTCGAGAACGCGTTTGCCGGTGAACGTAACCGTATGCAGCAACAGCTGGGCGACCAATTCTCAGAGCTGGCTGCGAACGAAGGATACATGAAAACCCTGCGCCAGCAGACGCTGAACCGCCTGATTGACGAAGCGCTCCTCGATCAATATGCCAAAAAACTGGGTCTGGGTATCAGCGATGAGCAGGTTAAAAAAGCCATCTTCTCGACTCAGGCTTTCCAGTCTAACGGCAAGTTCGACAACGCTCGCTATAACAGCATTGTGAATCAGATGGGCATGACGGCCGATCAATACGCGCAGGCGCTGCGTAACCAGCTGACGACGCAACAGCTCATCAATGCGGTGGTTGGTACTGATTTCATGCTCAAAGGTGAAACTGACGAACTGGCAGCCCTGGTGGCACAGCAGCGTGTTGTGCGTCAGGCGACCATCGATGTGAATGCGCTCGCGGCGAAGCAGCAGGTGAGCGACGCAGAGGTTAATGCCTGGTACGAGCAGAATAAAAACAGCTTTGTTGCACCTGAGCAGTTCCGCGTGAGCTATATCAAGCTGGATGCTGCTGCGTTGCAGGAAACCGCGACTGATGCAGAAATCCAGTCTTACTACGATCAGCATCAGGATCAGTTCACTCAGCCGCAGCGTAACCGCTACAGCGTGATTCAGACCAAAACCGAAGCCGATGCCAAAGCGGTGCTGGATGAGCTGAACAAAGGCGCAGATTTCGCCACCGTCGCGAAAGCAAAATCCACCGACATCATCTCTGCCAAAAATGGCGGCGATATGGGCTGGCTGGAAGCGGCGACTACGCCGGATGAGCTGAAAAATGCCGGTCTGAAAGACAAGGGCCAGCTGTCGGGTGTGATTAAATCGTCCGTTGGTTTCCTGGTTGCGCGTCTGGATGATATCGAAGCCGCTAAAACCAAACCACTGGCTGAGGTGCGTGATGATATCGCCGCCAAAGTGAAGCAGGAAAAAGCGCTTGATGCGTACTATGCTCTGCAGCAGAAAGTGAGCGATGCGGCGAGCAACGACAACGAATCTCTGGCCGGTGCAGAGCAGGCTGCTGGCGTGAAAGCGGTAGAGACCGGCTGGTTTGGCCGTGACAACCTGCCGGAAGAGCTGAACTTCAAACCGGTTTCGGATGCCATCTTCAACGGTGGTCTGGTGGGTGAGAACGGTACGCCGGGCAGCAACTCCGATATCATTACCGTTGACGGTGACCGTGCGTTTGTTCTGCGCGTGAGCGAGCACAAGCCTGAAGCGGTAAAACCGCTGGCGGAAGTGAAAGATCAGGTTGTGGCGCAGGTTAAACATAGCAAAGCGGAACAGCAGGCAAAACTGGATGCTGAGAAGATCCTGGCTGACCTGAAAGCCGGTAAAGAAGACGCCCTGAAAGCGGCGGGTCTGAGCTTCGGTGACGCGAAAACGCTGAGCCGTACCGGTCAGGACCCAATCAGCCAGGCTGTGTTTGGTCTGAGCCTGCCAGCGAAAGACAAACCGAGCTTCGGGACAACAACCGACATGCAGGGGAACGTCGTTCTGCTGGCGCTGGATGAAGTGAAAGCCGGCACCATGCCAGAAGCGCAAAAGAAAGCAATGGTTCAGGGTATCACCCAGAACAATGCCCAGATTGCTTTCGAAGCGATGATGAGCAACCTGCGTAAAGAAGCCAAAATCAAGCTGGGCGATGCCATCACTCAGCAGCAATAATTACGTATCTGCTCGCAGATTTTCGTAACGCTCTGCAAACCCTGAAGGCCGCTTTCGCGGCCTTTTCCATTTCTGCAAACGCATGTTTGAGCCTCTTTTGGCTGACGGCTATGGTGACGTGGCTGTCAACAAACAAGGAGATAACAGCATGAAATGTGGAATCAAAGCACTGCTAATCACACTGGCTATTACCACCACCGGAATGAGCGCAGGCGCACTGGCGGCGTCCCCCGCAGCCAAAACGCAGTCTGTACAGAGCAAAACGGACCCCGCTGCACAAGCATCTGCCCAAACTAAAGCCGCTGAACCTGGCAAAAGCACAGAGGACGACGGTACACGCGTCAGCATCAATACGGCCTCGGCTGAAGATCTCGCCCGCGTGATGAACGGCGTAGGGCTCAAAAAAGCGCAGGCTATCGTCAGCTACCGTGAAGAGTACGGCCCGTTTAAAACGGTTGACGACCTCAGGCAGGTTCCGGGGATGGGCAGTTCACTGGTTGAGCGCAACCTCTCACACCTGACGTTGTAATCTCAGTTTTACTTGCACAGCCGCAAAAGTTTGCCAGGATAAAGAGGTCATACCAGTCTTGACCTCTTATCCTATAACAACAGTAAAGGCTATTGCGCTATGCAGACAAAAATCAAAGTACGCGGTTTTCATCTTGATGTTTACCAGCACGTTAATAACGCCCGCTATCTCGAATTTCTTGAAGAGGCGCGCTGGGATGGGCTGGAAAACAGCGAAAGCTTTCAATGGCTGACCGCGCACAACATCGCGTTCGTGGTCGTCAACATCAATATCAACTACCGTCGCCCGGCCGTGCTGGGGGATGTGCTTACAGTGACCAGCCAGGTGCAACAGCTAAACGGGAAGAGCGGCGTGCTCAGTCAGGTCGTGACGCTGGATCCGGAAGGGCAGGTGGTAGCCGATGCGCTGATCACCTTCGTTTGTATCGATCTGAAAACGCAGAAAGCACTGCCGCTGGAAGGGGAGTTGCGGGAAAAGCTGGAGTTGATGATCGTGTGATTTTTGTCTTTTATAAAAGACAAAGTGTTTTTCTAGGGATAGAATAATGGACAGGGACTATGTTGTTGAGCGTTATCGGACCCGTGACGGCAAAGTGCCGTTTGAGGAGTGGATAACCAGGATGCGTAGAAAGGATCCGGAGACCGTTTTACGGATCCTTATGCGTATTAACCGTGCAATAAAGCATAATTTTGGTGATTACAAATACCTTAGAGAAGGTGTTTGGGAGATGCGAATTGATAGTGGTCCCGGTTACAGGATCTATTTTGCCGTAGAGCATCAGAGGGTCTTGTTGTTACTCATCGGTGGTGACAAGAAGAGTCAAAAACAAGATGTTAAACAGGCGGTAGATTTCTTGAAAGATCATCTATCTAAAGGAAAAACAGATGAGCACTTCTAAACGACACTATTCAAGTTCTGTTAACCATCACGATGCGGTTGTAAAAATGCTTCGTGAAAACCCTTCCTACGCTCAACTTTACCTGCAAATAGCACTGGAAGAAATTTATGAGGATCAGGGGATCCCTGCCTATCTCATTGCACTCCGCCAGGTCATCGAATCCCGCGGCGGCATAGGTGAAATTGCTGCCAAAGCAGGTCTTTCCCGCCAGCAGCTATACCGAACCTTGTCTGATAATGGCAATCCAACACTGACGACGCTAATGAAAGTCACGCGTGCTGCCGGTGTAAAACTGTTCGACAGCACGGTCAAATAACCCTATTTCAGCCCGGTTTTTTTCTGCATTGCGGCCATCACACCGGCTTTATCTGCCAGGTAGTGATTCAAGCCATTGGCACGCAGGTTACAGGCGGCGCACTGGCCGCATCCGTCGCCTTTAATGCCGTTGTAGCAGGTCAGGGTTTCGCTGCGAACCAGATCCAGTTTGCCCCAGTAGTCCGCCAGTGCCCAGGTTTCCGCTTTATCAAGCCACATTAGCGGCGTTTCAAAGCGCGTCTCCTTGGCCATCCCCAGATTTACCGCAAGATTAAGCGCTTTCACAAACTCGTCGCGGCAGTCCGGGTAACCGGAGAAGTCGGTTTCGCAAACGCCGGTGATCACCGCTTCGGCTTGCACCTGGTAGGCGTAGATGGCCGTCAGGGTCAGAAAAAGAATATTACGGCCCGGCACAAAGGTATTGGGAATACCGCTGGCGTCAGGTTTGTAATCAGGAACAGGAATACTGTCGCGAGTGAGGCTGCTGACGGCCAGTTCGTTTAACAGCGTGACGTCCAGCACCTTATGCGCGCGTGCGCCCAGTTTCAGCGCCAGTTCGCGGGCAACGTCGATTTCAGCGCGATGGCGCTGGCCATAATCGAAAGTGACACAATGCACTTCATCGTACTGGTGAAGCGCCTGAACCAGGCAGGTAGTGGAATCTTGTCCTCCGCTGAACACGACGACGGCACGTTTCATAAATCATCTCGACAGTTACGGTAAAAACATTATGTTACCGTCTGACTTCGGCGACGACCAGCTTCTTCACGACCGGGGGGCTGGAAGCCAGGCTTCAGTGAAATCAAACCAGCCACGGGTATTCAGTCGTATTCCGTTTACTCCCGGTGGCGCGCTAATTTGATACTGGTAGTTAAACAGGGGCGTCAGCACCGCATTATCCATCAGCCGGGTAAAGATGGCTCTCAGGCCAGCGTGTCTTGCCTGCTCATCGGCCTGAGTCTGAACGGCATCCAGCGTGGCTTGCAGATGCGCAACTTGCGGCGCGCTTAGCAGATGCGGCCAGAGGGTATCGCACCGAAGCCACTGTTCAAGTGTATACTCCGGCGCTTCGCCAATCAGCCTGTCTCCCATCATCATGTCCGCATCGGCAAGCTGCGGACATCCGTCCCACGTCTTCGCATCGTGAAAGATAACGGTCAGTTCGCAGCCCTGCTGCGCAAGATACTGTTTTAGCTGGTTTGCCATGGTGTGTAACTCAACGGGCAAATGGTAGACGAGGGTTAACGCTGCCGGTAAAGAAACGTGCGTTAAGTCCGGCCACCGGGGAATAGGCAGGCCTGGAAGCAGCTCTTCTGTTGGTGTAATCAACCCTTCGTTCAGCGGGAGCGTATGCAGCAGCGTTGAGAGATGGATGATATTGATCAGCCGCCGAGCCTGCAGTGCATTCATCTGGTCGCTCTGTTTCAGGGTGAGATAACAGAAGCCCAGGCTGGTGCTGTTACTTACCAGCCGCAGGCTCTCCAGTTCATCAGGCTCGCCAATGGCAATCTGCACCGGATGACGGCAGCTGGTCCCCAGTCCGTAATCAAATAGCGTCGGCGTGATCCAGTATTCAATCGCCTTGATCAGCGGGTGGTTAAGA